>CAMAYU010000051.1 GCA_945862235.1 Schlesneria paludicola DSM 18645
CCTGTCGCGGAGCGACAGGGCTACCACGAATGGGCGACTGCACTCTGTGGTTCCGGTGCCGGAGCGTGGTGGTTTGCGGGCCTCGGCAGTTTGAATCAGAATGGCCGCGACTTGTCGAACTCCCGCCTTCGTTGGGTGGAGCTGGACCCCGTCTCATTCATCGTCATTCAAGACTCCACACCGAGTGTGTTTGGTCGAGTCTTGGGGCGAAGTCTCAAGCTGAACTTCATCTGGAAAGAACATTGAATGCTCATGTTGGAACGGTTTTCGTTTGGTGTTGGTGACCGGTTTGCTCATCAGGCGAAGGCGCAATTGCGGGCCTTTCAGATGCTGGCGAAGGACGGCATTGATGTCGCTCCGGTTTGGAACAAGTCCAATCGCGAGCACACGTTCATCGGGTCAGAACCGCAGAGCGTGTTCGATGCCGCGCAGGCTGCGGTCAAGGAACTCGGTTGGAGCAAAGGTTGGCACGTCGATGCGGACCACATCCGACTGGAGACGGTGGACCGCTTCATGAGTTGCTCGGACTTCTTCACGATTGATGTTGCGGATTCGATCGGCAAACCGGCGGCCGCAGCGGATGTCGCGGCGTTTGTGGCGAGGCACACGGAGTTGGTGGGCACGCTGAGCATTGCCGGAGTCAGCGCTCCATTGACGGTGACTCAAGCCGATGTCGAACGCGTTGCGGCGAAGTATCTGCTGGCGGTGCAAGATGCGGGGAAGATTTACCGGCACATCGTCGCGGCAAAGGGCGAAGGCAACATCATCGCCGAGGTCTCGATGGACGAGACCGATGCGCCGCAGACGCCGCCCGAGTTGCTGATCATTCTGGCCGCGTTGGCTGATGAGAACGTGAAGCTGCAAACGATCGCTCCGAAGTTCACCGGGCGGTTCAACAAGGGAGTCGATTACGTCGGCGATCTCGTGCAGTTTGAGAAGGAGTTCAACGACGATCTCGCCGTAATCGCCCATGCGGTGCGGCAGTACGGCTTGCCCGCGAACCTCAAGCTCAGCGTGCATAGCGGCAGCGACAAGTTCTCGCTGTACCCGATCATCCGCCGGGCACTCGCTCGCACCGGAGCCGGGCTGCATGTGAAGACGGCGGGGACGACATGGCTCGAAGAGTTGATCGGGTTGGCCGAGGCGGGCGGCGACGGGCTGGCACTGGCTCAGGAAATTTACGCGTACTCGCTGGAGCACGTCGATGAATTGTGTGCCCCTTACGCCAGCGTGATCGACATTGACCGCTCCAAGCTGCCGACGACCGCGACGGTGAATCATTGGACCGGCCCGCAGCTTGCCAGTGCGCTGCGGCATATTCAGAGTCATCCCGAGTTCAACGCGCACGTCCGACAGTTGCTGCACGTCTCGTTCAAGATCGCGGCCAAGGCGGGGACACGCTACACCAACTTGTTGAAAGCCAACGAAGCGATCGTCGCGAAGCAGGTGACCGAGAACATCTACGAGCGGCACATGCGACCGCTGTTCATTGGCTGAGTGGTGGGTGGCAGGAGATGTCTTCACTTGCGAGTCAGACTTTTCTCGATCCGTTCGCAGGGCCGTCGCCTTGTTGAATTTGGGAAACGGGTGCCACGATCACGGAGTCCTCGACGTGGTCGAGTGAGAACACCGAGTGAGAACACCGAGCCGATTTCTCGGTCACACGGCCACGTCGAGGACTCCGTGACCGTGGCACCCAACCTGAAATGGGCGATGGTCCTGATCCGTTCGCAACCCGGCTTGGTCAGGATTTGACCTCGCCGGTATACTCCGCCACCCCATGTCGAGGGGACCTGCGGTCGGGCGTTTCGGTGGGGTCGGGCGACCCGAGCCGAACAGCGTGTTTTTGAGTGATTGGGGGCGGTTGCTGCTCCTATTTTGGCAAAGCGAGAGGAAGCCAGTTCATGTCAGACGAAGTGAAGCGTTCGGCCGTGGAAGTCATCAAGGAGGGAAGCCACCAACTGCGAGGAACGCTCGCCGAGGAACTGCTTCACGATCACGAGTTCTGCAAGGACTCGGAGCATCTCATCAAGAATCACGGCATCTACCAGCAGGACAACCGCGACGTTCGCAAGGCGAAGAACGACGACGGGACCGCGAAGGGGAAGCAGTACATCTTCATGGTGCGCACGCGCGTTCCCGGCGGGAAGGTCTCTGCGAAACAGTTCCTCGCGCATCTCGATCTGTGCGACCAGTACGCCAACGAAACGTTGCGCGTCACTACGCGGCAGGGCTTCCAACTGCACGGCGTTCTCAAACACGACTTGAAGACGGCGGTGCGAGGTCTGAATGACACGCTGCTCACCACGCTGGCCGCGTGCGGGGATGTCGAACGCAACGTGATGTGCTGCCCGGCTCCGATTAAGAACGATCTCGTTCACGATCAGATGCAAGCGATGGCCGACGCGATCGCGGCGCACCTCAAGCCGCGCACGACCGCCTATCACGAGATCTGGCTGACGGACGAAGCGGGCGAGAAGACGAACGTCGCCACGGGGTTCGCTCCCGTGGATGAGCCGATCTACGGGACGGTCTATCTGCCTCGCAAATTCAAGACGGCGATCGCTCTGCCCGAAGACAACTGCATCGACATCTACACGCAGGACCTCGGGTTCCTCGCGATCGTCGAACCGGACGCGGCCGGGACGCGGCAGATCGTCGGCTACAACGTGCTGGTCGGCGGTGGTCAGGGGAAGACGCCTTCTGCGGAGAAGACGTTTGTCGCGATCGCTCAGAAGCTGGCGTTCGTCACACCGGATCAAGTCGTGAAGGTGGCCGAGGCGATCGTCAAAGTGCAGCGCGATTTTGGAAACCGCGAGGACCGCAAGGTCGCTCGGTTGAAGTACACGATCCACAACCACGGCCTCGACTGGTTCAAGGCGAAGGTCGAAGAATACTTCGGCCAATCGCTGCCGGGTCCGCGCGACATCGATGTCACCGACGTGGACGATCACATCGGCTGGCACGAGCAGGGGGATGGCAAGCTGTTCCTCGGCATCAACATTGAATGCGGCCGCATCAAGGATGAAGGTTCGTTGCGGATCAAGTCTGGCTTGCGCGCGATCCTCACCAAGTACGGCATGGAAACGCGATTGACCGCCCTGCAAGCGGTCCTGCTGTGCAACATCGACCCCCAGGACAAGGCCGACATCATCGCGCTGCTCGCCGATCACGGCATTAAGCAGGATCACGAACTGACGCTGCTGCGTCGCTATTCGATCGCCTGCCCGGCGTTTCCCACGTGCGGATTATCGATCACGGAAGCCGAGCGCGCCCTGCCCTCGATCATCGATGAGCTGGAGGTCGAGATGGCGAAGCTCGGGATCAAGGGGGATCGCATTTCGGTCCACATGACCGGCTGCCCGAACGGCTGTGCGCGGCCGTACACGCCCGACATCGGCCTTGTCGGCAAACAGGCGGGAGTGGGCGGCGCGCTGGGCAAGTACACGGTCTATCTCGGCGGCAACGCCCAAGGGACGCGACTCGCGTTCATCTACAAAGACTCAGTGCCACAAGCCGACATCGCCGCGACACTGGTCGCTCCACTCCAGCACTACAAAGCCAACCGCCTGCCCGGTGAAGCGTTTGGAGACTTCTGCCACCGCAAGGGCTTGGCCGACCTTCAGCAGCACGCGACGTGAAGCGAATTTCTCTTGGGGAAGCGTGAGCGGAAAAAGAGAGTAGACCTGTCACTCCGAGGCCGGAATCTTCGAGTCACGGAGTGACTCGTCTACATTGGGTGAGCGATTTGTTGCCGGTTATCTACGCAACTCATGTCGCTCACGATCACGCTCGCTCAGCCAGTCGAATTGGCCGCGGCGTGAGACGAGCGGCAGTGGGGGCCGAGCTTGTCATCAATGGCGCTGAGCAACTCGGGAATCTGGTTGCGAAGGAGCGTGCGATGAAACGCGGGCGAGGGAGGCTCGGCTGCGTGTGGCCCATCCAGTAGGCGAATCAGCGTCGGCGTGGAATCGGAGTCGCGAGTCTGTGCCCAATCGACGAACCGCGCGGTTCGCTCGGGGGAATTCACTCCACTCCAGACGACGATGTCCTCGGCGGTGAATTCGGTCGCGATGAAACTTGCGTCTGAGGTCTCAATCCAGAAAGCACCATCCATCTCGATGTCATTGAGGACGCGAGACTGATGTCCCGCCGCTTCGATGGCCGAGCGGAGCAGCATCCGGAAGAAAGGAGACTCATCGACGACAACGACCTGTGGCTGTCGCCCTAAGAACGGGATTGCAGGGGCGACGTGATTGTTCCGCTTCGGTCTGACGCTCGATTGTTCGGCCGACGCAGCCGACTGGCATCGGTCGAGTGTCAGCGGGAACAACTCGGTGATGTTCGCCTCAACTTCGATCGGTGTGTCGAGGTGGTCGCCTCTTTCCAATGCCACATCGAAAGCGGGCTGAACGGCGGCGGGCTGAACGGCGGCGGGCTGAACGTCTTCCGTTTGTTCCGCGTGCGTCGGATCGACGATCTGGAGCAGTTGTCCGCGCAGTGTTTCCGCGAGGTGATGGATGCGCGACACGGAGGTCATATACGGCGAAACGTTGTCGGATTGCAGCCGCTTCCACAGAGACTCGCTCGCCAAGAAGATTCGCTCTCCAGTCTGTATCGCGTCGCGCATCGTTGTGATCGTGTCCGGGAATTTTGTGGTCGGCGGTGAATGATCAATTCGCACGGACGTTCTCGGTGAATCCTGCTCCTGCCTCAAGCTCCGCTGGCGTGCAGCTTCCGCTTCCAATCGAACCGTCGCCCGACTCGGCTCGGAACTGGCGGCCTGTCCGGTGGCGTCGAGTTCCACCAGCATGTCGCCGAACTCTTGGGTCGCCCTCTCAATCACATCGAGCACCGATTCGGACGGGGCCAAATTGGAACGGCCAAACTCCGTAAAGGCTTCGGCCAGCCCGGAGGCGAGTCGCACTGCGGACGGTTGATTGCAACGGTCAAACCCGGCTGCCAATTCTGTCAGGCGCTGTCCGAGAGGAGTCGCCCGCACCGAGCACGACGTGTCGAATGCCAATTCGGAAACGAGGAGTCTCGCCAGCGTGAGGGCTTCCCACCCGTGATCGACCCATGTTGCGAGGTTGTCGTTCGACATCATGCGAGCTTAGCTCCTGGCGTTGGCTCCCGGCCAAGCTCCGTCGTTTTAAAGCCGTGGTCAATTGCGAAACAAAAGTCTTTCAGTCACGGAGTGACTGGTCTACTTTCCTCGGCTAGCCCACTTAATCGACTCACAGGGGCGTCGGCATTCAGGGGAGTTGGCTCGTTCCGTTCAACTCGTCGCTGATCGATCCCCTTGGTGAGGGTTGATATGGGCGAGTGGTCATGGTTGCGAATGCTTGTCCGGTAATGAGGCCGCAACTATACTCCCGCCCGTCACTGGCTGAAGTCTTGTGCATGGCACGACTTGTGAATGTTGTGCGGCGTCGGTTTTCGACGCTGGTCTCCGCGCAGAACTGAACTGGATCGCCGACACGGGCCCATGCCGCACGTCGGCGGATTCGGCATCAGGCGGACAGGAACAGAAGCTTCAGCCGGTCTATCGTTCAGGAGTGTGCATAGTGACGGTGAAGGTTGCGATCAATGGTTTTGGCCGCATTGGGCGGCTGGTGTTTCGGGCAATGTGCGAGCAAGGTCTGGTAGGCAAGGACGTGCAGGTTGTAGCTGTGGGCGACATCGTTCCCGCCGACAATCTCGCTTACTTGTTGAAGTACGACACGACGCAAGGCCGCTTCGCAGGCGAAGTCGGTTCCAAGAAGTCCAGCCCCGATAAGGCGGAAGATGATGTCCTCGTCGTCAACGGACAGGACATTCATGTCGTGAGTGCCAAGACTCCGGCAGAACTCCCGTGGGCCAAGTTCGGGGTCGATGTCGTCATCGAATCGACGGGCTTGTTCACCGAAGCCGAAAAGGCCAAGGGTCACATCACCGCCGGTGCGAAGAAAGTCATCATCTCGGCTCCGGCCAAGGGCGAAGACATCACGATCGTGATGGGCGTGAACAGCGATCAGTACGATCCCGCCAAGCACAACATCGTCTCGAACGCCTCTTGCACCACGAACTGCCTCGCGCCGCTCGTGCATGTGCTGTTGAAGGAAGGATTCGGACTCGAAGAAGGTCTGATGACGACCGTTCACTCGTACACGGCCACTCAAAAGACGGTCGATGGCCCGAGTAAGAAGGACTGGAAGGGTGGCCGCGCTGCCGCTCAAAACATCATCCCCGGTTCGACCGGTGCCGCGATCGCCGTGTCGCTCGTCTGCCCCGCCGTGAAGGGGAAGCTGACCGGAATGGCCTTCCGCGTTCCGACCCCGACGGTGTCGGTCGTCGATCTGACGTTTAAGACCGCTAAGGAAACGAGCTACGCCGAGATCGTTGCCGCGATGAAGCGGGCGAGCGAAACCTATCTCAAGGGTGTCCTCGAATTCACCGACGAACAAGTCGTCAGCAGCGACTTCATCCACAGCAAGTCGTCTTCTATTTTCGACAAGAGTTCGGGCATCGAACTGAACAGCAAGTTCTTCAAGCTGGTGAGCTGGTATGACAATGAATGGGGCTACAGCAATCGCGTTGGCGATCTGCTGAAGCTCATGATCGACAAGGGTCTGTAAGACTCTGCGAGTTTTGGGCCACGGCGGGGAGAGCAGAGTCTCTCCCCGCCGTGGCCGTTTTGATTGCCGTTCAGAAGGTCTGTGCGGTCGCTTCCGAGTCGGTTGAAGGGCCTCACTTCACTCGAAAGGTGGTTGGGCGTGAACAAGTATCTGACAGAGTTTATCGGCACGTTCTTCTTGGTGCTGACGATCGGTTGCAGTGTGATCGGTGGCGCATCGCTGCCACCCCTGGCCATCGGTGCGGCGCTGATGGTCATGATTTTCGCGGGCGGTCACGTTTCGGGGGCACACTACAACCCGGCCGTCACGCTGGCGGTGATGCTCCGCGGCAAGTGCCCGGTGTCGGACGTGGGACCATACATGGCGTCGCAGGTCGCCGGGGCTTCGGCCGCGGCGCTCATCGTGAAGTTCCTCTATCCGGTCGCTCAAACGGCGAAGGATCTGTCGGCCGTCGTCCCGCAGGCGCTGTTGGCGGAATTCCTCTTCACGCTTGCCCTGTGCTACGTCGTGCTCAACGTGGCCACCTGCAAGGCAACGGCCAACAACTCGTTCTACGGGTTGGCGATCGGCATGACGGTGATGGCGGGAGCCTTCTCCGTCGGCGGCATCTCGGGAGGAGCCTTTAACCCCGCTGTGGCCGTTGGCATCTCGATCATGAACCTGTCCGCGTGGTCCAACATTTGGATCTTTCTCGTCGCCAACTTTGTTGGTGCGGCAGCGGCTGCGACGACGTTCAAGATCATCAACCCGACCGACAAGTGACGGCTCGTTCCACCGAGGTCGATTTGAGTCATCAACAGCCCGGTTGCAACACTGCATCCGGGCTGTTTCATAGCGCAGGCGTTTCGCTTAGCAGCCTGCGGACAACGTAGAGCAGGCGGCTCGCCTGCTTGCATTTCTAGTTAGAAAACACAGGCGAGCCGCCTGTGCTACGGGGTCTTCAACAGGCTGTTAACCGCGCGGGCAACGCCCCACGCGTCGAGTGGTAAAACAGGCGTCTACCTTCATCAACGCGCGAGGCGTTGCCCACGCGGTTAAACGACCTCACTTGGGAGTTCCCCCATGTCGTCGCGTCCATTCGTCGCATCACACCGGAGGAGTATCTCGCGTTTGAGCGGCAAGCCACGCGCAAGAGCGAGTACTACAACGGTGAAATCTTCGCGATGGCAGGAGCCTCGCGAAATCACAACCTGATCGTGACAAACCTCGCGGGCGAACTCAGCCAGCAGATGAAGGACAAGCCGTGTGAGGTCTATTCCAGCGAGATGCGAACCCGGATTCCAAACGGCCCTTACGTTTATCCCGATGTCGTCGCCGTCTGCTCGGAGCCGCAGTTTGAAGACAAGGGATTGGACACGCTCACGAACCCGCTCGTTGTGATTGAGGTCTTGTCGGAATCGACGGCCGACTTCGATCGCGGCACCAAGTTCCACCACTACCGCCAGATCGAATCGCTGCGAGAATACATCGTGGTCGATCAAGTCGAACCGCACATCGAACGTTTTTCACGAGGCCCAGACGGTGTTTGGCAACTCGAAGACGTGACGGGCTTGTCCGCCGTGCTAACGGTCCAGTCACTCGATTGCACCTTGCGACTCTCAGAAATCTATCTCAAAGTGACATTCCCTCCGCAACAGCCGATCCCCGTTTCAGTCTGACGCCAACACGAACCCGCAGCGTTGGTGTTGTTCGTGGACAAGTTCTTCCCCTGCACAAAGTTTTCTCCGACCGGAACTCGCCATGACACACTGGTCCGCCCCCCCACCGATCATTGCCCCGTCCATGTTGAAGTGCGATTACGGCGACATGCTGCGTGAGGTCGAGCAACTCGACGCCGCGCAGGCCGCCTGGTTTCACTGGGACGTGATGGACGGGCACTTCGTTCCGAACCTGTCTTATGGGGCGATGGTTATCCAGGCGATTCGGCCTCGCACCAAAGCCTTCTTCGACGCGCACCTGATGATCTCCGATCCGGCCAAATATTTGGACGGCTATCTCAAGGCGGGCTGCGACGCGATCACGTTTCATATCGAGGCCGTTCCCGAACCGACGGTTCTGTTGCAGCGGATTCGTGCGGCGGGGCGAAAGGCCGGGCTGGCAATCAATCCGAAGACGCCGGTCTCCGCCATCGAGCCTTATCTCAACGACTGCGACCTCGTATTGACGATGAGTGTCGAGCCGGGGTTTGGCGGGCAGAAGTTCATGCCGGAAGTTCTCGATAAAGTCAGGCGACTCAAGCAGCTCGTGGGACCGCAGACGTTGCTGTCGATCGACGGCGGGATTGCCGCTGACACGATCGCACAGTCCGCGGCCGCCGGGTGCCAAGTCTTCGTCGCGGGCAGTGCCATTTTCGACGAGCCAAACTATACTGCGGCCCGTCAAAATCTCGCCCGATTGGCAGGAGCCGCTTCACGATGAGTGCCGCAACACCCACCGAAACCGAACAGATCAGCGTCGAACAAAACGGGGAAGCTCCGCGCACGAAACGCGGCGTTCCCGAAGGGCTGTGGATCGCCTGCGACTCTTGCAAGAGTACGGTCTTTCGCAAGCAGGTCGAAAAGAACCTGTTCCTGTGCCCCGAGTGCGGTCACCACTTCATCGTCCCCGGTCGCGTTCGCATCGAACAGCTCTTGGACGAAGACAGTTTTGAAGAGTGGTTCGCGGGACTCGGTCCCAAAGATCCGCTCGGCTTTGTGGATACCAAGCCGTACAAGGATCGACTGAAAGCCGAGCAAAAGAAGTCCGGTTTGACCGAGGCGTGCATCGCCGGACGCGGTTACATGCGCGGCCGCCCGCTGGTCTTCGCTCTCACCGACTCCGCCTTCATCATGGGGAGCATGGGTTCGGTGGTCGGTGAAAAACTGACACGCTCTGTGGAGGCGGCGACTGAAATGAAGTTGCCGCTCGTGATTCTCAGTGGTTCCGGTGGCGGTGCCCGGATGCACGAGGGAATCTTGTCGCTGATGCAGATGGGCAAGGTGTCGGCGGCACTCGCTCGCTATCAGGAAGCGGGCGGTCTGTTCATCTCGGTCCTCACAAATCCCACGATGGGGGGCGTCGCAGCGAGCTTCGCGTCACTCGGAGACATCACCATCGCGGAGCCAAAAGCGCTGATCGGATTTGCTGGTCCGCGCGTCGTGAAGGCAACCTGTGGTATCGACCTCCCGGCGGGCTTTCAGACCAGCGAGTTCCTGCTCGAACACGGCTTCGTTGATCGCATCGTCGCGCGGCCCGATCTGCGGACAGAACTCTCACGCTTGATCGACTACTGTGAGATGTGATTGCCAATCACCAACCCGAAGCGTGAGGGAGGACGAAGCTCGACGTTGTTCCCTCGCCCCCCAATTCGTTCGCCCTCGCGCATCTCCTTCCCTGTCGTAAAAACGTCCTCGCTTACGCTTCGGGTTGGTGTGGTCGAACCTCGAACACTTCCAGCCCCCCGCCTGCCTCCTCTCCGCCCGGTATCTCCATGTTCGACTTTCTTAAGAAGCTGCTGAACCCCACGCCCAAGGTGGTGAAGCTCGACATCAACCGCCGGTTCCAACTCGTCAGTCGAGTCGGCCAGGGGAGCATGTCGAAAGTCTGGCGTGCCATCGATGGGCGCACGGGGAAGACCGTCGCGTTGAAGCTGCTCGACATCGACAAGACCAAGCGGCTCGAATCGCGCTTCATCGGCATCAAGACGAAGAAGCCGAGTGAGGGTGAGGTCGCTCTTTCGCTCAAGCATCCGCACGTCGTCCAGACCTACGAGTTCGGGATCACGACGAACAGCGAACAATACCTTGTGATGGAGTTTGTCGAGGGGGTCAGCCTCAGCTATCTCGTCGATGTTCAGAACGAAGTGATGAAGCGGAACCGTCTGCGGATGGTCGTCGAGTTGGGCGAGGCGATCGAGTACTTCCACAAGCAGAACTGGATTCACCGCGACATCTGTCCTCGCAACGTGATCCTCGACCAAGAGTACTCCATCAAGCTGATCGACTTCGGGTTGGTCGTGCCCAACATTCCCGAGTTCCAAGCGCCGGGCAACCGGACCGGGACCGCCAACTACATGGCTCCGGAACTCATCAAGCGGCAACGGACCGACCAGAGGATCGATGTCTTTTCGTATGCGATCACCTGCTACGAAATGTACGCCAAGCGTCTTCCTTGGGAGGCGGCCGAGACTTTGGACGCCGTTCTCCAACACATCAACTCGCCGCCGGACGACATCCGCAAACACGTTCCCGACATCGACCCGCGCGTCGCCGACGCGATCATGCAGGGACTGGCTCTCGACCCGCGCGACCGCTGGCAGACAATGACCGAAATGGTGAACGAGCTGCGCGAGGCGTATCTCAACAGGAAAAAGTAAGTGCCGAACATGCTCTCGATCATCGACTACGGAATGGGCAATCTGCGTTCGGTGCAGAAGGCCTTTGAAAAGCTCGGCTCGCCCGCCGAGATCGTGACTCGTCCCGAGCAAGTTCGTGCCGCGACGAAGCTGGTGCTGCCGGGAGTCGGTGCGTTTCGCGATGCCATTCACGAATTGCAGCGACTCGAATTGGTCGAGCCGATTCGCGAACACGTTCAGGCGGATCGGCCGTTTCTCGGCATCTGTCTCGGTCTGCAATTGCTGTTCGACGTGAGTCACGAAGACGGCGAGTGGCCCGGCCTCGGCATCTTGCCGGGAGAGGTGTTGCGATTCCCCGCTCAACCGGGACTGAAGGTGCCGCACATGGGCTGGAACTCACTCCAAGCGGTCGGCTCGCCGAAGCTACTGGAGGGCCTCGCGCCGGATGCTTCCGTCTACTTCGTCCACAGCTACTATGTCGCCCCGCGTGACGAGTCGATCATCGCGGCTCGCACCGATTACGCCCTGCCGTTCACGTCAATGGTCGAACGGGGCAACCTGTTCGCTACGCAGTTTCATCCTGAAAAAAGCCAGAAGGTCGGCATGAAGCTGCTCGGGAACTTCGCAGCGCTATGACGCGGAGCCGTTCGCCTCTGTCTTGAAACGTTCCCCACCGGGCTTGCCCCGATGGAATCAGGTCTTTGCACTATTTGGTTGACACTCGATTTGGCCGACACTCAATGCGGCATCGCGTGGCGTGCAAAAACCCGCGAGCCACCGGGGTGAACCCGGTGGGGCCGCATCATTGAAGTCACGATTCGTTCGTTTACCAGCATCACTCTTCCTTACTCTCGATAGAACCAACCTCATGGAAATCCTCCCCGCCATCGACCTTCGTGGAGGCCAGTGCGTCCGCCTGCGACAGGGTGACTACGCTCAAGAGACCGTCTTCTCGAACGATCCCGGCGAGATGGCTCGTCGCTGGGCCGACGGCGGTGCGACGCGGCTCCATTTGGTGGACCTCGACGGCGCGAAGGCCGGTCGGCCGGTGAACGTGGACGCGATCCGAGCCATCGTCGGCGCGGTGTCGATCCCATGTGAACTCGGCGGCGGCTTGCGAGACGAAGCGTCGATCCGCCTGATGCTGGACGATATTGGTGTCGAGCGAGCGATCATCGGGACGCAAGCTCTCAAGCAGCCCGAGTGGTTTCGAGACATGACACGGCTCTTCCCCGGTCGCATCGCTCTGGGACTCGACGCACGCGAGGGGATGGTCGCGACGGCGGGCTGGCTCGACGTCTCACAAACGTCGGCGATCGACTTGGCTCGCCAATTTGTGGGCCTCGACGTGGCGGCGGTCATCTACACGAACATCGCCAACGACGGGATGATGCAGGGGGTCGATGAAGCCACGATCCGCGACATGCTCGCGCTGGCGGACCTCGGCCTGCCGGTCATCGCGTCCGGGGGAGTCACCACGCTAGCCGATGTCGAACGACTGACAGAAGTCTCGCGCCAACAACCGAAGCTGGTCGGAGCGATCATCGGCCGCGCCCTGTATGAGGGGACGATCAACGTCGCCGATGCCGTCCGCGTGGCGCAGGGATGATCGGAATATCAACCAGAAGTGTCAGCGAGGACGCTCCTTTTCCCCGCCAGCACGCACGATCACTCGCGCAGCCGTGACATCCTCGCTGACGCTTCGGGTTGGGGTGTCCGATCACGGCAACGGCACGTCGTGGTAGTCGAGTGCCCATTCGCGCATGAACCGCACCTGCTTGGGGACGATGCGGTAGACGATCAGCGCCGGGTTGTCCAAGCTGCCGAGGTAATGTCGCAGCAGTGGATTGGCGTCCCAGATTTCTTGCAGGACGCTTTGCTCCGTCACAACCTCAGCGATTCCCGTGATGCGGACCTGATCGTGGTGTTCGTCGAGGTAGCACAGCTCGACCTTCGGGTTCGCCGCGATCTCGACAGTCTTATGGTACGACCTCAAGTTGGCGACGTAGACGACGAAGCCGTCGGTTCGCACGGGAGAGACGGGGCGCAGGCGGGGCTGGTCTCCGTCCATCGAAGCAAGATGAGGAAACCGGTCCGCAGCGATCACGGCGCGCGCCAACTCGGGCAACTGGGTGAGTTCGATCGGCGCGGGTATTGGCTGCGTCATGGTGTGACTCCGTCGAGAACGTATTTCAAAACCTGTGCTTGCCTCGGAAAACGAGCCCGACGCGCAAGCGAGGGCTGGACACTCGATGACGGTGAAGACCTCGCTTGCGCGTCGGGCTCGTTTTGAAATGGGGACGAGACATAGTTTGAAAACAATCTTCTCGATGGACAATGCGGGACGAGTCGCCCTATCTTCATCATCGCAGTGGCAACTTCCATTGGGAACAGCGGAGACGAGCCGATGATGAACGTGCCGGGTTCGCGACAGCAGTTTTGTGACGGGATGACTCGCCGGTCGATGCTGAAGATCGGCGGGCTGGCGATGGGTGGGCTATCGCTGCCGCAGTTGCTTCAGGCGGAAGCGGCCTCGGGGCGGAAGTCTCACAAGGCGGTCATCATGGTCTTCCTGTCGGGAGGCCCGCCGCATCAAGACATGGTCGATCTGAAGGTCGATGCGCCGGTGGAGATTCGCGGCGAGTTCCAGCCGATCGCGACCAACGTTCCCGGCATCGATATCTGTGAGCATCTGCCGTTGCTCGCGCAGCGCATGGATCGACTGGCGATCATTCGGTCCTTGGTGGGATCAGAGGGTCGTCACGCAGCGTTTCAGTGCATGACGGGTCACAGCGTCTTAGCACAGCCGCCGGGAGGCTGGCCGTCGTTGGGTGCGGCAGTCTCCAAGCTCCAAGGCCCACTGAGATCGGGGACGATGCCGTTTGTCAGTCTCTCGCCGCGCATGAAGAACGGGCCGTGGGGTGATCCGGGGCAGGCCGGGTTTGCGGGACAGGCGCACGCACCGTTCTCCCCCAACGCCGAAGAAGCACGGCTCGGGTTGAGCGGCATCAGCGTCGAGGGTCTGCGCGGACGGCGGTCGTTGCTCAACGGCATTGATCGGCTCAAGCGTGAGGTCGAACAGAGTGGCGCGCTGGATGGCTTCGAGTCGCAGTACCAGGCGGCGTTCGGCATCCTTACGTCGAGCCAGCTTGTGGAAGCGTTGGACCTCGAACGAGAAGACCCGCGTGTGCGAGACCGTTACGGCCGGGGCGCGATCGAAAATGCAGGCTATGGTGACGCGGGACCGCTGATGAACGACTACTTCCTCGCAGCGAGAAGACTGGTGGAAGCCGGGGCACGCGTCGTCACGCTAGCATATGGTCGGTGGGACTGGCACGGTCGCCCACACGGGACCAATTTTGAGAACGCGCGCGACCACTTGCCGCTGTTCGATCAAGGTCTCACCGCATTGCTCGACGATCTGCACGAACGCGGGCTGGATGAGGATGTCAGCGTCGTCGTGTGGGGTGAGTTCGGACGGACGCCGGTCATCAACAAGAACGGCGGTCGCGATCATTGGCCTCAAGTGGGCTGCGCGATGTTGGCGGGAGGCGGAATGAGAACCGGACAGGTGATCGGCTCGACCAATCGTCTGGGCGAGTTCCCCAAAGAGCGACCGGTCCATTTTCAAGAAGTCTTCGCCACGCTCTATCAAAACCTCGGGATCGATGTCTCACGCACGACGATCCCCGATGTCGGCGGTCGGCCGCAGTTCCTCGTCGATCCAATTTACCCGCCGCTGCCGGAGTTGGTCTGATGCCCGAGACCCTCCGCCTCGAACGATTGCATTCGCTGACTCACGGCAACGCGGCGTACTCGGCAGCGTTCTCGCCTGATGGCAAGCGGCTGGCGACGGCCAGCTTGGACAACACCGTCAAGCTGTGGAACGTCGCGAGCGGAGAACACCTTGGCACGCTGAAGGGGCACGGTGATGGAGTCGCCTTCGTCGGGTTCCTCGCCGACGGACGGATCGTCACGGCGGGTCTCGACAAGACGCTGAAGGTCTGGCCGGCAGACGGGGGTGCCGCGACGGCGACGTTCTCTGGTCATCAGGACTATCTGACGTGCGCGGCGGTGGCGCGTGCGGGGACGCTGCTCGTCTCGGGCAGTTTCGACAAAACGGTGAGGCTGTGGGAGACGCAGACCAACGTGGCGGTGGCGGTTCTCACCGGAAACGAAGCCAGCGTGCAGGCCGTCGCGATCACAGCGACCGGCAAGCGCGTGGCGGCGGCTGGAGATGATCGAACGATCCGACTATGGGATGCGGAGTCGAAGTCGCTCATCAAGACCATGACCGGTCATGCGGGGGCGATCGAAGGAGTCGCATTCTCTCCCGATGACGCGTTCATTGCGTCGGCCAGCGCCGACGGTAGCCTGCGTCTGTGGACCATCGGCGGCGACAACGTGGCGACGTTCGAGTTACCCGGTGAGCGATTCAAATCGGTGGCGTTCTCGCCCGACGGTCGCTGGCTGGTCTCGGGCAGCTTCGAGGGATTCGTCCGTGTCTGGAGCATTGCTGAGCGGCGCGAGTTGGTTGCAGTGAAGGCTCATCGCAATTCGGTCTACGGCGTCGCGTTTGACTCGACCGGTAAATTGCTCGCGTCGGCGGGCTTCGATCGGACGATTCACGTCTGGTCCGTGCAGCGGACGGATTCTGCTGACGGCTGACGCGCGGCGAGACACCGCAGGACATCGCCTTGTCGATTATGGAGTGTTGGGTGCCACGATGGAATGAGGCGATGGACCTGCTATGCACCGTCGCGTAGGTTTTCGTTTCGTGAAGACTCTGCCTATCATCCGACTCCTCGCGACAAATGGCCGTGAGCGTGGTGTCCCGCTTCCCTCCTTGTCATCGCCTCGAAAGGACCGTCATGTCTGTTGTTGGTCTCCTGCCTGAGCAACTTGCCGAACTCCGTCAGTTCGATTCCCCCACGGTCTGCAACGCCGTTGAGTTGTGGAACCTGCGACCCCGCAACACCGGCTACATGAACTCGTCAATCAAGGCGTGCTTCCCGGCGTTCCCGCCGATGGTCGGCTATGCGTTGACCTCGACCTTCCGCAGCATGGCTCCCCCGCGCGGAGGCGATGCCTACGGCAGCATTGGCGCGCAGCTCGATGCATTTTCGACGATCCCCGGCCCACCGGTGCTGATCTTTCAAGACCTTGATGAACCCTGCGCGTCGGCGACGTTCGGCGAAGTGATGTGCTCGACCTACAAGCGATTCGGTGCGCAGGGCTTGATCACGTCCGGAACGGGACGCGACCTCGCGCAAGTTGAGGGCCTCGGTTTTCCCGCGTTCACCAACGGCGCGATCGCGGCACACGGCTACTGCCACATCATTCACATCAACGTGCCGATCACCGTCGGCGGGTTGACCATCTATCCCGGCGACCTGCTGCACGGCGACCTCAATGGCGTGACGACGATTCCGCACGAGATCGCTTCGGAAGTTCCACAGGTCAGTCGCGAAGTCGCCATCGCCGAGGCGATTATTCTCGACTACCTCAAGCAACCCGATGTCACTGTGACGGGCTTCAACGCGGTGCGCAAGGAGTGCGGCGATGTCATCGCCAAGCTCGGCAAGCGCCTGCGGAAGGAGTAGCTCGAACGGAAGTAAGAAGCGACTGAAGTCCGGCTTAGCTCTGTGAGCCGGACTTTTTTTAGAACGGGACGCAATCACTTCCTGATCAGCCGCAGGGCGCTAGCCCCGGTTTGCGTCTCTAACCGGGGCTAGCGCCCTACGGCTGATTACAGCTTGCTTCACCTCACCACGTTTCCTGCCAGTTGCCACTGTGAACGTGCATCTGGCGACCCGCTTCGAAGCGTTTGGGAGAGACGGCGGGAACGCGCACCCAGACCGGCTCGTCGTGATAGTGACCTTCGATCGAGAGGTGCGCTCCGAGTTCGTCTTCGTCACTCAATTCTTGTGACTGCCAACGCACGGTCGTCACCTGCGTGAAGATGCTCAGCAGCGAGACCACATCGAATTCAAACTTTGAGCCAAACATCTGGCCATCGTACGGGCCGCCGACCACTTCGGTCAGTGCGGGAAAGACGGTGATCTCCCAACCCGACGGAGTGAGAAAGTAATGGCAACCAATTGGCCCCATTGCTTCCAGCGGCTGAATTCTTGCGGCAACTTCATCAGCCAGCGCAGCCAGCCATTCCGGGGGAGTGTTCATGAATTCGCTTCCATCGAGAGGGACATCGACGAGTGACGGCGGTCACTTCAGGGGAGATCAGGGGAATCGTCCCGTCGTGGAGTCTGCAAACACAGTGCCGGTGGGATGCTTCAGGAGAATGGCAAGCGACATTATGCCAAAGTCACTGATACGAGACCTTCGCATCTGAACGAATCTCGTTGAGCGACGTAACTGGCTCACGCTGCATAACCGTGATGACGAGCGCAATTTGTACAGACCGACCTCACGCGAGTTCGGTTTACCGAATCCACTGGCGGCGCAGGTCTTCCTGTCCATTCAGGCAAGGCAACTGTCGCGACCGAGAGAGTCGGCGCAACTACTGCACCATAATCAACTTCACATCGTTCACAGGTGGCCGCAACTCGTGGCAAGAAACAAGATGCTAACGCCCCGATGCCAACGCTTGACGGAATGTTCATCCCGATTGGCAGCGCCCACCCATCTCAGAGCAGGGCGATTACCTTCGTCAATTTCGGGTGCCACGGTCACGGAGCTGCGACGTGGCCGTGTGACGAAGTGAAGGCCGTTTCTCCTTCTCACGGCCAAGTCGCAGCTCCGTGACCGTGGCACCCTATTTCAGATTCAAAAGGCGATGGCCCTGATTTTCATTTGCGATACACCGCCCGAATACATTCGCGCCGTCACATGTTCTCCATCATCTGGATGGCGGCCGGACCGACCAGCACCACGAAGATGCCCGGAAAAATGAACAGCACCATCGGAAAGAGCATCTGCACGGCGGTCTTCTGAGCTTTCTCTTCAGCCATCTGCCGGCGTTTGACACGCATCGCTTCGGACTGAACTCGCAACGCCAAGGCGATCGACGATCCGAATCGTTCGGCTTGAATCAGGATCGCGGCCAGAGCCTTCACGTCATCGACTCCCGTGCGAAGACCGAAGTCGTGCAGCACATCGCGACGGGCTCGCCCCATCTGAACCTGCATGTTGCAGAGAGCGATTTCCGAACAGATTTCCGGATGAACGTCTTCCAATTCCTCACTGATCCTTCGCAGGCCGGCATCCAACCCCAGCCCCGCTTCCACGCAGACGACGAGCAGGTCGAGTACATCGGGCAACGACAGAAAAATCGTCTGTTTGCGACCCGCCGACATGATTTTGAGAGCCAGTTCCGGAATGAAGAACCCCGTTCCCGCTGCGATCCCGAGCGATATCATGCCACCCATGGAAGCTCCGTATGTGAGCATCCCATAACCGCCACCGACCAGAGCGCCGACGCCGAGCATCGCCACTTTAATGGCCAGATACAGTTGTCCCGCATTGGCCTGATTGAAGCCCGCGTTGGCCAGTCGCACGGCCAGTTCGCTGTGTTCGACATCGGACTTTTTGCCGAGCGCATTCGCCAAGGCGGGAGCCGCCGATTCCAACACGCGTGCCAGTCCGTTCTTCGATTTCTTCTTGCCACGCGATGCCGGGTCACGCAGTTCTTCGAGTCGTTCGGTGGCGCGCGACTCCTCCGGCGTGAAGGCATTCATCACGGCCCACAGGGCGATGGTGATCGCTCCAAAAATCGCCCACGGCATGACAGCAGCAATGTCCATGATGTTTTATTTCCGTTGAGAGCCGTAACGGCTCGCTTGAACCGCCACCCCGCCGGGCTTGCCCCGGTGGAATCAGGTCTTTGCACTACTCAATTCCACTAGCTGCTTGATGTCGCGCAAAAACACGCGAGCCACCGGAATCAGCCTAGTGGGGACGCTTGTTTGAGGTCTGATGACGTTTTCGCCCTACACCTTGATATCGATGATCTTCTTGATGACCACTGCTCCCAAGATTTGCAGCACGATCCCGCCCGCGACCATTTTCTTGCCGAAGGGATGCGTGAACAGCAGCATCACGTAATCCGGGTTCAGCTTGTAGACGGCGAGAAACAGCGCGATGGGCAAACCCATCAGCACCGCACCGCTCAGACGGCCTTCACCGGTCAGTGCCTGGATCATTCCAAAAATCTTGAACCGCTCGCGAACGACTTCGCAAATCTTGTCGATGATTTCGGCGAGGTCACCGCCCGTTTGCCGTTGGATCGAGACGGCCGTGATGAAGAACTTCAGGTCGAGATTCGGCATCCGCTTCATCATGTTCTTCAGCGTCTGTTCGACCGGAATCCCGAGGTTCTGTTCCTCGAAGGCGATTTGAAATTCGAGGCCGATCGGTGCGGCCATCTCTTCGCTGATCATTTGCATCCCGGAGTTCAAGCTGTGGCCGGAGCGGAGCGCTCGGGCCAACAACGAGAGTGCATCGGGGAACTGAGTGCCAAACTTGGCGAACCGCTTCTTGCGTCGGAACACCAACCACAACGTAGGCAGGCTTCCGAGCATGGCGAAGTAAACCGGCAACAGTGGCGTTGGCGATTGAAGCACGACCCCCGCGATCGCTCCCACCGAGCCGATGCCGCAAGAAATCAAGAGTAGCGATTGCAGGTCGATCGGCGAGTCGGCCTGCTCTAGGAACTCGCCCCATTTCCCTAGGTTCTTCGAGTACTTGCCGAATGCCGACGGCTTGGCCTTCGTGCCGCCCACCATGTCTTGCTTGATCAGACTGCGAGTGACCTCCGCTTCCGCCGTCTTGCTACCTGCCAAGACATCGAGCCGGTCTTCAGCGCGCGTCGATCCCGCCTCGTTGACCATCGTGTAGATGGCCGACGCGAGTGCTGCCGCGCCAATGAACGCGGCTCCCGAAATCATCCAGATCGGATCCATCTGATCCACTCCCGGTCTCGATTGAAAATGGAACGAAATCTGTAGTCGGAACCCGTGTTCCATTTCAAAACTAGCCCGACGCGCAAGCGAGGGCTTCGCACACATCCAACGTCCAGCCCTCGCTCGCGCGTCGGGCTAGTTTTTCCGACTCCACAAAACTCGGAGTTGGTTTTGGACAGATCCTTACTTGCCGAGTGGCCTCGCCGCGAACAGGTTCGACGGCAGCTTGACCCCCGCGCCTTCGAGGCGACTCATGAACTGAGGTCGCACGCCGGTCGCTTCGAAATGACCGAACGCACGATTGCTCTCGTCGATGCCGTCCTGTTTGAACAAGAAGATGTCCTGCATCACGATTTGGTCCTGCTCCATGTTCAGCACTTCGGTGACGTAGGTCAGCTTGCGCGGACCGCCCTGCAACCGTTGGACTTGCACGATGAGATCGACGGCAGCGGCGAACTGCTGACGCAACGCACGGATTGGTAATTCCACGCCACCCATCGCGATCATCGTTTCGAGTCGCGACATGGCGTCGCGCGGAGTGTTTGCGTGAATGGTCGTCATCGAGCCTTCGTGACCCGTGTTCATGGCTTGCAACATGTCGAGCGATTCGGGACCGCGACACTCACCGATGATGATTCGGTCGGGTCGCATTCGCAGGGCGTTCTTCACGAGATCGGTCGCCGTGACGCGGCCCTTCCCTTCGATGTTCGATGGTCGCGTCTCCAGTCTCAGGACGTGGTCTTGTTGCAGTTGGAGTTCGGCCGCGTCCTCAATCGTGATGACGCGCTGATCGTTTTGGATGAAGCTCGACAACGTGTTGAGCAGCGTCGTTTTTCCGGAACCGGTACCGCCGCTGATGATGATGTTCAGACGAGCCTTGATCGCTCCTTCCAACAGCAATGCCATCTCAGGCGTGAAGGCCCCGAATTTCATCAGGTCTTCCAAACCGAGCGGCTTCGATCCGAAACGCCGAATCGTCAACGAAGGACCGTCGAGGGCCAGCGGCGGAATGATCGCGTTCACGCGGGAGCCGTCCGCCAAACGAGCATCAACCATCGGCGACGTTTCATCGCACCGGCGACCGACGCGCGAGACGATGCGATCGAGAATCTGCATCAGGTGTGCGTTGTCGCGGAAGGTCACTTCCGACCGCTGAATGCGCCCGTTCTTTTCGATGAAGACGTTCTTCGGCCCGTTAATCATGATGTCGGCGACCCCCTGCTCCTTGAGCAGAATCTCTAGCGGGCCGTAACCGAAGGTATCGTCGAGCACTTCTTCAACGAGTCGTTCGCGTTCCGAACGGTTGAGCGCGGGGTTCTCGGTGTCGCACAGATGTTCGACGACGAGACGGATCTCGCGACGCAACGTGTCGCCCTGCAAGTCACCCAAACGCGAGAGATCGAGCTTCTCGACCAGCTTGCCGTGGATGAGCCGCTTCAGGCTTTCAAAGTCCAACTCGGCGGAAGGACCACGACCACGAGGAGGAGCGGAACTGACTGCGGCCATTTTGGTGTGAACTCCGAACGGGGCGATCGTCATCGAGCAGGGCGTTGTTCGGGGGGAACAACCGGCAGGAAACCAAACTCACCGAAAACCGGCACAGTCCAGCCTCTCCAGCCAAACCTAGGTCACGTTCGGGAGGTTGCAAAAAAGAAACACGCCATTCGCGTCGAATGACTGTTCCGGTCGCACCGATCGCGACGAAATCAACGCGCGGGCATGCAAGGCCGTCGTCGCGAAGTGCTCCAGAATTGGCGAGCGCGTTGGTGCCACCCGCTGATGGTCTGGTAAGCTTTGCGGATCAACCACGATACCAAACCAGCTTCAACCACCATTTCAGCCAGTTTGTGCGGGCCAACAACAGTGACGGTGTCGTCATCTGGTTCCGCGAGCGGTTTCTTTGATGAATGATAGACGTAGAACATGCGGTGATGCGAAAGCGTCTCAAACTGGCCGACGTACTTGTCGAGTTCCGCTTGATCGGTGCTCGATTTCACCTGCACGAAAGCTCGTTCATCCGTTGTTGGCAACGTCATTTCTATGTCGATCGTCTGCTGCGGGCCTCCGACATCGCCCTGACGACGCCAGCCGCTAACGGAGAATACGAGGCCCACAAGCGCTTCAAAGTCATGCCACGTTAGCAGCCGAACATTCCGACCACCGCCTCGATCATCTCGCGGAGCGCTTCGTTGGCTCTTTCGACTTCTGCCGTTTTCTCTCCATTGATTCGGCGAATAACGTATTGCTCGAGGTCAACGTCGCAAGTCGTGCCGCGATATGCAGCGAGTTTGTTAATCACACCGGAAAGCCGATCCTTGCTCAGCGGCTCTCCTTTGATGTCCTTCCATTGCCAGCCACCAACGACTCGACGGAACACTCCGTCGCGACTTTGGTGTTGCTCTGCTGGATCGTGCGAAAGGAAGCCCCAATAAAGCTGTTCCCTCGCGAACGTGATCCAGAGTGCGTTCCATCGTCTTCAAAAAACAGCCGTGATTCGTTCGTGATTCGGGTTGCCGTGCCCGTGTCCTTGCCGCCTTCAAGAAAGCTAGTCGTAAGCTCGTTTCATTTGCTCGCACAACACAACGGAAGCCGTTCGTCGGAAGCCGCACCAAACCCAAAACGGATAATTCCGTCTCTGATGCACTCTTGCTCCCAATCACCCCCGCAACCGAGTTTTATGGATCGAACACGATTGGGCTTGATTGCATTGCTCATGGCTAAACTCCACGCACCGTAAGTCTTTCGTTTCGTGTCTTTCGCGTATTTCGTGGTTCAAACCTCTTCCTCACTTCGCCCAATCCAGCACGACCTTGCCGCACTGTCCGGAGAGCATGGCATCGAAGCCCTTTTGGAAATCGGTGTAGTGGAAACGGTGAGTGATCACCGGTTTGATGTTCAGGCCGCCTTAGAGCATGACCGTCATTTTGTACCACGTTTCATACACCTCGCGGCTCGTGTCCGGTACTGGAGTCGCTTTGGATGAAGCCCCGGGGGTTCGCAAAGACGCTCCAACACCATCGACCGTTCGCAGTCAGCTCACTTGCCGGAACTGAGCGGTCGGCCGTTAACCGTGTAGGACAGTTTTTCGGTCGCTGGTGCGATCGGTTTACTGTCGAGGGTTTTCCCGCGGCAGACGACAGAGACTTTTTTCGGCTGAGCGGATTCGGGGATGTTCACGTGGAACTTGTTCATGACTTTGGTGCTGAGGCGTTGATTTGCCAGGCGGAAGCGGAGTGGGCCGTTGCTTGTCTCGACCAGCAGGTGGCAGTCTTGATTATTTGAGGGGCCGCGATCATCGCTGTAGGTAAAGCCGTAGGCTCCGTGCAGCGCGGGATAAATGGTGGTCTTCAAACCACCTTCTGGGTCGTAGTAACCGATCAGCGTTGTGACGGGGACTCCAAACGACTGTGGTTTGCGTTCGATCGTCAGGTCTGTTGCCGCACCCTCCTTCCAGCGTTTTCCGTCGGAGACGTAGCTCTTATTAAAGCCGCGCGGGACTGTGATCTGGTTCCCATTCAGGAAGAGAGTGCTGCTGTAGCTCGCCTCGTGATCGATCGCGATGGTCCGTCCACGATTGGCCGTCGATGCTGCCGGAACGGGAATGTTTTTGGTCCAGTTGCCGTCGCCCATTGCCACGTTGACGCGGTCATATTCGGCCAGCAGTGATGCCAGCTTCTTTTCGCTGAGGTCGTTCACCGGCGCAGTAGTCTGAGTCCCGAATTCAATCTTATGGCTGTATGGCTCCATTGTGCCTGTGGCCTCATTCCACTTGCTGAATCCAGTTGGAGACTTGGCATCAAACACCGCCTTGCCTTCCAGGAAACGCTGGATGATGGATGTTGTGTTTGGCGTATAAGGCGTAAAACGGACGAAGCTCGACATCGGCGAGCCTCCCGCCATCGCGTCCATGCCAAAGGAACGGCCGTCGAACGGTCCTTGGCATTGTTCCTCCAGACAGGTGTCTTTGCCGCTACGTACCGGTGAGAAGTTGGGGATGAAACGGTTCTTATCAGCGTCCCAGCCCCACGTGGAGTTGATCTGGTCGGCGCTGCGATGCACCGAACCCTTGAAGCCGTCAACGTAATGACCGAGACCGTAGTTGTGTCCGACTTCGTGGCTGAACTCGTTGTGCAGCGAGTCATCAAGAGTCACGATGCCGCCTCCACCAGAACCGCCATGCACGACCAGTCCGGATTTGTACATGCCGACGCTGTTGTGGGCGGCCAATTGGGCAGCGACATAAGGGTGGCTGCTTTCACCCTCGCCAGCAGTGCTGTTGATGCCGTAATTGGCATTGTCGATGCCGTGCGAGACTAGTTCCTTGCCGATCCTCTGACGCATGGTTCCGTTGTGCCAGTCGCCTTTGCTCGGATCATGCTCGGTCAGCAAGGCCCCGTCAGGCAGCATCACTTCGGGAAGGGATAGTGGTGCGTACTGGCTCACGATCAATCGGCTCGTGGGCGCAGCCTGGAAGTACTCCCGATGAGCCGAAGGATCATTCGCGAAGTGAAACTGGTCGCGAGGCGGCGTCAGCATCCCGATGTCAATTGTGTGAATGAGCAATTCGGTGGGGGCTCCAACCTTCAAATCGGCGAGCGTTCCGCTCTGGGAGCCGTGCTGAATCTGAAGGTTCAGGCCGGGCAGAATCCATTCAGCGGGCAGCACACCGCTCCATGTATTGTCGGCGTATTTGATTCCCTGATTGTCGAGATCGCTTTCCAGAATCCACTGACCTCGCACCGATTTGAAGAGCAGGGTCTGACCGCGATTGATCGCGGCTCCACGACCGCTGTAGTGGACCGTCGATCCATAACCGGCACTTGAGCGAACGCGCAGGAGCTTACCGTCGAACTCGGCTCCGCTTGGAACATAAATGTCGCGGACCCACTGTCCGTCGGCAGTCTGAATCTCGACAAGCTTGCTCTGCCGCAGCCGACCTTGCAGAAAGGTCTCTTCCGGCTCGGCCAGCTTTTGCAACTCAAGCCTGTTGTTGATGACGCTTTCGGCCTTGGCGGGAACCGTGAAATCAATCTTCTCGTCTGGAATGCCATCCAGGTCGTAAGCGGTTTGGGGAAGCTTTTCGGGAGGATCAAGGCTAAGCGTGCCGAGTTCTTTTCCCGCTATGTCACGAGCGGTGACTTGCAGGGGCATCTTGCCATTCGGTTTCAGCGGCTGCACCAGCAACAGGGTCCTGCGCTGACTGATCAGATATGGTTGGTTGTCCCCCGTGCGAGGATGAGCCGGCAAGATCTGACTCTGCGCGAATCTCACCTGAGCAGAAAGTGATCCCTGCAAATCATCGGTCGGAGTAGTTGTATTGAAGACCAACGTCTTCGCTGCCTGATCCGCCGCAAACAAAGATCCCCACATCAATCCCGCCGTCATCATTCCGGCAACGGTTCGGACGAAAATATTCATGCTGACTCTCGTTCCTGGTGGTCCCATCCGGCACTGTTTGTCCCAAGTTGCGTAGGGTGTGTGGAGTCTTCGGAACACACCATTCATCCTGCGGCGAGGGTGCGTTCCGAAGACTTCACGCACCCTACATCTTCTTCCTCACGTCGCCCAATCCAGCACGACCTTGCCGCACTGTCCGGAGAGCATGGCATCGAAGCCCTTTTGGAAATCGGTGTAGTGGAAGCGGTGAGTGATCACCGGCTTGATGTTCAGGCCGCTCTGGAGCATCACCGTCATTTTGTACCACGTTTCGTACATCTCGCGACCGTAGATCCCCTTGATCGTGAGCATGTTGAAGACGACGAGGTTCCAGTCGATGGCCATCTCCTTTTCGGGGATGCCGAGCATCGCGATCTTGCCGCCGTGAGCCATGCTGCTGATCATGCCATTGAACGCCGCCGGGTTCCCCGACATCTCCAGTCCGACATCGAAACCCTCTTTCATCCCGAGTTCTTTCTGCACGTCTGACAAAGACGTTTCGCGCGGATCGATGGCGCGCGTCGCACCCATCTTCTTCGCCAGATCGAGCCGGTACGAGTTGAGGTCGGTCACGACGACGTGTCTCGCCCCAGCATGTCGCACGATGGCGGTGGCCATCACACCGATCGGACCGGCGCCGGTGATGAGCACGTCCTCACCGAGCAGATCGAAACTGAGAGCCGTGTGGACCGCGTTGCCGAACGGGTCGAAGATCGACGCCACTTCTTGGTCGATGTCGGGCGCGTGGTGCCAGACGTTGGTCATCGGCAGCGACAGGTACTCGGCAAACGCGCCGGGTCGATTCACACCCACCCCTTTCGTGTGCGCACAGAGATGTCGCCGACCGGCCAGACAGTTGCGGCACGTCCCGCAGACGACATGCCCTTCCCCGCTGACGATCTCACCGGGATGAAAGTCGGTGACGTTCGAGCCGACCTCGACGACCTCACCCACGAACTCGTGGCCGACCGCCATCGGCACGGGGATGGTTTTTTGAGCCCACGCATCCCACTTGTAGATGTGAACATCCGTCCCGCAGATGCCGGTCTTCCGGATCTTGATCAGCACATCGTTGATCCCGATGGTCGGCTCGGGAATGTCTTCGAGCCACAATCCAACCTTGGCTTCACGTTTGACGAGGGCTTTCATCGGGCGAACTCCTGCTTAGAAAGAGGGGAAGGCGTTGAACCACGAATAGCACGAATCTGAAGAGGGGAGAGAGTCAGAACGGAATGGGTTTC
Organism: Schlesneria paludicola DSM 18645; assembly: GCA_945862235.1. GTDB lineage: Bacteria > Planctomycetota > Planctomycetia > Planctomycetales > Planctomycetaceae > Schlesneria > Schlesneria paludicola_A. The sequence goes on from CAMAYU010000051.1 coordinate 26,549, forward strand.
AGGCCGCGTTGAATTCACCCTGATGTCCCCGACAGAAATTGCGATCAGGTGAGCCGGGCGGCGTAAGCCCCCAGACCATTTGAATCGGATTCAAGAGTCCGGGGGCTCACGCCGCCCGGCTCACTTGGTTTTGTTGGAGAATTCACCCCTGCTCTTCAGATTCGTGAGATTCGTGGCCCAAACTCTTCGCCCCGTCATCCTGTATGCCGGACGAAGTGGGCGGTAAGCTAGACGCTTGGTGTGTTGTTTGCAAGACACAGTATCCACGATAATGGACGAGGCGATGATGCAGCGAGCTACCGCGAAACAGAAATCCGTTCCCGAGGTGGACCCGATCAGCGGGCAGTTGTCTCTGCGAGTGAAGCGGATGCGACAAGAGCGAGCGTGGTCGCTGGACCAGTTGGCGACCGCATCGGGAGTCAGCAAGTCGATGCTCAGCCAGATCGAACGGAACCAGGCGAACCCGACCCTGGCCGTGACGTGCAAGATCGCGCAAGCATTCAACATGTCGCTGGCCGAGTTCGTTGAGATGCCGTCCGCGTCGTCGGCGATTCACGTCATTCGCGCCGATGACCGCGAGCATCTCTATCGCTCGGACGAGGCGGTCGAGATACGGACGCTCTCGCCGCTCAACCTCGAAAAGGATGTCGAGTTCTACCAAGTGCGACTCAAGCCAGGCGGTGCCTTGAAGAGTGCAGCTCACTTCAAGGGAACGCGCGAGTTCCTGACGGTCGAACAGGGGAAGGTCCGCATCGAATCGTCGAGCGACTCGGCCGAGCTGAGCAAAGGGGACTCAACCACCTACCGCGCAGATGTTCCTCACGTAATCGAGAACCTTGGCAAGGGCGAGGCGACCGTCTTTCTGGTTGTGATTTATCAGTAGGGCGAGTGGCCGAACGCAAATGACTCCTCGAAGCCTGACGCGCAAGCGAAGGACACTCGGCGAATCCTTCTATCCCTCACGCGACTAAAGGTGAGAGGTTTCCGAGCGGGGCGGCGTCAGCCCCACGGTACTTCCAAAGCGGGCTGACGCCCAAGAACCAGGGGGCTGACGCCGCCCCGCTCAGATGACTCAAGCACTCATCGCGCGAGGTAAAAACTTGCGCGTCAGGCTTCGGGTTCTGCCATCTTGACAGGGACCGCTTGCGGGAGAGTTTACCCCAATTTGTCGGCTTCTTATGGCATGGCCACGACTTGCGAACAGCTTGCACCGGGCGCGATTTCTCGGCACGTATGTTGCCTTGCGATTGAGGCTGGCCCGCGACTGCCATTTCGTGTCGTCGTCCAATCCTGATCCTCGACTACCGGAGTTCACTGTGTCCGACTTGCAGCAAGAGTTCACCTTTCAGACTGAGATCAAACAACTCCTGCACATCCTGTCGCACTCGCTCTATCAGAATCGCGAGATCACGCTGCGCGAGTTGATCTCGAACGCCTCCGACTCCTTGAACAAGCTCCGTCATGTGCAACTCTCCGAGCAGCAGTATCGCGATGACGTGCCGCTGCAGATTTCACTCGAGCCGGACAAAGAAGCGACCATCCTGACGATCCGTGACAACGGCATCGGGTTGACTCACGATGAGCTGGTGAAGAACCTCGGCACGATCGCTCACAGCGGATCGAAAGAGTTCTTGCGGAGCTTGGCTTCGTCGTCAGCGGGAAGCGAAACCAAGGCTGATCTGTCGTTGATTGGTCAGTTCGGTGTCGGCTTCTATTCGGCGTTCATGCTCGCCGAAAAGGTCGTCGTCGTCACGCGGAGCTACAAGGAACAGACCGGCTGGCGTTGGGAGTCCGACGGTTCGGGACGCTTCACGATCACACCGGTCGAAGGCGATGTGCCGCGCGGGGCGCAGATCATTCTGCACCTCAAGCCCGAGATGGAAGAGTTCACCGAACCGGCGCGGCTCGAGTACGTCGTTCACAAGTATTCGACGTTCGTGCCGCACCCGATCAAGCTGGCAGACAAGGTACTCAACGAGCAGAAGCCGATCTGGGTCGAACCCAAGAACCAAGTGACGGCCGAACAGCACGAAGGCTTCTATCAATGGCTGGCTCATGGGACCGAGCAGAAGCCGCTGTGGCATTTGCATCTGTCGAGTGACTCGCCGATCCAATTCAATTCGATCCTGTACTGCCCTCCAGAAAACTTTGAGTTGCTCGGGTTTGGAGGCATTCAGCACGGCATCAACTTCTGTGCGAAGCGGATTCTCGTTCAGGACGACTGCCGCGACCTGTTGCCCGATTACCTGCGGTTCCTGTACGGCGTTGTCGATTCGGCCGACCTGCCTCTAAACGTCTCGCGTGAAACCTTGCAGGACCACAAACTGGTCCCGAAGTTGAAGCGTGTGCTCACGAAGAAGGTACTCGATTTTCTGGAGGACTTGGCCGAAGAGCAGCCCGAAACCTTCGCCGCGTTCATCAAGCAGTTCGCGGTCATTCTGCGGACGGGCATCGCGACCGATTTCGAGAACCGCGATCGGATTGCCAAGCTGCTTCGGTTCCATTCCTCGAAGTCGCACAGCGAGACTCCTTTGCTGGCAGTCCTCGACGACGCCAAGCCGCCGCAACCAACGGTCTCGTTCGACGAGTACATCAAACGTGCGCCGTCGGATCAAAAGCAGATCTACTACCTCAGCGGACAGACGCTGGACTCGATGGCCTCGCACCCGCACTTGGAAGCGTTCACGAAGCGCAATCTGGAAGTGCTGTTCCTCGAAGACCCAATCGACGAGTACGCGTTCATCCAAATCCGCATGTACAACGGCCGCGAATTGATGTCGATCGATGGTGTCGAAGTCAAGTTTCCCGAATCGACAGAGACCGCCGATACTGAAGTCCCGAAGGCCGCTCACGCCAACTTCCCACGCGTCGTGGAGTTGTTCCGGGGCGTCCTCGAAAAGCACATCGTGGACATCAAAGAATCCTCGCGGCTCATCGACAGCCCGTGCTGTCTGGTCAACCCGCGCAGTCACATGAGCAGCCGCTTGCAAAAGGTCGTTGGCCAGACCGTGCAAGACTTCGAGCAGACCAAGCGGATCATGGAGATCAATCCCCACGCGGCCCTCATCAGCCGCCTATGCGAACTCCCCGCAAGCGATGACAACGATGCCTTCATCCGCGATTGTGGTCGGCAACTCTACGCCAACTCACTCATCCTCGACGGCCTGATCCCCGACTTCGATGACACCACGGCCAGGTCGCTCCGCTTCATGGAAGAGTTGGCCAAGGCCAAAGCGGCGAGTGCGTGACCAATCCAAACAGAAATGGGCGAACCACGGATTTCACGAATGACACAGATAAGACATGGCCCACGGCCGCATCGTCTTCATCCGTGTTCTCAGTGATATCCGTGGTCCGACTTTGTTGTTGATCGCCTGCTGCAAGTCACCCACTTTTGAACGGCTTGGGAATTCCCTTTCCTTTGCCGCTGCTACCGCTGGATCCAGCACGGCCTCGCTTGCCTTTGCCCTTGGGGGTGATCGACTTCGTGGACGAGTCTTCCGTCGCGACGAGTTCTCCCATTTGCTTCTTGAGTTGCACGATGCGGTCTCGCAGCTTGGCCGCTCGCTCGAATTCGAGGGCCTCGGCGGCGGCAAGCATCTCGGCTTCGAGTTCGTTCAGGTACTCCTGCGTCACGTACTGAGTCTCGCTCGTCGCGCCTCCTGCCTTCTGCACGATCCGCTTCGCTTCGACATCCTCTTCGATCCCACGCGTGATCGCCTTCTTGATCGTCTCGGGCGTGATGCCGTGCGTCGCGTTGTATTCGAGCTGAATCACGCGACGGCGGTTGGTCTCGTCGATCGCCTGCTGCATCGAATCGGTGACGCGATCGGCGTAGAGGACAACGCTGGCGTTCACGTTTCGAGCGGAGCGACCGATCGTCTGGGTGAGACTCGTCGCGCTGCGGAGAAAGCCTTCTTTGTCGGCATCAAGGATCGCAACGAGTGACACTTCGGGGAGGTCGATCCCCTCGCGCAACAGGTTCACGCCGATCACCGCATCGTGCTTCCCTTCGCGCAGCTCACGCAGGACTTCGACTCGCTCGAACGCATCCAACTCCGAGTGCAGCCACGCGCAGCGAATCCCTTGCTCGGTGAGATACGTCGTCAGGTCTTCGGACAGCCGTTTGGTGAGTGCCGTGACGAGAGTTCGTTCCCCTTTCGCCGTTCGCTCGCGAATCTGCTGTTCGAGATGCTGCACCTGACCGCGTGCGGGATGGATGCTGATGACGGGATCGACGAGGCCCGTCGGGCGAATCACCTGTTGCACGACCTCGCCCTGCGTCTGCTCCAATTCCCAGTCGGCCGGCGTGGCGGAGACGAAGACCGTTTGCTTCCGTCGTCCGTTCCACTCGTCGAACTTGAGCGGTCGGTTGTCGAGAGCCATCGGGAGCCGGAAGCCATGTTCGACGAGCGTCGTCTTGCGAGCGTGGTCGCCGTTGTACATCGCTCTGATCTGCGGGATCGTCACGTGCGACTCGTCGATGAACAGCAAGAAGTCATCGGGAAAGAAGTCGAGCAACGTGAACGGCGCTTCGCCCGGTTTGCGGCCCGACAAAGCGCGGCTGTAGTTCTCGATCCCCGGACAGAACCCGACCTCGCGCAGCAGTTCGAGATCATGCCGCGTGCGCGCGTTCAGCCGCTGAGCTTCGAGCAGCTTCCCTTCGACGCGAAACTTTTCGAGCTGCGTCTTAAGTTCCAAGTCGATCTCTTCGCAAGCGGCCGACACTCGATCTTCCGGCAAAACGTAGTGCTTCGCGGGATAGATGTACGCGTCGTCGAGTCGCTTCGTTTCCGAACCGGTCAGCGGTTCGATGATCGACAGTTTTTCGATCTCATCGCCCCACAACTCGATCCGATACGCATGTTCTTCATACGCGGGCCAGACCTCGACCACATCGCCGCGCACGCGAAAGTTGCCTCGCTGCGGAGCGACATCGTTGCGGCTGTAATGAATGTCACACAGCTTCCGCAGCAAGTCGTCTCGGTCAATCGACTCACCCACGCGGAGTGAGATCATCATTTCGAGATAGTCCTTCGGCGAACCGAGGCCATAGATGCACGACACGCTGGCCACGACGATCGTGTCGCGACGGCTGACGAGGGCGCTGGTAGCGAGCAGCCGCAGCCGGTCAATCTCCTCGTTGATCGCCGAGTCTTTCTCGATGTAGATGTCGCGCTGCGGGATGTACGCCTCGGGCTGGTAGTAGTCGTAATAACTGACGAAGTAAGAGACCGCGTTGTTCGGGAAGAAGTCGCGGAACTCGGAATAGAGCTGTGCGGCGAGCGTCTTGTTGTGCGAGAGAATCAGCGCGGGCCGCCGCATCTCTTGAATGACGTTCGCCATCGTGAACGTCTTCCCCGAGCCGGTCACTCCCAGCAGCAGCTGATCCCGCTTCTGCTCACGCAGCCCACTAATGAGCTTCGCAATCGCCGCCGGTTGGTCACCGGCCGGCTGGAACTCGGAAGCGATTTGGAACTCGGGCATGGTGGCGCGTCTGGAAGTAGCCTTCATCGCTCCGCGTGAAGGAAGCCGAGCGGGAAGTTGATATCGATTGGCAAGTTCGTCGGCCTGCTCTCATTCGGCCACCTTCACGCGGAGCGATGAAGGCGAGGTTTTCTACAGCCGCACCGACTCCGCCATCTCGCCAGCGTGGTAACTCGACCGGACGAACGGGCCGCTGGCAACCATCGAGAAGCCGAGCTTGCGGACTTGCTCGCCGATCTCGTCGAACTCTTCCGGCGGGACGTAGCGTTCGACGGGAAGATGATCGAGTGTCGGTTGCAGGTACTGGCCGAGTGTCAGCATGTCACAGCCGACACTGCGCAGATCGGCGCAGACTTCGAGCAACTCTTCGCGCGTCTCACCCAGCCCCAGCATCAGGCCGCTCTTCGTCGGCATCGTGGGGACTTCGTCCTTCACTTGCTTGAGCAAGTTGAGCGTTCGCTGGTACTCGGCATTGCGACGCACGCGGTCGTACAGACGCGGGACCGTTTCCGTGTTGTGGTTGAACACGTCGGGCCGCGCTTCGATGACGCGATGAATGGCGTCGCGGTTTCCCTTGAAGTCGGGAGTCAGAACTTCGACCTTCGCGCCGGTACGCTCACGCACGGCGAGGACACACTCGTAGAAGTGGTTCGCGCCGCCGTCAGCCAAGTCGTCGCGTGTGACCGACGTGATGACGACGTACTTCAAGCCGAGCCGCTCAGCCGCTTCGGCCACTCGCTCCGGCTCATCGAGCTGAATGACTTCCGTCTTACCGCGCGGAACCGAACAGAAGCCGCACGGGCGCGTGCAGACGTTCCCCAAGATCATGAACGTGGCGGTCTGCTGCGACCAGCACTCGGTCCGGTTGGGGCACTTCGCGCTCTCGCACACCGTTTCGAGCTTCAAGTCGGCGATCACATCCGTCGTGAACTGCATCCCGGCCTGAGGCAACGGCCGCTTGAGCCACTTCGGCAACCGAGGCCGCGCCAGTTCCAATCCACTGCTCGGCTCAGCCACGATCGGCAACGTCAGGGTCATGCTGGGGGAGTTCTTTCTGGTGAGGGCGGGGTGAGTGGGCAGTTGTTTTATACCTCGCGCGGCCTGTGATGAGTCATCTGAGCGGGACGGCGTCAGCCCCCCGGTTCTTGGGCGTAAGCCCCGGCCTGAAGAACCGG
>CAMAYU010000052.1 GCA_945862235.1 Schlesneria paludicola DSM 18645
GGCCCTCGGCTCCGGCCAGACGTTGCAGATAAGCCCGCCAGTCCTCGCCTGACTCCTTCCGCACGATCGACTTCATCGCGGCGTTGGCCTCGATCAACGTCGAGTCCACGCCCACCGTCTTCCCCGACAAGAGGCCATGCTCGTGGACCAGCTTCAGCACGAACCCGAAGACCTTTTCATACACCTCGACCGGCAGGCGGTCGCCGATCTTAGACAGGCTGGAGTGTCCGGCGCCGCCTCGGTCAACGCGATCCGAAAGTAAACGCCCGGCGGAATCGACGGCCGCCCGCCCTCGGCCTAAGAGTCCTCGCACAGCGTTTCGAGCCACGCATCAAACACGCCCTCCCGCAGCATCGCGTTGAGCCGCTCATAAAACACGTGCGTCGATCCCGACCTCAGTTCGCACGTGTGCACAAACATCTCCAACTGCTGCTCGCCACCCCCACCGCCCCGCCGACCCATCGCCATCCCAACCCTCCCCGCTCGCACCGAATTCGAACGCAGCGCAGATTAGCGCAACCGCCTCAAAACGGAAGGGGACATCCCTCGAGTTTTTCAACAGGCCGCTAGCCGTGAGGTTGAAACCGAGGCAACGAGGGGCATAACCAAGCTCACGCGAATCGTGGTGTCGCCAGCTTCAATCGAATCGCCATCGTGCAACTTCGACTGACGCGACCTGCTTCCCGTTGACGAGCGTCCCGTTGGTGCTGTTCAGATCGAGCAACCGGCAGAGCGGCGGATTGACCTCAACGAGAAAGTGATTGCGTGAGAAGAACTAGTCCTTGGACGGGAGCCGAAACTGCGCTGCCTTACATCGACCGACGATAAAGTTGTTGTGACCGTCGAACGTAAACTCGCCCCCCGCATGTGGGCCGGTCGTGACGGTGAGCGTGATCTGCATCATTCCATGATTCCGCTGACTTGCACTTCAACGTGGCCTGCATCCTCAGCGCGATTGTGGTGGCCAGCGCGAGGACGAGCAAGAATCCCGCCATCATGGCCAGCGACTCCCAATACTGGCGGCTCCGCTCGACCGGCTTGTCGTTGTGCTTCTGCAAAAACTTGACGCGGCCCTCGGCCGTGTTCAATGGGTCGTCCGGGTACAGGCACCACAACGGACGGAGATGGCTCTCTTTCATGAGGTCGGTGTTGATTGTCTTGCCCTCAAACATCGAGACCTCGCACGCTCGGGTCGTCCCGCGCGACGAAGCGGCCGACGACACGAAATTCGTCCCGTCGTTCATGTCGGGAATTGCGACAAGGACTCCACCCAACACGATCTGCGGAATGAGAGTCAACGGCACGACCGACATCGCTTTGTCGCCGTTCGTCGCCACGGCCGAGATCAGCAGCCCGATCCCGACGCCATTCCACGCCGCCAACAGCATCGCGAGCAACCGGCCCGCCCACGACCCCTGCGATTCCTCCATCAGCCAGACCGTGGCCAGCATGAAGGCCACTTGCACGGCAGTGAGCAGCATCAGCGGCAGGAGCCTGCTGAACAGATACGCATCCAGCCGCAGGTTGACCATCCGTTCGCGGCGATAGATCGCGCGTTCCTTCACGATATTATTGAGCCGCGCCGCGGCATCCGAACCACAGTGCCGAGACCACGAGTAAGAAGTCGATCGTCGGCCACTCGCGACAGACGGAGCAGATCAGCGCCGGAATGACGAGCGGCTGTGCCAACATCACGCCGAGCTTCGTGCGATCCGCCTACTGCAACCGCGCGAGACGACCGATCAACGTCCCGCACTGACAGAGACCAAACACGATGTCTAATGATTGGTTCCTCTGAGCAGACATTCCCTCTGCAGACTCTCTCTGAGCGGGGTGCCGTAAGGCCCCCGGTTCTTCGCCCGCACTGCGCACGGGCTGACGCCCAAGAGCCAGGGGGCTGACTCCGCCCCGCTCAGACGGCGCAAATAAATGATCGTCCAACAGCACTTCTTCCACAGGCGCGACATGTTCTGCGAACGGCTTCGACTGGCAGTACTGCGCTTGCCAGCCTTCGGGAATCTGCTCCTCCATGCGGTCGTAGAGATCGCAGATTTTTTCAATGCCGAAGAACGCCTTCGCTTTCTGAGGCCGACCGAAATAGGCCAGCCGACCGCCCGGCGCGAGGACCACAATCTTGTGAAAGAGGTCGAAGTTCTCCATGGCATGCGTCGCGCAGACGATCGTGCGTCCCTGATCGGCCAATCGGCGGAACAGCTTCATCAGCTTCGACTCGGTGCCGGGATCGAGTCCCGACGTTGGCTCATCGAGAAAGTTCACGCCCGGTCGGCTGAGCAGCTCGACGCCAACGCTGACTCGTTTGCGTTGACCACCACTCAACATCCCGATCTTCACCTGACGGCGATGAGTCAGATCGAGGGCTTCGAGCGTGTCGTCGATGACATGGTTCAGATCCTCGGCATTCACGTCCGGCGGTAGCCGCAATCGTGCCACGTACGTTAGGGCCTGATGAATCGTCAGGTCGCGGTGAATGATGTCGTCTTGCGGGACGTAACCGATGTTCTTGTTTGAGCCGCGCGTACTCCTCGTACAGCGAATCGTCATTGAGCAGCATGTCGCCCGATGTCGCCGGACGCAGCTGAGGCCCTGAGTCAGCCCTCGGCGCTCAACTTTGGCTTGCGGTTAAACGAGGACGTTGTTTCGAGCCAGTTCCTTAGACGACCGGCAAGAAACGATTTACCCGAGATACACCAACCCGCAGTGTGAACGAGGTCGTCGATCGACTTCGTTCACACTGCGGGTTGGTGTGAGTCAGACAAGTCTTGCCGGTCGCCTTAGAACTCGTCCAAAACCATGTCGTCTTTCGCTCTGCGAAAGAAGGCCCTTTCGACGAGTGAACGGAGACAAACAGCGGAGTCGTTCTTGGACAGGCGGCTAATAAGTGCCGTTTCTTCTAGAAAATCTCAGCGGGATCGGCGGCCTTTAAACGCCGCATGGCGAGCAGCCCCGAGACCGTACACATGGCGAACGTCATGACAAACACTTCGATCGCGCGATCCCACGTCACGAACATCGGCAGCATCGTCGCGGCTTTGGCGACGCCGAACAGACACATCGCCAAGAGCGACCCCGGAATGAAGCCGGTTCCCGCCAGAATCAACGCCTCTTGCACGACGACGCCCGCCAGATAGCGATCCGTGTAGCCCATCGCCTTCAGCGTTGCGAACTGTGGGAGGTGGTTGGAGATGTCCGTGTACAGCACTTGATAGACGATGGCGAAACCGATGACGCAACCGACGATCGTCCCCAAGGTGAAGACGAAGCCGATCGGTGCGGTCTTCGTGAGGAACGCATACTCGCGCAGCACCAACTCGTCCGTAGTGAGCACGGTGATCTCGCTGCCGTACATCGCGGCGAGGTCTCGTTGGACCTGACGATGATCGACGCCCGGCTTCAACCTCAATACGCCGACGTGAACGGTCCCTGATCGCGGGTCGTTCATGATCCGCAGATAGTTGGCGGTGCTGGTGACGAAGTTGCCGTCGGCCTGAAACCCCGCGCCGATGGTGGTGACCCCCGCGATCCGAATCTGGCGGCCATTGATCTCAGCCACGACCGGCTTCCCTTTGCGAAAGGCCGCTCCGACGGGACCGAACTCGGGCCGCGAGGCGATGTCGAAGATTCCGGCATCCGGCGCGAGCGTCGTGTGCAACACGTCTTCCAAACCCGGTGCTTCAAACACCGCGTAGTCCGGCTCCATGCCAAACACAAACAGCCGCCGCTTCTCACCATTCCACGGGTTCTTCCACATCGCCATGCCGACGTAAAGGGCGTAAACGCGATCGACTCCGTCATGCCCGAGTCCTCGCGCGATGTGGCGGTTGGCGAACGGCTCGAGCTGCATGAACGTCTTGGTACTCGGGCTGAGTAGCACCAGGTCGCCGTGCAGATGTCGGGCGATCGACGTGGCGCTGCGATAGAGGGCGTCGAGGAATCCGAGCTGCATCCACATCAGCAACACGGAGACCACGACCCCCGTCACGGCAACGACAAACTTGGCCCTGGACTGCGTGAGCTGAAGCCAGGCGATGGGCAAGTCACGCGGCATCAGGGGGCCTCGTTCGCGCGAGTCGGCTCTGGACGAACTGGCTCGTGACGGACGGGCGAGGCGTCCATCCTACGTCCTTCGCGCTGATCGCCCGCCTCGCTCACATCAATGATGACCTCGACCCGCGCGTTCGAGAGTTGCCTGACTGCCTGCGGGACATCCGAACTGAGTTTCACCCAGACCTCGACTACGCGGGCATCGGTGTCAGCGACGGGATCGATGTTGAAGACATCTTTTCTCTGCACGACGAAGCCCAATCGTTCGATCGTCCCGGCGACTTCCAGTTTCAAGGTCGGGATGCGCACGCGAGCCGACTGTCCGATCGCCAGCCGCGCGAGGTCCGCTTCATAAACTTCCGCGATGGCATACATCTGATCGATGTCACCAATCGAGACGACTCCTTGATCGCCGACTTTTTCGCCCGCGCGAGTATGCACCCGCAGCACGGTCGCGGCCGATGGCGAACGAATCTCGGTGACCGCGAGGTCCGCCTCAAATTGTTTGACTACCGCCCGCGCTTCGTCTACCTGCCGTTCGGCGACCAGCACGTCGGTCGGTCGCGGCGTCTTCAAGGACTCCAACTGAGCCTCGGACTGCCGCTTGTTCTGCACCGCTTGGTTCCACTTGAGCTTCGCCTGTTCCAGCATCGACTGCACACCCGCCTGTCTTTGACTCAGCGCGTCCTCACGCTTGAAGTCGGCCTCGGCCTGAGACAGCTCCAACTCGTGCCGCGCGATCAACGCCTCTTGAGCCACGATTTCGGACGGCTTCGACGGAGTGCGGACTTGTTCGAGCTTCGCTTCGGCCAGAGCCAGCAGCGACTGTGCGTGTGCGACCGCTGCGACGCGCCGTTCGTGCGAGTCGAGTACCGCGATCACTTCGCCCTCGGCCACGCGTTGCCCCTCGGTCACATTCAACTTCGCGATCCGCACGCCGTCGGTCGATGACGGTGCTGCCAGCGAACGAACATCACCGCGCGGAGCCAATCGCCCCCACGCCCCAACATGCGTCAGCGCGACCGCAGGTGCCAGAGAGTTCTGCGCCGACGAATCGCCGAGCCACGGCAACACGCCCGTCCCCACGCCGATCACGACCGCCGCAACAATCGCTAACAACAGCCAGACCACCGCGCGACCCCACCTCCCCGATTCACGCTTGGCCATGATCGGCCTCCCGTTCCAACGCGGCGGCAGGCGGCTTGGAACTCAGTTTGTAAAGCAGCCTCAGCACTCTTTCCTCCAAGGGATCGCCCTTCGATATCAGTCCCAACATCTGCCAGAGCAACAGACCGTCCTCAAACGAGCGAACCCCACCGGACTGGCTCCGGTGGATTCAGGTTTTTGCACTACTCGCCGATTCACGCGAATCGGCACGACGAGTAGTGCAAAAACCCGCGAGCCACCGGGACCAGCCCGGCGGGATCGCTTGTTTGGATATCCATGTGACGATCGTAGGCGGATTGCTCGATCATCGGCAGCCACATCGTAGCCGCACTCGGCACAGAATCCGATTGAGTGTGCGGCGTCGGCAACGTCAGCTCTTCGATCGACGGGCATTGATTCCGTCGGCTGATCGCTTAGAACTTGTCCATGAACAACACCGACCCGAAGCGTGAGCGAGGACGAGAGTCGAGCGGTACCCGTCCTCGCTCACGCTTCGGGTTGGTGTTGATGGGATCGCCAGTGGGGACATCAACAGATGCCTCAAACAGGGAGGCCACATGACGGAAGAAGAGCGACTGCTTCAGAAGCTCCAAAAACTGGAAGCGCTTTTCGCGGGGGCTTACGCACAGGGCGAACGCGATGCGGCCGCGAACGCGATGGACCAGATCAAGGCTCGTTTGGAAGGGTTTCGCCAGAGCGATCCACCGGTCGAATACACCTTTACCCTGCAAGATGCTTGGTCCCGCAAGCTGATGCTGGCACTGATGCGGAGATACGGGATCGAGCCTTATCGCTATCGACGACAGCGGCACACGACGGTTGTGGCCAAAGTCCCCGCGTCATTCGTCGATCAAACACTTTGGCCCGAGTTTCAGCAATTCTCTGAAATATTGAAGACTTACTTGGACGCCGTGACCGACCGCATCATTGGTCAAGCCCTCGGTGCGGACACCTCCGATGCCCCGCAGCGAAATGACGACGCGCGTGCGGCGCTGCCTGCTCCGGCGTCATAAGAAACTTGGGCTTGGTTCAAACAGGTGTGGCTTTGGGTATCAGTTGTCTTCTCCGGTTTCCTCGCCCCGGCTTTGCAGGGAGAGGGTTAGGGTGAGGAGGCTTCTGCTTGGCGATGACCTCCAGTTGAACCATGCCGGAACTGGCTCAAAATAACTCCCCGCGTTCCGTGCTTGTTCCTTCCCCGCCGAGGGGAGGGAACAAGCAGGACGCTGTTTCGCACTGAATCCTAAGCGGGTTTCGTTCGTAGCCTTCGTTCCATTTCCGCTGCGTTTGCCCCCGAGACTTTTCGACTGGACTCGATCCTTCATGACTCGCCACTTCATTTCACTCGTCTGTCTTTCGCTCGCGGCACCCGTTGGAACGTTGCTCTTCGCCGCCGATCAGACCGTTGAGTTCAATCGCGACATCCGGCCGATCCTGTCGGACAACTGCTTTGCCTGTCATGGTCCCGACGAAAAGACGCGACAGGCGGGCCTGCGACTTGATGTGGCCGAGCAGGCAAAAATGAAGCTGGCATCGGGTGCGATGGCTCTCGTTCCGGGGAAGCTCGGTGAAAGTGAGCTAGCTCGCCGCATTGTGGCCGCCGATCCGACCGAGCAAATGCCTCCCGCGGACAGTGGCAAGACGCTGACGGTCCGGCAGATCGAACTGTTGAAACGCTGGATCGAGCAAGGGGCCGAGTACCAGCCGCACTGGTCATTCGTCGCGCCAAAGCGGCCGGGGATTCCCCCTGTGGGATGGGCACTCTTGCCCGTCCATTCGAGCGAAGCGGAAGACAGGACGGGCAAGAGTGCCCATCCTACGGAGCGTGCCGAGTGGCCTCGCAACGCGATCGACAACTTTGTCCTCGCGCGACTCCAGCGCGAGGGCCTTGCGCCGTCGCCTACGACTGAGAAAGAGCGGCTGATTCGCCGAGTCACGCTCGATCTGACCGGCGTTCCGCCGACGATTGGCGAAGTGGATGAGTTCCTCTCCGACACCGCGCCCGATTCTTACGAGCAGCTCATCGACCGGTTGTTGGCTTCGCCGCGTTATGGCGAACGGATGACGCTCGATTGGCTCGATGCGGCCCGCTATGCCGACACGCACGGCTTCAACAACGACACGACCCGCTACATGTGGCGGTGGCGAGACTGGACGATCAACGCCTTCAACAGCGGGATGCCGTTCGATCAGTTTGTCACCGAGCAACTTGCCGGAGACCTGCTGTCGAACCCGACGCTCGACCAGCGAATCGCGACGGGCTTCAACCGCAACCACGTCATCAACTCCGAAGGAGGAATCATCCCCGAGGAGTATCGCGTCGAATACGTCGCCGATCGCGTCCACACGACCGCAACGATCCTGATGGGGCTGTCGCTGGGCTGTGCCCGCTGTCACGATCACAAGTTCGACCCGCTCACGCAGCGCGAGTACTACCAGTTCTTCGCCTTCTTCAACCAACTCAACGAACAGGGGGAAGCGGGTCGCGTCGGCAATGCCGAGCCGACAATCAAGGCTCCCACACCCGAGCAACTCTCACGACAGACCGCCTTGTCGAAACAACTCGCGTCGCTCGACGACACGCTCAAGCAGAGCATCACCCGCGCGACCGAGACGATGCCCGAGTGGGAGCCGAAGCTGCGCGAAGTCGCTTCATCGGGCGGAGCCGCTCCGACACCGCTCCTCCATTGGACACTGAACGAGACGACGGGGAGCGAACTCGCCGAGCAGCGAGATCCGACACGCAAAGGCCAAATCGTCGGAAAGGCCGAGTGGGCGGCGGGCAAACTCGACGGAGCGCTCAAGTTCGACGGGAACACGCACGTCGAAGCGGGAGACCTCGCGAACTTCGATCGGACGGACAAGTTTTCATTCGGGGCGTGGGTCAACGTCGCGGACAAGGATGCGGCGACAGTCCTTTCGCGCATGGACGACGCGGCGGCCCATCGCGGCTACGACCTACTGCTGGTCGGCGGAAAGTTGACGGCACATCTTGTCCACCGCTGGCCGGACGAAGCGCTGCACGTCGTGTCGAAGACCGAAGTTCCGGTCGGCAAGTGGACGCACGTCTTCGCGACGTACGACGGTTCATTCAAGGCCGAGGGCTTCAAACTCTACATCGACGGCAAGCGCGTGGACGTTGAGATCACGAACAACCTCCTCACCGCATCGCCCAAGACGACAAAGCCGCTCCGTATCGGACGCCGCACTAACGGCGCACCGTTTCGAGGGCTGATCGACGAGGTCCGCATTTACGACCGCGAACTGACGGCCGAGGAAGTAAGTGCTGTCTCCGAGTCAGACAGCCTGCGCGACCTGTTAGCCATCGGACCCGACAAGCGCACCGCCGAACAGACGCAGATCATCGTGAAGGCACACCTCACCCGATCCGACGCCGATTATCAGCGTCTCGTCAAAGAGCAGGCCGACAACGACAAACAGCGGGCCGATCTCGAAAAGGCGTTCCCCTCGGCAATGGTCATGCAGGAGATGCCCGCGCCTCGCAAGACGTTTGTCCTCAAACGAGGCCAGTACGACGCACCGGCCGACGAAGTCCTGCCCGATGTCCCAGCCAGTCTGCCGCCGTTCCCCAAGGACGCGCCGCGCAATCGACTCGGCCTCGCGCAGTGGCTGCTCGCGCCAAACCATCCGCTGACGAGCCGCGTCGCCGTGAACCGAGCTTGGAGCCAGTTCTTCGGCGCGGGTCTCGTCGAAACGGTGGAAGACTTCGGCTCACAAGGCCAATGGCCGAGTGATTTGGAGTTGCTCGATTGGCTGGCGGTGGAGTTCAAAGAGGGGGAGACCAGGAGATGGGGAGAAAGAGTTTTGCTCAATGCGTCTTCTCCCTCTCTCCCTGTCTCCCCCTCTTCCCCTCTCGCTTGGTCCTCGAAGCACCTCCACCGCCTCATCGTCACCTCGGCCACATACCGACAGTCGTCGCGCGTGACGAGGGAACTTCAAGAGCGCGATCCGGCGAACAAGCTGCTCGCGCGCGGGCCGCGTTTCCGATTGCAAGCCGAGACCATTCGAGACAACGCGTTGTCCGTGGCCGGATTACTCAGCGACCACTTCGGCGGGCCGAGCGTCTCGCCCTATCAGCCCGCCAACTTGTGGGACGATGTCGCGGTGGGAGCCGACTACGAAGGGACAGTCTACAAGCAGGACAAGGGTGAGGGCCTCTATCGCCGGAGCATGTACACGTTCTGGAAACGGACCTGTCCGCCGCCGGGCCTCAACACGTTCGACGCCCCCGAACGCGAAGTCTGCACGTCGCGCCGGTCGAGAACCAACACGCCGCTACAGGCTCTCGTCCTGATGAACGACCCGACGTACCTCGAAGCCGCCCGCAAACTGGCGGAACGCGCGATGCTCGAAGGCGGCGAGTCAACGAAATCACGGCTCACCTTCGCCTTTCGCCTCGCCATTTCTCGCACGCCGACTCCCACCGAGACGGCCGTCCTGCTGAAGGCTTATCAACAACGACTGGCCAAGTACCAACAAGACCCCGCCGGCGCGAACGCACTTCTTTCGCACGGCGACTCCCCCCGCAACGAGTCCCTCCACGAACCCGACCTCGCCGCATGGACCGCCGTGATGAGCCTGATTCTGAATCTCGACGAGACCATCACGAAGGGGTGACTCGATTAACAAGCCCGACGCGCGAGCGAGGGCTTCGCGTTCAATCGCGGTTCGCCCTCGCTTCCGCGTCGGGCTTGTTACGGAAGATCGTTTCGAGGAATGCCACATGTCCGAACCACTCGCATACTTTCTCACTTGGACGACGTATGGTACGTGGCTGCGTGGTGACAAACGTGGCTGGGTCGAGGAGAAAAAGGGCCATCAACAACCGGACGAAGAACTTCACAAACGACAACGCTTGCTGGAGACACCTTGCGTGCTGGACTCGGCGCAGCGGCAAATCGTCGAACAGACAATCCGCGATCACTGCCACATTCGCGGCTGGGAGTCATACGCTGTCAATTGCCGAACGAATCATGTCCATGTTGTCGTGGCCGCGTTTCTCAATCCGGATAATGTGATGGAGCAATTCAAGAGTTGGTGTACTCGGCGATCAAAAGAGCAGCAGGCGCAATCCGCACCCAAGTTCATTGCCCGTCAGCGTTGGTGGACGGAAGGGGGAAGCACGAGATATTTGAACGACGAAACGGGTTTGGAGGCGGCCGTCCTGTATGTGAAGGAGGCTCAGGATCGCCCTCACTAGCCCGACGCGCAAGCGAGGGCTTTGCATTCCATCACGGATCGGTCCCGTTGGATGGCCTTCACTCCCACGTTCTCCGGAGGAGTTTGAAGGGTTGACAGAAATTGAACGCGAAGCACTCGCTTACGCGTCGGGCTAGTGAGGCGTGGACTGCTGCTCGGCTACTTGCGGCCGAAGACCATGATGGTGATGTCGTCGTTTTGTGGGTGGCCGTTGGCGAACTTGCGGACATCGGCGAGGATTGTTTTGCCGAGGTCGTCGGCGTGGCCTCCCTGGCTGGCAGCCATGAGTCCGCGGAGTCGATCGACGCCGTACAGGTCGCTGCTGGCGTTCATCGCTTCGCTGACACCGTCGGTATAGATCACGATCGTTTCACCTTGGACGATGTTGCGTGTGAGTACGTCGTAGGGGAAGCCTTCCACGACACCGATCGGCACGCCGACCGCCTCTTCACCGAACTCCTCGATCGTTCCGTCGATCTTGCGAATCATGATCGGCATGTGCCCGGCGTTGCCGATCGTCATGTCACCCGTCTTCACGTCGAACACGATCAGCACGAACGTGACAAAGCGGCCTTCGATGGCGCGAGTACACATCTGGTCGTTGATACGGTTGATCGCTTCGCCGACATCTTTGACGAACGTCATCACGTTGGTGACGACCGTCGCGATGCGCGACATCACGAGCGAAGCGGGGACGCCCTTGCCAGCCACATCGCCGAAGGCCAGACAGATTTTGGCACCGTCTTCCATCTCGAAGACATCGTAGTAGTCGCCACCCACCGCCTGAGCCGTGTCGTACGACGCAAAGATTTCCCAACCGTCGGGCTTGGGCAGGTCGGTGGGGAGCAGCGAGCGCTGAACGCCCATGGCGATGTTCATTTCCTTATCTTGCTTCTGCTTTTCCATGGCCGTGACGAGCAGCTTGGCCTGTTCATAGGACATGGCCGCCTGACCGGCGATGGCCATCAGCAGGTCGAGGTCTTCGGGGCCGAACTGGTTGAAGGCGTTCTGCGTGTCGATGTTGATGATCCCCATCGGCTCACCGGCGAGGCTGAGCAACGGGACGCACATCATCGAGCGGATGGTCAGATTGGCGATCGACTCACTCGCATTGAATCGCGAGTCACTCGCCGCATCGGCCGACAGGATGCCGGTCTTCTCTTCCATCACCGACTTCAAAATCGTGCGGCTCAACTTGACGGTTTCATCGTCTCCCGCGCGGCGATGCTTCATCGACTTGGGAATCATCTTGCCGGTCGCTTCATCCTTGAACAGGATGCAGCCGCGATCGGCATGCGGGAAGATGTTGAACAGCGTGTCGAGGATCTTCGGCAGGAGGGCATCTAAGTCTGACGTGCCCGCCAGCGCGCGGCTGATGTCGAGGACACCCTTCAGCTTGGCGGTCGAGTTGACTTCCAATTTGCCGAAGCCCGTCGAGCGTTCGGCCATTCCCATGATGGTCGCCGTGTCTTCCTCGCCCTCGCTCAGATCGACATTCATGTCGGCGGCGGGTGTGGAGGGCCGGCCAGCAGCTGCGGCCGGTCCGGGCGCGGATGCTGGCTTCGGTGCTGCGACAGCCCCTTCAAACCGGAGCAGCATCGGCCCCAGTTTGATGCGGTCCTCATTGGCGAGCGACGTCTGTCCCTCAATTTTCTTGCTGTTGACGAACGTGCCGTTGCCGCTCCCCATGTCTTCAATCGCATAGCCGTCAGCGGTCTTCACCACCTTGGCGTGCTTGCGCGAGACCATGTTCGAGTTAATCTGAAACGTACACTCCGGGTGACGCCCGATGACCGTCTCATCGACCGTCAACTCGAACGGAATCGTTTGACCTTCTTGGAGCAGAATGAGCTTGGGCATGATCGTGACCTGCAAAACCGCAACAGCATAAAACACGGATGACGACAACGGGCGGGATTCTAAGAAGAGCCACCGCATCGCGAAAGCAAACCGTTGCTGCTTTCGCATAGACATTCGCAACTTCCAGCCCGCGTCACCTTCCGGAGGTGCGTGTCAATTCCGCCAAACGCACTTTCAGATCGTCCGTGAGCATTCCCGGCGAGTACCTCCACTGCCAGTTCGTCGTGGTGTTGCCCGACGTTCCCGGCTTGTTCATGCGGGCGGAGGAGTCGAGCGAGAAGACATCCTGCAAGGGAGCGATCGCGATGTTGGAACCGGATCGCCACGCGAACTCAATAAACTCCCACGCGAAACGGGATTCGTCACACGGCACATAGCGCCGCAGCCGGTCGAGCTTCTCGTGGTGAGGCAACACGTCCGCACGAAACCAACCGAGCGACGTGTCGTTATCGTGCGTTCCCGTGTAAACGACCGAGTTCGGTTCAAAGTCCTCGACTCGCGTGTTGTCCCACGCTTCGCCCGGCAACATGAACTGCAAGACCTTCATACCAGGCAGTTTATGACGACGACGCAGCGCGTGAACCTCTTCCGTAATCATGCCGAGGTCTTCGGCGATGATCGGCAGGCCGCGATCCAAACTGTCGTTCAAGTCATTGGTCGGCAGCGGCTGGCGCGAGTCCACCGAGCCTCGCATTCCATCGCGATCACACTCCAGTCCTGTTCGTAACGAGGTCAGCAAAGAATCTTTCGGTCCCGGAACCCATTCGCCATTCATCGCGGTGGGTTCGCCCGCAGCGACCGACCAGAACGCTTCAAACCCACGGAAATGATCCAGCCGCACGAAATCCACGAGTTGCAGCGACGCTCGCAATCGGTGAATCCACCAGCGATATCCGTCGCGTTCCATTGCGGCCCAGTCGTAGAGCGGGTTGTTCCAGAGTTGCCCGGTCGCGGCGAAGTAGTCGGGCGGAACACCGGCCACGCGCGTCGAGCGGCCTCGTTCGTCCAACTGGAACAGCGAGCGGTTGGCCCAGACATCGGCGCTGTCGTGCGAAACATAGATCGGGATGTCGCCGATGATCTGGATGCCCAGTTGCCGAGCGCGGTCTCGCAGGCGCTGCCACTGTCGAAAGAAGAAGAATTGCAGCGTCAGGTGGACGGCAACTCGATCGCTAAGCTCAGGCGGGATCGTGAAAGGAACCTGCGTCGCCGCGATGGACCACGTGGGCCAGGACGCGCCACCGTTGGCTTCACTCGCCGCCATGAACTGCGCGTGACCTTCCAGCCAATCGCGATGTTGATCGACGAACTGAAGCAACTCGCCGTGCAGCGGGTGCGTCGCGGGAAGGTCTCTCAGGCGTTGCGCCGCCCGTTCGAGCAGCCGCCGTTTGCGAGTGCTCGCCTGCTGGAAGTCCACACGCAGCGCGAACTCACTCTCGGGCACGGCAGCTTCGTTGAGTTCGGCCTCCGTCAGCAGGCCGTCGCGTGCGAGCAACTCGGGACTGATGAGCAGCGGGTTACCCGCGAAGCTCGAAGCCGACTGATACGGCGATCCGCCCGCATCGGCAGGACAGAGCGGCAAGACCTGCCAACAGCGTTGTCCCGCAGCCGCAAGCCATTCGAGAAACTCATCCGCACTCGGCCCGAGATCACCGATGCCAAAGCGCGTAGGAAACGAGGTCGGGTGAACAAGAATGCCGCTGGCACGTTCCGTCAGCATGAAGGTTCTTCCATAAACATGAGTTTGAGCGGAGGCGAAATGTTACCGGCACTTCCTCCCCGTGGGCAGAGCCACGCGGTGAAACGCAGGGCCATCACCTTTGTCGATTTAGCGGTACCACGGTCACGGAGCTTCGACGTGGCCGTGTGTGGAGGCGAAGGCTGTTTCTCATTCTCACGGCCACGTCGTAGCTCCGTGACCGTGGCACCCATCATCCAGATTCAACAAGGCGATGGGCCTAGTTGAATCGCATGCATCACAACCTGCCACTGCGGAAGATGCCGAAGATCAGCCAGACGGCCAAGAAACTGGAGAGGACATAGATCGGCAGGCTGACCCACATCGTGCTGACACCTCCTGCCACAATCAAAGCCGATGCGACGATCAGCGCCGCGACGACCATTCCGACCACGAGCCGATTGCTCGACCGCTCCAACTCCAAAATGAAGTGATCGAGATTCCGGTGTTCGAGCTGAATCCGCAGGTCATCCTCACTGAGCTTGCGCAGAGTCCGGTTCACATGACGTGGGATGTCGTGCGCGTACTCCAGCATCTGCCGGGACTCGTTCCACAATCGCTCGGCCATGCGTGAAGGGTGATAACGGGCGCGGACCAATCGCTCGACGAACGGCTGGAGATGCGAAGCCAAGTTGAACGCGGGATCGAGGCCCCGGCCGATCCCTTCCAGCGTGACGAGTGCGCGGATGAGCAGCATCAAACTGCCGGGACACCGAATGCCGTGGTTGGCGAGGATGCTCACGAAGTCTGAGAGCATCCGCCCAATGTTCAGTCGCTCCAGCTCAATGCCGTAGTAGTTAACCACGAAGTCGCGCATATCAACTTGCAGCAGTGGCCGGTCGATCTCGCGATGCGGTTCCCCGAGTTGCAATACCAGCTTCACGGCGGCATCCACGTCTTGTTGACTGATGGCGACGAAGAGATCGACAAGCTGCTCGCGCGTGCGGTCATCGAGCATCCCGACCATGCCGTAGTCGAGCAAACAGATCGTGCCATCGTGGCGCAGGCGGATGTTGCCGGGATGCGGGTCGCCGTGAAAGACCCCGAATTCAAACGCCTGCTTCATGAAGATGCGTGCCCCGTTGGCGGCGATCTCGGGAAGTGAGAAGCCAACTGACTCCTGCTGCACCACCTCATCGAGCCTCAGCCCGTCGATGTACTCCATCGTCAGGACCGCCTCCGTGGTCAGCTCCCAAAAGACGCGCGGCACGTAAAGGGTCGCGTCCTGATGAAAGAGGCGGCGCAACTCGTCCATCGTGCGGCCTTCGCGCGCGAAGTTCAGTTCGCGGCGGATCGTGCGGGCGAAGTGATTGACCAGTCCGACCGGGTCGAAGATGCGCGCTTCGGGAACGTGCCGCTCGATCAACACCGCGATCTCTTGCATCAGCGAGAGATCGCGTTCGACGTTGCGAACTGCGCCCGGCCGACGAATCTTGACGGCGAGCGGCGTCCCGTCGAAGTGAGTCGCGCGATGGACTTGCCCGAGCGATCCCGCCGCCAATGGAGTTCGATCAAACGTGGCAAACAGCTCCGCCACGGGCCGCCCCAGCTCATGTTCGACTCGCTCGACCGCCGCTGCCGAGGCAAACGGTGGCACGTCCTCCTGCAGGCGTTTCAGTTCGACCAGCATCTCGGGCGGAACCAGATCCGGCCGCGTACTCATCACCTGACCAAACTTGATGTACGTCGGGCCAAGGCTTTCGAGCGTCAGCCGCACACGTTCGACCAACTTCAAATGCCGCACCGGCTCGGCAGGTTTGCGTGAGAAGACTCGCCGCCACCGATACCAAAAGTTACGCAACCCGATCCGGTCCACGAGATCGCCGAACCCGTGATTGAGCAACACGGTGACAATTTCACTGGTCCGACCCAGATTCCTCAGTAAGCGAAACGGATGACTGTCCAAAACCGGCTCCGCGAAAGAAGAGTTTGAACACTGATCGTCACTGATCTGCGCTCATCACAATCAGTGAAGATCAGCGGAGATCCGTGTTCCCGTTTTTTGATTTCACTCGACACATCATGACCGTGACAAGCGTTTGTCTTGCGAATGAGATTTACCCACGTGGTTGGCGGCGTCCCAAGATCGCGCGGGCTTTGCCGTCGCAGCGAGCAAAGATCAAAACGCCCGGTTGATCGCCGGGGAGTGGCAAGCGGCGGCGGACTGTGTCCGCTTGGATCGGGATGTGGCGGCATTTGATTTCGATTTGGCCGAAGTCCGACTTGCGGAGCCAATTGCGGTAGTCGCGTTCGTTGTTCGGAAGATCGGCAAGAACTTCAAACGGCGTGACGAAGGCCGAGTCCACCAGCGAGTCACTCGTCAGATATTCCTCGGCACCGTCGAGCCGTTTCAAGCCGTGACGATGCGCGACGAGATCGACCAAGCCGGATCGGACGACAGCCGGATCGGGATCGTAGATGTAGCGACCAAGCGGCGCGAGCGGGACCGAAACTTCCAACGGATGACCGGCGATGGTCTCACCCGACGGCAATGCCGTCGCGCGGTAAGGGGCTGTCCCGGCGAGTCCTCCAAACCAGATCGTCGCCTCTTTGCATTCGCCATCGAGACTGATGAGTTCGATCTCGACCGCTTCAAACTTGCCACCGAAGTTGCTCGCCGGCCCGACTTTGATCGCCCCTCCTCGGCAGTGATCCATCAGTCCGTGCAGGAAGGGCAGGCCCGGTTCATAGTCCTCAACGCGCGAGACGCGTCCGCCTGCTCCCGGTCTCCGATCAGGGTCGATGTGAATCAGGTCGGTCGCGCCGATCTGCTCGATCACGCTGGTCACATCGACATCGAGCGTCTTCAAGCGCGCGGCCACTCCATACGCCTCGGCATTCCATTCCGCCCGCAAGCACGTCGTAGTGTTCAGATCGACTGCCGTGACATCGCATCGTTCGGCCAACGCGATGGCATCGCCGCCAATCCCACAGCACAAGTCCCAAACCGGCCCCTCGAAACGTTGTGCCTTGTGCCGCGCGATGGCCTCCGACGTGGACTGTTCGAGTCCTTTGCGGTCGAACCACATCGCGGCGGCTCGCGAGAACTTGCCCCTCGCCTTAAGACGCAACTCATGCAACGACAGCGCGGCACGTACGAGGTCGTTCGGGTAGAGCTTGCGAAGACGCGCTTGCAGCCCCAAACCCGAGTCCGTCTCGGTCGAGATCATTTCCAAGATCGGCGGTGACTCGCGCAGCAAGCGCATCACGCGGCGTTCGTCTGCGGGGGAAGAGAGCGTCTCGGTGGAGACGGCTTCGGTCGGTGTTCTCGACATGCGTTCCTAGCGGTTGCACCAGTTGATGTAGCTGTTGACCAGCCAACTGAACCAGTCGATGTGATCGCACAGCCACAGTAGCGGCGCGTAAAACTTGGCGATCCAGACCGGTCCCTGAACGTAGACGGCCTGAAACCAGAACCAGAACATCGGTCCAATGGTGACGAACGCGATGACAAAGTACGCGCACAAATAGATCACCACCCGCAACGCCAACTGGCGAAGGTAGGTCTTGATCCGAATCGAAAGCGGCACGGGCTGGTCCATGTGCGGGAGGATACCGCGGTGCGAGACGACTCGAAATCGAGTCAGTAAAAACAACAGGTCCAACGCCTTTTTGAATTTGGGAGATCGGGTGCCACGGTCACCGAGCTTCGACGTGGCCGTGAGAATGAGAAACAGCCTTCACGTTCTCGCACGGCCACGTCGAAACTCCGTCACCGTGGTACTCGCAATTGACAAAGGCGCTGACCCTGTGAAAACAACGGGGAAGGCGTTCGGTGCGAGGCTGTGCCGCCCGATCTATACTCCGCCGCCCTCAACTGCCCCCGATTCGATCCCTGTGAGTCCACCGCCGATGACTTCGTTGCCGCTTGAGCCGACACAAGACTTCAACTGGGACTTGGCCGCTCAGTCAATCACGCTGCGCATTCGGTGGTTCGGCATCTGCATCGGCTACGTCTTGGTGAATCTGATCGGCGGCGGCATCGAAGCGAACCGCGCGGTCCTGAACGCGATCCTGATGCTCGGCGCGATCTACGCGCTGCTCGACACGCTGTTCAGTGCGCGCGGGAAAGTCTTCTTATCCGAATGGCCGCTGTTCGTGTCGTTGATGGAAGCGACCTTCATCGGGCTGTTGTGTCACTTTGATCGCGGAGTCCTCAGCGCGTTTCGCTTCTACTACTTTTTGTCGCTCTTGGTCTGCGCGATCCGTTATGCACCGGCGATGACGTGGGCCACGTTCGTGTTTCACTCCGTCAGTTACGGCATGTTGGCTCTCAGTCGGCGGATTGCGGGGACGGATGAAGTGGCCGCGTTCATTTTGACTCCTGTGTTCATGGGCTGGGTGACGTGGGCCAGCACCGAACTGGCGGGGTTGTTGAAGTGGGCCGGTTTGCGGCTGAGGCACCTCAACGTGGCACTGCAAGACAACCAGAGCCTGCTCGAACATCGCATCGAAGATCGGACGAAGCAGCTTCAAGAGTCTCAGGCGATGCTGGTCCAGCAGGAGAAGCAGGCGGCGTTCGGATTGCTCGCAGCGGGGATCGCGCATGAAGTGGGTAACCCGCTCGCGTCGATCAGTTCGCTGGTACAACTGCTCAACCGCCGCAACATCGACGATGAGACTCGCAGCAAACTCCTGCTCGTGGACGATCAGCTTCGCCGGATTCAACGAACGCTGCGTGAGCTGGTCGATTTCAGCAGGCCCGTCATCTACGAACGATCTCGCTGCGACATTCACTCGGTCCTTGATGTCGCGCTGAATATCGCCAAGTACTACAAGCGGAAGAAGGGGAAACAGATTGTCACAGCCTACGCGCCCGACGTGCCGTTCCTGATGATCGTCCGCGACCAACTGGTCCAAGTCTTTCTGAACCTGATCCTCAATGCGATGGACGCGACGGAAGAGGGGGGAACGATTGAGATCAAGACCACCTGCGAAGCCGGTCTGTTGCGGATCGACGTGCGCGACGACGGCCACGGAATCGCGGTGGAATCGCGCGAACGGATCTTCCAACCGTACTTCACGACCAAGGAAACTGGCACCGGATTGGGGCTATTCGTCTGCCGCAGCATCATGGAACAAAACGGCGGGCGCATTGAGCTGACAGACACGACCTCGTGCGGAACGACGTTCACCGTCTGGCTTCCCACGACGGACGAAGCAAACCAGAGTCCGCCGCGCGTCGCAGACTCCACGTCATGACGATAAAACGGTGACGCCAACACCAACCCGAAGCGCGAGCAAGGACAAATGTTCTACGGTGCCCGGCCCCAACGTGTTTCTCCCCACGCTCTCCCCCTCAATTTGAGGCCACTTCTTCTCATGCCACGCTCTGTATTGATTGTTGAAGACGAAGCCATCATTCGCACGTCCCTGCGAGAATTCTTGAGCGACGAGGGCTATCAAGTTGCCGATGCCGGGACTGTCGCGGCCGCACTGACCTTGGCGAGGCAACGCGACTTTCAAGTGGCCATCTGCGATGTGCAGCTTCCCGACGGAGACGGCTTGATGCTTCTCAGGCGGTTGCAGCAGCTCAACCCGAGCATCTCGGGACTAATCATCACGGCCTACGCGACGGTCGAGAACGCCGTCGAAGCGTTCAAGTCCGGCGCGTTCGACTATCTCGTCAAGCCGGTGATCTTCGATGACTTGGCCAACAAGCTGAACCGGTTGTTTCAGTACCGCGAACTGTCTCTCGAAAATCAGGCCCTGCGTCGCGAATTGGCTCGACACTTTGAAGGCGACGAAATCGTGGGGTCGAGCCGAGCGATCATCGCCGTGCAGCAAGCCCTACGCCGGGCGGCCGTCACCAACTCGAACGTGCTGCTGGCGGGAGAATCGGGCACGGGGAAGGAACTTTTTGCACGCACCCTCCATAAGTGGGGGCCGAAACAAAATGAGCAATTCGTCGCCGTGAACTGTGCCACTCAACCGACAGAATTACTCGAAGGCCAACTTTTCGGAGCTAAAGCGGGAACGGTGCCGGGAACGAAAGGAGAGTTGACCGCAATCCTGAGTCAGGCCACCACCGGCACGGTCTATCTGGATGAAGTCGCGCTGTTGCCGCTCTCCACACAGGACAAGCTGTTGCGCGCGATCGAGTTCCAAGAGTTCACTCCACTCGGTTCGTCCGAACCCCGTCGAACTCACGCTCGCATCGTGGCGGCGACGACGCGTGATCTGGTGAAAGAAGTCGCCGAAGGCCGCTTTCAGGAAGACCTCTTCTATCGGCTCGATGGCGTGAAGATTCGCATTCCCGCGTTGCGCGACCGCTTGGATGACGTGCCCGAGCTGGTCGAGTTCTTTGTCAGCAAACACAGTCGTGCGATGGGGCAAAAGGCGACGGGAGCGACCAGTGAAACGATTCGACTGTTGATGTCGAACCCGTGGAAGGGAAATGTCCGGCAACTCGACAACGCCCTCGAACGTGCGGTCATGATGTGCGACGGAACGCAGATTCGGCCCGATGATCTTCCCCCCGACCTCCGCGGCGACGAACAGCCACTCCCCGACACCGATGACCTTCGCTCCGCACTGCGTCACTACGAACGACTCCACATTTTGCGTGTGCTGCGGCAGTGGCCGGAAAAACGTGAAGCCGCCAAACGACTGAAGCTCGGCCTGTCGAGCCTCTACCGCAAGATCGAAGAACTGGGCATCGACCTTTAGAATCTCTCGTTGCACCGCGCGGTCGTAGATGAGACTTCTGAGCAAGGTGGCGCCAGCCCCCTGTTTCTTGGGCGTCAGTCCGCTTGCAAAGAACCAGGGGGCTGACGCCACCCCGCTCAGAAAATGTCTCACTCATGGCCGCGCTGTTAAGCAACGCACACCATTTCATTCCGAGGAACCTCATGACCGCATCCACTCCGCTCCGCATCCTTGTAATTGGTGCTCACCCCGATGACTGCGAGATCAAAGCCGGGGGCATCACCGCGCTGTATCGCGCGGCGGGGCACAACGTGAAGTTTGTCAGCGTGACCAACGGCGAAGCAGGACATCAGTCGCGGCAGCCCGCCGAGTTGGCGGCGCTGAGACTGGCAGAGACGCAGGCCGTCGCGAAGCTGATGGGGATTGAGTACGAAGTCCTGAACAATCGCGATGGGAGGTTGCAGCCAACGGTGGAAGCCCGCTTCGAGTTGATCGCGCTCATCCGCCGTTACCGCCCCGATCTGATTCTGACTCACCGTCCCAACGACTATCACCCGGATCACCGCGCTACCTCGACGCTCGTCTGCGACGCCGCCTACATGGTGATCGTGCCACACATCGTTCCCGAAGTTCCCGCGCTGCGCGTCAACCCGGTCATCGCGTACCTCTCCGATCACTTTCAACGTCCGGCACCATTCGCACCGACAATCGTGATCGATGTGGAACCGGTACTCGACAGCATCCTCGACCAGATGACCTGTCACAGTTGTCAGTTCTTCGAGTGGCTGCCGTACACGCTATGCCAGGAGAACGGGTTCCCGACCGATCCCGCCGCGCGGCGCGACTACCTCAGGCAATTCTATGCTGGCTTCAACGGCCCACTCGCCGATCGTTACCGCGACCTCGTGATTCAAACCTACGGCGAGGAACGCGGTCGCAAGATCCGCTACATCGAAGCCTTCGAGCCGTGCGAGTACGGCTCACCACTGACAGCCGCCAATCAGAAGTCGCTCTTCCCGATGTTGCCTTGAACCTAGCTCGTCGATTGCAGACGATCCGCATCGACGAACACACACCAACCCGAAGTGTGAACAAGGACGAAGCCGGCCGACGCCCTCGTTCACACTTCGGGTTGGTGTGATACAGACGACTGTTTCCGCTCGCGTTCCCGGACTCGTTCATCAATCAGGATGCCTCAACATGGCACTGCGACTAACCGAATACGTGTTGGCGGGGGAACTCTTCAACACGAAACGGAACTCGGTTCACGGGTACATCTGGCTGCGCGATTGCGACCGACCAATCATGTTCCAACTGACGGGCAACTGCCTATCCGATCTGGCCGGACATCATCTGCGGTTTGAAGCCCGACCGAATCCCAT
The DNA here is from genome assembly GCA_945862235.1 of Schlesneria paludicola DSM 18645. GTDB lineage: Bacteria > Planctomycetota > Planctomycetia > Planctomycetales > Planctomycetaceae > Schlesneria > Schlesneria paludicola_A. Next base: position 22,075 of record CAMAYU010000052.1, read on the forward strand.
GATCGAACAGGGGGCGCTGACCGAGGAAGAGATCGACGAACGCCGCATCGCGTGGATGCAGATCGGCGTGCCGGGCGAGATGACCGCCGCGAAGCAGGTCCGCGCCTTCGACTGCTCGATCGACGAGTTCCTGCGCCGCAGCAAACTCGACGAACAGCCACCGACGGAATGGAGACGGATGCTGTGCCTCGAGTGGTACGGCCAGAATGGCCGCGTCGTCATCGAATTGGTCGATCCGCTGATTGAGATCGATCCCGATGAGAGTGGTCCGACAACGTTGGGGTTCTTTGCGTCCGAACAGACCGGCGGGAACGAAACCACTCTGAACGAAGACGATTTGAACGAAGGCTTGGATCTGGAATTCTCGGACGATGTGCCGTGGCCTGAAGACGAAGCGAATGAATTCGACGACGACTCTGAGGACGGCGCGATCCTCGCATTCGAGCCAATGCCTGACGAGTCGGACGACGACCCTTACGGGCTCTTTCCCAAAGACCTCGAGGCCAGCCTCGAAACATCGTCTTCAGACCAGCCGTGGAGCGATGGCCCTGACCCCGAGACACTCGCGTTGTGGGAGAGATTGGACGCGCTCGAAGACCACTCTCAGGACGTGCCACTCTGCACGCTGTTTGATCCACCACTAAAGGTTCCGCCGCCGGAATCACTCAATGACGAACAGGTGGTTCAGGCGCTGAATTCCATTCTGATGGAACTGGCCCTGCACAACGTCGCGCTGCACATGTGCGAACACTTCACTCCTCGGTCCGCCTACGAATTGCTCGTCAACGACATCTTGCGCAACGAAGAAACTCACCCCGAACTTCCACATTCGGACATGACGCAGAATTTCGACACGTGCTCGTACTGCCCGGAGTGCGACGCCGAGTTCGAGCGTCGATATGCCGAACGCAAAGCTCAAAATGATTCCACCAACGGCGACACGCTAGGCGACTTTGACCCCGACGGGGATGTTCCGTTCTAACCCCCCGAACCAAGCGATACCTCACGCGGCGGAGTATGAGACGTTTGCAAGTTTAACCGCGACCCTCTGGGGAGCGCGTTGCTCGGCCGACTCGTAACTCCAGCGCGCTCCCCAGAGGGTCGCGGTTAAACATCTCACTCATGGACTGCGTGAGAGATTGCGCCGCCCCACTCGCCATGCTTCGGACTCGTCCTCTCACTTTGCGGAACCCGTTATGACTCGAACTCTACTTGTTTCAGGGATGGTACTTTTCACGATGACGAACCTGATGTCGGCGGCAGACGATGTGGTCTCGAACGTGGTGCTTGGCATTCACGGCGGGATCGGAGTGGACAAGGTGGACATGACGCCGGACCTCGACAAGCAGGTGCGAGCGGTCCTGACGGAGGCACTGCAAGCGGGGCACGCGAAGCTCAAGAGCGGCGGCTCCAGTTTGGATGCCGTCGAAACGGCCATTCGCGTAATGGAAGACTCGCCGCTCCTCAACGCGGGCAAGGGAGCCGTCTTCACACACGAAGGCCGCAATGAACTGGATGCCTCGATCATGGATGGCAAAACGAAAAAAGCGGGCTCGATGGCGGGGGTCACGATCATCAAGAACCCGATCACCGGCGCCCGTGCCGTGATGGAGAAGTCGAAGCATGTGATGCTGGTCGGGCGCGGCGCGGAAATCTTCGCCACGCAGCAGGGCTTGGACATCGTCGATCCTTCCTACTTCTGGACCGAGCATCGCTGGAAGGCGATCCAAGCCATCTGGAAACAGGAAGCGGAACTGAAGAACAAGCGCGGCGCACTTCCGGTCGAGAACCTGCCCCCCGCGAAGAAGTCCGAGTACGGCACCGTCGGCGCCGTAGCGCTCGATGCCGCCGGGAACCTCGCGGCGGGAACGTCCACCGGTGGAATGACCAACAAAAGTTTCGGTCGCGTGGGAGACTCACCGATCATCGGCGCGGGAACCTACGCCGACAACGAAGCCGCCGCGATCTCCTGCACCGGTCATGGCGAGTTCTTCATCCGGTACGCAGTCTCCCACGAGATCGTCGCGCAGATGAAGTACAAAGGCTCGTCGGCCGAAGCGGCCTCGCACGATGTCATCAACCGTCAGCTCAAAGATGCGGGCGGTGAAGGTGCGGCCATCGTCCTCGACAAGACCGGCCGGTTCGCCACCGCCTACAACTCCGAGGGCCTCTACCGCGCGTGCATCACCCAGGACGGCAAGGTGCGCGTCCGGCTCTACGAAGAATGATGAGCCACGGACAATGAGTGGACACTTCAACATGTCCCGCAGAATGACGCTTGCCCATCGCCCTCCTGAGCGCAAGCTCAGGGATTGAATGCGGACTCGGAAGCAGCAACGCCATCGCTCGATCAGAGCGAACGGGTCTTGCCCAAAATTGAGTCCGTCAGCGCGACGTACTGGCGGACGCGGTCGGAGACAATGCGGAGGCTCTTCACCCAGAAGTCGGGTTTGCGCAGATCGAAGCCGAGCGTGGACTTCACCGCCTCTTCGGCATCCTTGCAGCCGGTGGCGATGAGCAGCTTGCGGTAGGTTTCGGAGAACTCCGCTCCAGCGTCTTGTCCCACGGCGTATACGCCCATCGAGAGCAAGTATCCGAACGTGTATGGGAAGTTATAGAACGGCAATCCGGTGATGTAGAAATGGAGCTTCGAGGTCCAGAAGCGCGGGTTCCAGCCGCCATCGGCCAGCACATCGAGATACGCCGTTTTCTGAGCCGCTTCCATCAGCGCGTTGAGTTGATCGGCAGTCAGTTCCCCCTTGGCTCGCTGCTTGTGGAAGTTGTCTTCAAAGATGAATCGGGCGTGGATGTTCATCAGAAATGCGACGGCATCCCCCAACATGCCATCGAGCATTTGGAGCCGCTCATAATCGGAGCGAGCTTGCTTCAAACGCCGCTCGCCCAGCACAGCCTCGGCGAACGTCGAGGCTGTCTCGGCCAGGTTCATCGGGTAGTCCTGCAAGAAGACTGGCTGGTCGCGCAGCACCCACGAGTGATAGGCGTGACCGAGTTCGTGCGCGAGTGTACTCATGCTGTCGGCGCTGTTCGTGTAGGTCATGAAGATGCGTGACTGCTTCGCCGTGGGGAAGCCGGTGCAGAAGCCCCCTTGGTGCTTGCCGGGGCGGTTCTCGGCCTCGATCCAGCCCTGCGTCAGAGCCATCTTCGCGAAGCCACCGAAGTCGGGGCTGAAGGCGTCGAAGGCGTCGATGATCTGCGAGCAAGCGTCAGGGTAGGTGATCTCATCCGATGACATCGCACCCGGCATTTGCGGGAGCGGGGCCGTCAGGTCGAACCACGCCAGCCGATCGACACCGAGTAACTTAGCCTTCGCGGCGAAGTAGTCCTTCAACACGCTCTTGCCCGCCGTGATCGTGGACCACATCGCGTCGAGCGTCTCGCGTGTCATGCGATTATGCCGCAGCGGCGCTTCGAGATGATCGCTCAGTCCGACGTGGCGGTACGTGGTGAGCCGTGTTCCGGCGATGTGGTTGATCGCTTCGGCACACGAATCGGCGATCGTCGCCCAGGCTCCATCGGCCGCGAGGAAATTATTCTCGCGTATGGTCCGCTGCGGCGAATCGAACTGCACCTGACCGGGCGACCGCGAGACAATCTTGCCCTGCTCCTGCACTTGGACTTTGAGTGCCCCCGACAACCGGTCGAACAACCGTCCCCAAGCGTGAATGCCATCGACCGCCAAGTCCGCCGCGAGCAACTCCTGCGACTTGGGCAATCGCAACGCCGCATTCTTCCGGCGCGTCACGAGGAAGTATTCGTTCCGTTTGAGTTCCGGAGACGCCGCCAGCAGCGCGAGAAAATCGGCATCGGTCGCCTCCTTCAACGCGAACTCGATGTTCGTCGCGATCTGCTCGCGATACGGAGTCAGCGTGCTGAGTTCCGCCTGCAACTGATGGTACGCCTTGCACTCGGCATCGGCCGCCATGTAGCACTCAACCAGCGCCTTGAGGTCCGTCGCTTGTGCATCAAGCCGCTCGTACTCGGCGATGAGCGTCACCCACCGCGTGACGTTCTCGCCCTGAGCGTCCACCCCCGGCAACTCATTCGTCGCGGCCGCAAACTGCGCCAGCTTCGCCTTGAACCGATCCAACTCCTCCCGAAAACCCGCCGTCGTTGGTGCGGGAGAGAGTGAAACGAGGTCCCAAGTCAGGGGAAATGTGAGTGCGGGCATGGAACAAGATTCTCCATCAATGGTGTGAATTGGTTCATGAGATAATGCGTGCTGAAAGCTTGCTGCATTAGCCCGGAGGGCAACAGGTCATAGCCCACGGCGTGAGCCGTGGGGAGCGCCAAATGCCAGTCGCAAAGCCCCGGAGGGGCGACACATTCGGGGCCGTTTCAGGCGGAGTTCGCGAGAGTCACATCAGGAAAGTGTCGCCCTTTCAGGGCTAAGAACATCGTTGTCCGGCCTGACCCACGGCTCACGCCGTGGGCTATCACCTGTCGCCCTCCGGGCTAATGCACGAACACTCGGCACACATTCATTGGATGAATCTCAATCGTACTTGGCGGGCGGATGTTATCGAGTCACTCGTCGCCTTGCAGCGTCAGGACGAGCGAGCGTTGGCCGCCGTGGTTGCGGTGTTCGCAGAGATAGATTCCCTGCCAAGTCCCAAGGCAGAGCCGTCCGTTCGAAACGGGGATCGTGACCGAGTTGCCGAGCAGGGCCGACTTCACATGGGCGGGCATGTCGTCCGGTCCCTCACACGTGTGGACGTAGGGGAAGTCTTCGGGAGCGATCGCGTTGAACGATGACTCCAAATCGCGAGGCACATCGGGATCGGCGTTCTCGTTGATCGAGATTGACGCCGACGTGTGTTGGATAAACACATGCAGCAGGCCGACCCGCATCGAGGCGAGTTCGGGAACGGCCTCCACGACTTGTCGCGTGATGATGTGAAAGCCCCGCCGATACGCAGGCAATGTCAGTCGATGCTGGTACCAAGCCATCTGTGGTTCTGTCCCCTTGTCGCGGTCTTAAAGTAGCCGTCGTCGCTCCGCGTGACGAGCCTTTTGCAATCAGACGTTTACTTGTCGAAGGCTCATCAAGCGAACGATGAACGCTCCTGAGGATCAGACCTCTGCTTGCCTTCTCTGTGCCTCTGAGTGTCTGAGCGCCTGTGGTTCAAATCTCTTAACTGGAACGTGATCGAAGTCGGTTTTACTACAGAGGCACAGTGGCACAGTGGCACAGTGGCACAGAGAAGGCGAACTGAGAGAATGAGGTGAACGGGGCGTTGGGCCTCTAGGCCAATCCGCCACCGTTCTTCACTTACGAATGTCCCCTGCGGGAACGGAACAACTACTTTGGCCGATCTAACGAGCCTGCTGGCCTCGCCATCTCAGCCAGTGATCGGCCAGTACGATGGCGACCATCGCTTCGGCCATCGGGATGAATCGCGGCAGCAGACACGGGTCGTGACGGCCTTTGGTTTTGATCGTGGCTGGTTCGCCGAGACTCGTCACGGTGGGCTGTTCAATCGGCAGGCTGCTGGTCGGTTTGACGGCGGCGCGCAGGATGATGGGCAAGCCGGTGGTGATGCCGCCCAACATGCCGCCATGTCGGTTGGTGTCGGTCGTGATTCCGGCATGGCCATCGCGCGGGTGAGCGACATCTGGCACGAAGTGATCGTTGTGTTCGCTTCCGCGCATCGTCACGCAGCCGAACCCGATCCCGTACTCAACTCCCAACACGGCGGGGAGTGAAAAGAGCGCCTTCGCGAGATCGGCCTTGATCTTGTCGAACACCGGTTCGCCGAGTCCCGCCGGAATGTTTGTCGCCACGATCTCGGCCGCGCCGCCGATCGAGTCCCCCTCTTTGCGAACCTGCTCGATCAGCTCGATCATCTTCGCGGCTGCAGTCACGTCGGGGCAGCGGACGATGTTCGGTTCGCCGCTGGGAAGTGTCTCCACCTGTTGGAGTGTGATCGCGGCGGGATCGGCGATGCTCGCCTTGATGTCGCCGACTTGAGTCACATAACCGACAACGCGCCCGCCGAACGCTTGCTCCAAAATCTTCTTTGCGACGACACCGGCCGCAACGCGCACGGTCGTCTCGCGAGCACTCGACCTGCCGCCGCCGCGATAGTCGCGGAAGCCGTACTTCGCATCGAAGCTGAAGTCGGCATGACCCGGCCGGTAGAGGTCCTTGATGTTGCCGTAGTCCTTGCTGCGCTGGTCCTGATTGCGAATCAGAATGGCGAGACTCGTCCCGGTCGTGCGGCCTTCAAACAAGCCGGAGAGAATCTCGGGCGTGTCGGACTCATCGCGCTGCGTGACGATGTGACTCTGCCCCGGCCGCCGCCGATTGAGATCGACGAGCAAGTCCTCGACGCTGAGTGCGATCCCGGACGGAACGCCATCAATAATGACCACATTCGCCGGCCCGTGACTTTCGCCCGCCGTCGTGATTCGAAACGCCTGTCCAAATGAGTTGCCTGCCATAGTGCGGCCGATTCTAGGTGAGGGCTTGGGAAATCGAAACCGGAGTAACGCTGTTCAACGAAGCATTGAGGTCGGTGAGAACGCAGTGGGGCTGAAAAGAATTGAGACACAGAGACACAGAGAAGGCGAGGATGAGGTCAAAGATGGGGCTGTGGAGACTCCCTTAGCACGATCTCCAAGTTCAAGCAGCCGAGTGCTGACTACCGCGATTTCCAATGCACTCGATTTTCGTGAGGCTTCTCAAACGACCTCGTTCGCCCGACGACTCGTCTCGCAGTGTCCATAATTCCGGCATTCGCTCTTCCTCCGTCCACTCTTCGCGGTGTCTCTGTGGCAAATCCCTCCGTCTCTCACCGTCCCACGCCCTGCCCCGACCCAACGCTACTGCGTTTGAGGTCTGCCACAAACCGGACGTGCCCGTCACCGAGAGCATCGATCAGTTCTTTGCGCAGGCTGGCGTTGACGGCCAGCTTTTGTTCGAGCGGCTTGTGGGCGACGTATCTCAGCCGTGCATCGTCTTCGGTGGAATCGACGATCAGTACGACATCCGCTTTGCCCGGGTTCTTCTGGAGGATGTCGCGAACTCGTTCGATGACGGCGTTTCCGTGCAGACCCTTTTGAAACTTGATCCAGACCTGCTTGGTGAACTCTTTCTCGACCTCTTCCAGCGACCACATGGCGTCCACGATCACGTTCGGTTCGCGGTTGCGCTTGTCGAGTTTGCCTCGAACGAAGCGGATTTGTTCGGGTTCGACTTTCTCGCCGAGCCGCGAGAATTCCTCGGGCCACATGATGCAGCGGACGACGCCGGTCGGATCTTCGAAGTCGAAGTTCACGTACTTCGAGTGCCCGTTGCGGCTCGGCTTCTTCGTCTGGGCCTTCTTGATCGCCGAGACCATGCCGCCAAGGATCACTTGTTCGCCATCGTTCATCTCGACAAGTTGTTTGTTCTCGTGTGTGGTGAACTGCTTGATTGTGTCGGCCATTTCCGAGAGCGGGTGCGAGGTGAGGAAGAAGCCCAGCGCCTCTTTCTCGAACGCGAGTCGCTCGCGCTGCGACCACTCGGGGACGTCAGGGAGGTTCGCGGGAGAGGCCGCTGTGGTGGCGGTGGCCGGAGTTTGATCGTCGTCATCGTCTCCGCCGAAGAGGTTCTTCTGGCCGCGCTGCTTGTCACGAGCCACGTTCGAGGCCGACTGAACGGCTCGCTCAGTGACGGCAAACATCGCCGCGCGCTTGCCGCCGAGGCAGTCGCATCCGCCCGCTTTGATGAGCAGTTCGAGAATCCCCTTCGTGACGTGCTTCGGGTCGCAGCGTTCTGCGAGATCAAAAATACTCTTGAACGGGCCGTTTTTCGCCCGCTCGGCCACGATCGCGCCGACGGCTCCCTCGCCGACCCCTTTGATCGCGCCGAGTCCAAACGTCAGCTTTTCGCCATGCACCGAGAACTCGACATCGCCGATGTTCACGTTCGGCGGGATGATCTCGATCCCCATGCGACGGCAATCATCGACATGCTCGACCAGCTTGTCGGTCTCACCCAATTCGCATGACAACAGCGCCGCCATGAACTCGGCCGGATAGTGAGCCTTGAAGTACGCCGTCTGATACGCCAATGCCCCATAGGCGGCGCTGTGACTCTTATTGAACCCGTAGCCCGCGAACTTCTCGATCATGCCGAACAGATCGGCGGCTTTGTCGGCGGCGTAGTTGTTCTCCTTCGAACCTTTCATGAACTGTTCGCGGTACTTGGCGATCGTCTCCAGCTTCTTCTTGCTGATCGCCTTGATGCACTGATACGACTGCGGCAGTTCGATCCCCCCGAGGCGGTTCAGAATCCGCATGACCTGTTCCTGGTAGACCATCACGCCGTAGGTCTCATTCAAAATCGAGTCGACGATCGGATGAACGCTCGGCAAAGCTTGGCGACCATTCTTGACATCGACGTAGGTCATCACCATCCCACCTTCGAGCGGGCCGGGGCGGTATAGAGCCGACGTGGCGACGATGTCAGCAAACTTATCGGGCCTCATCTTCGTCAGCAGGTCGCGCATCCCGCCCGACTCCAGCTGGAAGATCCCTTTCGTCTCGCCGCGTTGAAGCAGTGCGAACGTCGCTTTGTCCTTGAGCTTCTCCCCCTTAATCAGATCGACGGGATCAATCTCGATGCCGCGATGCTTTTTGACGTTCTTCACCGTCTTGTCGAGGATCGTCAGGTTGCGGAGGCCGAGGAAGTCCATCTTCAACAGCCCGGCCTTCTCGACCGTCGGGCCTTCCCACTGCGTGATGATGTCAGTCTTGCCGGTGATCGTTTGCAGCGGGATGTACTGCGAGATCGGCTCGTCCGACACCACGACGCCCGCCGCGTGCGTCCCCGCGCTGCGTGCCAGTCCCTCGATCTGCTTGGCCAAATCGAGGATCTCTTTGATCTTCGGATCGGACTCGTAGAGGGCTTTGAGTTCCGCGCTCTCCTTGATCGCTTCATCGAGCGTAATGTTCAACGTCTCGGGGACCATCTTCGCGATGACATCGACGTCTTTAGGCGAGACGGAGAGGGCGCGTGCGACATCGCGAATCGCCGCCTTGGCCTTCAGTGTGCCGAACGTCCCGATTTGCGAGACATTCGCCGAGCCGTACTTTTGCTTGGTGTAGTCGATCACCATCTGACGGCGATCGCGACAGAAGTCGATGTCGATATCAGGCGGCTCGGTCCGGCTCGGGTCGAGGAACCGTTCAAACAGCAGGTCGTACTCCAGCGGACAGACGTGACTGAGCCGCAGCACATACGCCACGATAGCGCCGCACGCGGAACCTCTCGCGCTGCACGGAATCCCCTGCTCGACCGCGAACCGCACGAAGTCCCACACGATCAGGAAGTAGCTGGCGTAACCCATCTGCTCGATGACGCCCAACTCGTACTTCATGCGTGCCCGATGAACGTCGGAAATGTTGTCCGCCCCATAGCGGTAGACCATCCCGTCTTCACACAGTTCGCGCAGATAGTCGATGTCCTTCTTTCCCTCCGGCGGCTTGAAGACCGGATAGTGCCGCGACTTCAGATCGAGCTGAATATCAACGCGGTTGGCGATCTCCTGCGACCGCGCGACGGCGTCCTCGAAGCCGGGGAAGACGGCGTACATCTCTTCGGGTGTGCGAACGAAGAGCTGGTCCGTGTCCATCCTCATCCGCTTGGTGTCGGATCGCTCGACCTTTGTGTTCACGCACAGCAGCACGTCGTGCATCGCGGCGTCAGACTGATTGAGATAGTGCGCATCATTCGTCGCGACGAGCGGCAGTCCCATGCGGTTGGCGAGGTCCACCGTCATGTCCATGCACTGCTTCTGAATCGCGAAGCCCGCGTTTTGAATCTCCATGTACAGGCGGTCGCCGAAGACGCGGCTGTACCATGCGGCCAGCTTCTCGGCCTCGTCCATCTTCCCCTGAAGCAGCATCTGTGACAGTTCGCCCGCCGCGCAGCCGGACAGCAGGATCACCCCCTCGCTATGAGCCTCCAGCAACTCCTTGTCGATACGCGGCTTGTAGTAGAAGCCTTCCAGAAACGCGGCCGACGACAGTTTGACGAGGTTCTGAAACCCGACCCGGTTCATTGCCAGCAGCGTCAGGTGATAGCTGGCCTCTTTGACGCGCGACGCCCCCGCCTTGTCGAACCGCGATCCCGGCGCGATGTACGCTTCCAGCCCCAGCACCGGATTGACGCTCGCCCCACGACACTCGTTGTAGAACTCGAGCGCCCCATACAAATTGCCGTGATCGGTGATGGCGAGGGCATTCATCCCCGCCCCCTTGATCTTCTTCACCACCTGATCAATCCGGTTCGCTCCATCGAGCAAACTGTAATGCGTGTGACAGTGCAGATGAGCGAACGGCTTCGTTGGCGTTGCAAGGTCGGAAACGGTGGCATCAACAGGAGCAGCGGCATCTGCCATGACGGGCATCCTTTCCGCAAAGAGATTCAGCGAGATTTGAGAACGGGCGGGATTGTACTGCCCGGCCCCCTCGACTCAATCAACGACGACTGACCTGTTCTGGGCCATCGACTCGTTGAACCTGAAGTCGGGTGCCGCGGTCACTAACAGCCTGTTGAAAAAGGGACGTAGGGTGGGACCAGCTCGCTTCGCCGCGCCGGCCCACCAGAAAACACAGTGACTTATGCTGGTGGGCCGGCGCTCGAAGCGAGCTGGTCCCACCCTCCTGAGGAACAGACCTCTGCTTGCCTTCTCTGTGCCTCTGCGCCTTGTATGTTGCCAAAACGAAGTAAACGCCATGTAGTGGAGACCGGGAAGCCTGCGGCTCTGTGGTTCAATCCTCGTGCTGGAACGTCATCGAAGACGGTTTACCACAGAGACACAGAGGCACAGAGAAGGCGAACTGAGAGAAGAGGTGGACGGGGCATCCAGGCCATTCTGCCCAACGTTCCTTCCCGACGAGACCCGTACGATGGACGCCTCGTCCGTCCGACCAACTTGGTGGCAAATCGGACGGACGAGGCGTCCATCGTACGGGGGGAGCGAACACTTGCCGGTCGCCTTAAAGAGCGGGGCCGCAATCACTTCCCGAACTCAAACTTGTGTGGCTGGGGTCGGCGCTTCGCCGCCCCCAGATTGGGGTGAATCCCGCTTCGCTGGGGGCCGCGAAG
>CAMAYU010000053.1 GCA_945862235.1 Schlesneria paludicola DSM 18645
CGCCGACACCATCGTTGTTCGAGCGGGTTCGATGCGCGAGGTGAGTTGATCTGCGTGGTCTTTTCGCAGCGCGCGGTGCGTTGCCGTTCTGCACCAAGGCCGTCGATTCGGCAAGCTGCGCGGGCTGTTTCGGTTTCGTGAGCACGGCCAAACGGGGCCAGTCTACCAACTGTCACGGTTGTTCAGTGTTGTTGCAGTCGTTCATCGCGGCTTCCGTAGATTTGCGAACTTTCTCTTCGCGAAGGGTCTGTGCTTGAGCTTATGATTCAGGCAACGCTTCCGGTTGCAGATGAGTTTGTGGGATGAGACTTCAGGTCTGGTGCTGTCAGTTTTGACGAGGCGACTCGCCGCAATTGTGCGGGATCGAGCGACCGAACTGAACACGCTGCCGACGGCAGACTCTCCAGATCAGACTTCATCAATCGACTACGAAGCGGCAACAGTCAACGCCTTTTTATTGGAGATCAGTCATGAGAAAAACGATGGTCAGAATGCTGACCGCGCTGGCGCTCGGCATCGTCGCGGCACCTGGTTCGGTCGAAGCGGGCCGCTATTGCGGAGCCGCCAGTTACAGTTGTTGCCCCGCGCCCGTTTGCCAGCCCGCCGCGTGTTACACGACTTGCCGCGTCGAGCGTCAGCAGTGCGAACGCACGGTCTACAGCTACGTTCAAGAGCCTCAGCAGTACATGGTGTCGCGTACCGTCCACGACACGATCTACGAAGACGTTGCCGAAACGCGACAGCGCACCGTCCAAGAGACCGCCTTCCGCGAAGAGCAGTATCAAGTCGCACGTCAGGTCATCGAGACCGCCGAACGCGAAGAGCAGTACACCGTGATGCGGCCCGTCACCGAGACTCAGTACCGCGAGCATTGCTACACGGTGCAGAAGCCCGTTTGGACGGAATCGACGCGTGAAGTTCGTCGCTGTGTCCAACGCCCCGTGACGGAGACCATCGAACGCGAATGCCGTCGCACCGTCGTTCGCACCGTGAGCGAGACCGTCAACCAAGAACGCTGCTACACCGTGATGGAACCGGTCACCACCTGCCGCACTGTTCGCAAGGACTGCGGCAAGTGGACGTGGCAACGGGCCTACAACCCCAGCTTCCCGTTCCCCGGATTGACGTGTGATGACTGCGGCAATTCACGCTGGGCAATGCAGCCACGCGGCTTCTACACGCTCCGCCCTCAATGGTGCCCGAACGTCGTCGAGAGCCAAGTCGCCTGCACGACCTATCAACCCAAAGTCTGCCGCCAGACAGTTCCCGTCACCGTCTGTCGCCAAGTCCCCGAGACCATCGTGACGAAGGTCCCCGTTCAGGTTTGCCGCATCGTCTCGCAAGAGGTCGTCGAGCAAGTTCCCGTTCGAACCTGTCGCATGGTGTGTGAACAAGTCACGCAACGCATCCCGTACCAAGTCTGCCGACAAGTCGCCGAACAATGCACTCGCAAGGTGCCCGTTCAGACCTGTCGCACAGTCATGGAAACCAAGACCTGCCGCGTCCCATTTACGGTCTGCCGCCAAGAGCCTTACACCGTGACGCACCGCGTCGCCAAGTGTGTCGCTCGCGAAGAGCAAGTCCCGTGTACTCGTATGGTGACGCGCTGCGTCCCTCGCGTGGAGACGTATGAAGTCTGCAAGATCGTCCCGCACACCGTCTGCCCCGCGTCACCTTGTTCGACAGGCGGCTGTGCCTCGGGAAACTGCGGCGTTCCCAACGCAGCCCCACCCGTCGGCGTGTCACCAACCCCCGTTCCGGAGTCTGTACCATTGACTCGCATCCCCGCCCCACGCGGCGCGGCCACCTGATCGAATGCGTTGATTGAACGGCCTCACCAGCCTTCCACATCCACCACGGACCTGCACCCAATCAGGACCACAACAGAAACGGGACGCCCTCCTCACGGAGGACGTCCCGTTTCGCATTTCGTGACTCGATGTGTATGGACTCAACGCAACCCAGGACTGGCGCATCAACAACTGTCTGAGTTTGGTGAGCCGGGTGCCGTAAGGCCTCGGACGGGATGTCGCAGAATCCGGGGCCTTACGGCACCCGGCTCACCAAAACCGAACCGACAAATCACGACAGTCATTGATGCACCGAATCGGATTCGCATCGAGTGTGTTACAGCCCGAGCGTGGTCGCAACGCCTCATCGACCGCCGACATGTTCGGCAGCGTTCCCAGCACGCGATCCACCGCCTTATCGAGAACCGTGGCCAGATTGTCTGTGACGATGACGGAGTCACTCACCAATCCCGAAGCTCGTCCTTCGGGAGTCGCCTGCGTGATGAAAACTCGGCTAGGGTGACCTGCACGGGCAAGGTTGCTCGTGATCATCGTCAACACGACTTGCGGAAGCCCGTCGCGAGCTGATCCGACTGAACGATGAGTGCCGGACGCCGCTTGAACGTTTGTTGATTGCTATCCGGATACCACACCAGCACGACATCACCTCGGGTAAAGGGCAGCGTAAGCCTCCATTCCGGGAGCGTTCAAACTTCGCTCCACGCGGCAAACTTGCCGCGCAGCTCCGCAGTCGTGAACTGTGGTGGAATTGCCGATGTCGTGTTCGACTCGGCAATGTTTTCCGGTGGCAAGAACGTGACGATCACGCGCACGCGACCGACATCGCGAGGCCGTTCAGCCAAGTCGACTCGACCGTTCTCATACGTACCTTCAATTGTCTGCAACATTGTCAGGCTCCTTGTTTGTGACCGATCAGTCCTTCGTCACGGTCTCATCAAGATTCAACAGCACGCGCGAGACAGCGGTCCACGCGGCCGCTTGAGCGGGTGTGGCGTTGGCTGGCAGTGTCGGCGGTTTGGCCGGATCGTTGGCGGCCAGTTCCCACGGCTTGGCATCTGCGGCGGAGAACTTGGTCGTTTGCTGGGCGAGCAGTTTCAACAGGACGTTTCGTTCGTGATCGCTCGGGGGCCGGGAGACACAGCGGCGGAAGGACCATGTCAGGCGAGTGGCATCGTCCGTGCCTCCCTCTTTCAGCGTGAGCAGCGCGAGGTTGCGGGCACATTCGAGGAAGATCGTTTCGTTCAGAGTGGTGAGTGCTTGAAGCGGCGTGTTCGAGCGAGTGCGCCTGACACACGAAAAGTCTCCATTCGGGGCGTCGAAGTTGGTGAGCATCGGATACGGCGTCGAGCGTCTTCTGAACGTGTAGATCGCGCGGCGGTAGCGTTCGGAGCCGGTCTCGTCGTTCCACACGAACGGGCCGTAACTGGCGGGTGGGACGAACAGGAAGGCGGGCGCGGGCGCGAAGACGCTCGCGCCGCCGACCTTTGGGTTAAGCAGGCCGCTCGCCGCGAGAGCGATGTCGCGCACGATCTCGCCTTCCACGCGAAGACGCGGTGAGCGGGCGAGCCAGCGGTTGTACTGGTCTTGTTCGTACAGGGCGGGCGTGACGCGACTCGATTGGCGATATGTTGCGCTCGTCACGATCAGGCGATGCAGGTGCTTGAGACTCCACCCGTGATCCATGAACTCGACCGAGAGCCAGTCGAGCAACGCGGGATGCGACGGCGGGTCGCTCTGTGTGCCGAGGTCTTCGCTCGACGCGACGATCCCGGTGCCAAAGTACGCCTGCCAGATGCGATTCACTTGCACGCGCGCCGCAGTGGGACTGCGTCGGTCAACGATCCAATTAGCGAGCGTGAGACGGTTGAGCGGCGCTTCGCCCAAGGTAGCCGTGTCGCTCCGCGACACGTTGCGCGATGGCGAGATGTCGCCAATTGGTGATTGGGCGTTCAGCAACAAGTTGGACGCTGGTGCTTCATCTCGCTTCCTGTCGCGGAGCGAAACGGCTACGGGAAGCGAATGCAGAAACGCGGGCACTCCCGGCGTGACCGCCTTATCAGGCTTGAGCCAATCGCCGCGCAGCAGCAGCCGAGTATTGCGAGGTTCGGTGCGAGCCATCAGCGTGAGCGTCGTCGAACCGCGCGGCCACTGTTGCCACAACGCTTCGATCTTCTCGTTGGCCTCTTTCCATGCGGGGACCGTCGTGCGCCAGTGCGAAAAGACTGCAGCAACTTGATCGGATGAACGCTTGTCGGGCGAAGTGGCGAGGATCTCGTGGACTCGCGCCGGAACGGGATTGGCCTCGGGGTTCGCGACCGTCGTGACCGACAGGCGGAACCTGCCGAGGTTGTTGTTCATGTTGTCATCGCTGTTCCATCCGCCGTGCATCTGCTTGAGATTGATGTGCAGCCGCGTGCCGCCCTCGTAACCGAACGACTTCTCGGGGACGAAGACGGCGTTGCGAGGCTGATTGCGCCGGCCCGGACCTTGGTCGATGCCCCACGCGGTCTCATCCTTGCCATCGATGGCGAAGTCGATCGGCCCCGTGACGCGCTTCTTGTCGGTCTTGTCGTAAAAGTTCGGTTCGAGGTCTCGTTCGGGATTCGAGTAGTCCGCCAAGACCTTCACGAACTTGAGCTTCTCGCGCACACCCGGCTTGGGTTGGCCTTCGACCTCTTTCACCGGTTCGATCTCCACGGTGAACTCGGTCAGCGCACACGTTCCCATGAACGAACGGCCCGGTCCGTTGCATGGCAGGTTCGGATCGTTGAGTAACTCCAGCTGGAAGCCGGTGATGTTTTTTTGGTCGGTCTCACCCCGCAGAGTCGTCGAATACTTCGTCGGCGCGTAACCCTGCGCGAGGATCGAACCGTCGCCCATGTCGATGTACCGCTGCCCGTTGTCTCCCGCGTTTTCGAGCTGCAGGATGTGCCAGTCGCCTCCCGTAGCCGTCACGCTCCGCGTGACGATGGCCGATGAAGAGTCGGCGTCCTTTTGCGACGAAGCGTTTGGCGGTTGTTGTGAGCTGGTTTGCTCGTCGGCTTTCATCACGCGGAGCGTGACGGCTACTTTTCCCCACGCGGCCATGCGTTCGCGCCAATCGGGCATCTGCTGTTGGAGGCGGCTTTCGATGGCCGTCATCTCGCGGCGCAGGTCGGCGATCTTCGCCCGCTCATCGACCGAGTAGACGACGCGCTGGGCCTCGTGGTCGTTGTTGAGGAACGCGAACAGACGGTAGTACTCCTCGTGCGTGATCGGGTCGTACTTGTGTGTGTGGCATTGGGCACACTGAATCGTCAGCCCGAGAAACGTCTTGCCGACGGCGTCCATCCGGTCGAACATCGCGTCCATCCGGAATTGCTCGGGGTCCACGCCTCCCTCTTCGTTCAGCATCGAGTTCCGCAGGAAGCCGGTCGCGACGATCTGGTCCTGTGTCGGTTGAGGCAGCAGGTCACCAGCAAGCTGCTCGATCACAAACTGGTTGTACGACAGGTCTCGATTCAGCGCGTCGATGACGTAGTCACGATAGAAGGCGATCTGCCGCGACTTGTCCTTCTCAAACCCGTCCGAGTCGGCATACCGCGCCGCGTCGAGCCAGTGTCGGCCCCAACGCTCACCGTAGTGCGGCGACTTGAGCAGCCGCTCGACCTGTTTTTCGTAAGCCTCCGGCGACGCATCCGCCAGAAAGGCATCGACCTCTTCAATCGTCGGAGGCAACCCGATCAGATCGAGCTGCAGCCGACGCAACAAAGAGACCTTGTCGGCCTCGGGCGATGGAGTCAACCCGTGTTCAACGAGCTTCGCCGCGACAAACCGATCAATCTCATTCCGCACTCGAAACCGCGCGGCATCGACCCCGGGCACACCCGGCCTCACCGGAGCCTTGAACGCCCAGTGCGCGGAATACTCGGCCCCACTCGCCACCCAACGCTTCAGCAATTCGATCTGGCTCGCCGTGAGCGGCTTGTGCTTCCCCTTGAGCGGCGGCATCCGAGTCGCCTCGTCGGTGCTGGTGATTCGCTTGATGAGCTCGCTCGCCTCAATCTTGCCCGGCACGATGGCGATCTCACCCGACTCGGCAGCCTTCGTCGCGGCACCACGTTGATCCAGCCGCAGCCCCGCCTGCCGCTCCTTCTCATCCGGACCATGACAAGCAAAACAGTTGTCCGACAGGATCGGCCGAATGTCACGGTTGAAGTCGAGGGCGTGTGATACAACGTCCCCCTTCCCTTCTGATCGTGGCTCATTGGCTCGCGATGACGAGACGAGTGCGATGGCACAGAGAACGGATGGCGCAGCAAAGGCCAACACTCGCGGCATCGTCAAGTTGGGCATGATGAAAACACTCAAGACGGAAGTGGTCTGTGCGGAGCGATGAAGGGGAGACACGAAGTGGCTACTCATCAAGTTGGCGTACTCTACCGAACACCAGACTCACGGAGCAGTTTGTCCGACCACTCCGCTTGTCCGTTCGGGAGCGGCAAGGGGGGTGGCAGCGTGTAGTCGATGTCGGCTTCGTAGTGGTAGAGGTCGTAGACGCTTTGCAACGCGAGTTGCAGGTCGAGTTGGCCATCGGTTTCTTGTGGCAGTAGCGGCACCGGAACGGTGGGAAGTGGACTATCGAGTGCCACGCTACGCCGGTAACCCTTTTGGGGGAGTTATTGAAAGAAGTCTCGATGCGATTTGGGGGTTCGATCATTCTTTCGATTGTCACAAGGAAGGAATGGTCTGGCTCTCACCCGAAAGGACTCGGGAATGTCGCATCGAGACAGGGACGGTTTGATTGCATCGGGGGGTTACGTTCAAGAGTTGTCGGCGGCGGTCCACTGGTTGTTGTCCGGGGTCGAGTGGAAGGGGATCGCGCTGCGCCGCGATTGTGGCTGGGCCGTGCGGGGGCTCGTGACGGCGGCGTTGTTGTGGGCGTGGTCTTCGGAAGCGGCACTCATGGAGCGGTTCGACCGGGCGCGGCAGGTCGCGCGGCGGCTCTGCGGGAAGGGCGCTCCGCAGAGTTCGTCTTACCAGGCGTTCATCAAGTTTGCTGGTGCGGTGGACGGTTGGCCTGTTTGGTGCCGGCCCTGAGGTCTCGGATGGAGCGGGAGTTTCCCGATTCGTTTCGGATCGCCGGCTTCGTGGTGCTGGCGGGAGACGGCACCAAGGTGGGTCTGCCGCGCACGGTGTCGAACGAGGCGCGGTTTTCTCCGGCCAAGACACAGGCTCGCGGTCGGAAGCCGAGGAAGCCGAAACGTCGCGGCCGACGGTCGCGATCGCGGAAGGTCCGGCAGCGCCGGGCTCGTGAAAAGAAGGCCGATTCGCCGCAACTGGCGCTCACCGCGCTGTCCCACCCTACAGTGTGTGCAGCCTGAAAATGGACGGAGCCGTGATGAACGGACTCGCCGCTGTGGACTTGTCAAAACGTCGCAGTTAGCTTCTCTCGCCCGGCTCACGAAGACTCGAAGGCGAGTCCCGATTCATCGTGAACCGCCACACCGTCAGCACGATCTGCCACAGGACCACTGCCCATGCCCTCGAACGCCGAGATCATCGAACAACTTCGCTGGAAGAAGCTCCCCGTGTTGGACGACGGTTTTGTCTGTCTAGTCGATGTGATGGGCGACGACTCTTCCGTCGTGCAGGCGGCCCGCGTGAGTTACGGCGAAGGGACGAAGAAGGTGTCGGACGATCGGACTCTGATTCGCTACCTCCTGCGACACCGACACACCACACCGTTTGAGATGGCCGAGATTAAGATTCTGGTCCGCGTTCCGATGGATTGCTGGCGACAGTGGATTCGTCACCGCATGGCCAGCGTGAACGAGTACAGCACGCGGTACTCGGTGGCGATTGACTCGGCGCAATCGACGCCCGCCGACGCTTGGCGGTCGCAGGCCGAGCAGAATCGTCAGGGAAGCGGCCAATCGCTGGCGACCGAGATCGGTGCGACGCTCTCCGCCGACGAACAGCGTCTGCACGAAGAGACTCGCCGCATCTACGACGCGCGGCTCGCAGCGGGCGTCGCGCGCGAACAGGCTCGCAAAGACTTGCCGCTCGCCACGTACACTGAAGCCTACTGGAAGATCGATCTTCACAACCTGCTCCATTTTCTCGCGCTGCGCATGGACGCACATGCTCAAGAAGAGATCCGGCTCTACGCGACCATGATCGGTCAGGAGATCGTCCGTCCGCTGTTCCCCGTTGTGTGGGAAGCGTTCGAGGACTATCGCCTCGGTGGCGGAACGCTCAGCCGTTTGGAGCAGGGGGTGATTCGTCGCCTTGCTTTACGCGGTGCTGAGCAGGGCAAAGCTCCGCCGTACTCGACCGACGATTTCATGGCCGTTCAGGACGTGACCTGGCGCGAACTGAACCGCTGCCGCGAACGAGACGAATGCCGCGAGAAGCTCAGTGATTTGGGGCTGTTGCTGCCCGAGTGATCTTGTTGCGTTCTTCTTGATACCTCACGCGGCCTGAAGTGAGGCATCTGCCCAACGTCGGTCTTGGTGAGCCGGGTGGCGTCAGCCCCCCGGCTCTTCATCATGGAGTGAATGACAAAGTGAGTGCCATTGGGCGGACGCCCCCGGCTCACCAAGAAAGCCTCATTGCCCACGCGGTTAAACGAAGCGAACGACCTTCTCGATTTAGGCGTGACTCAAGCATCCAGCGAGTCTTGCTGCCGCAGTTCATCCAAGCGACCCGCGATGTACTCGATCGCGCCGCGCTGCTCCAAGAAAGTGGCGAACTGTTTGACGCTTGCCGGATCGAGAACTGCGCCGAGAAACGGCTCGAACACACGCAGCGACTGCCCGGCCAAGTAGCCCAGCGGCACGGATGAGTCGAGCAACATCTGTGCGAGGAGCGTCAGCTCCCGCCGCGCGATCTCCCGGCAGACCGCATCAATTGCGGACGCCTGTTCCGGAGTCGGCTGAGCTGGCCCCGGCGGTTCGACGGCGAACGCATGTTTGAACCAATCGAACAGGGTTTGAGGTTTCGACACAGATTTCTTTCACCCATAGAACAGGTTTCTTTCGGCCCCAAGAACTGCTCGTTCCAACATCAACGAGATCCGTCTGCCCACGGGATCAGAAAGCGTTCGCCTCCATGTCACGACCGCGTCTTGGCCCTGCCATGAATCGCCCCGCTGGACGACTGTTGGCGGCTGAACTACGCTGGCCTTCCGCTTGCGGCGTATTGATGGCAAACCGTCGCAGGCTGTCTCACGCCCGATCATTTTCCTGAGGCATTGCTCATGGCCGACTCCCGCATCTTCACTCCGTCACAAGCTTCGGTCGCGACCACAAGCGGCGCGGAGGATTCTGCCTCACCGCCAGTTCAAACGATCATCCTCCAATCGGTTCCCGGTTTTTGGCGGAGCTGGCTCGTGCGGGGATTGCTCGCCGCGTTGGCCTTCTCGGTGATGTGCAACTTCAGTCTGTATAGCGCGTACCGCGAGTACTTCGCCAGTGCCGAGCCTCCGTATGAAAACTTTCATGCCGGAAACGAGACCGCTGCGGACAAGATCGCGCTGTTGAAGGTCGATGGCACCATCATGCCTCCCTACACCGAGCGGTTGCTCAAGCAAATCGAGCGGGCGAGCAAGGACGACAGCGTGAAGGGTGTGCTGCTTGTCGTGGACAGCCCCGGCGGTTTTGTTGCGGACAGCCACGAAATCTATCACCGCCTGAAACAGCTCACGGCGAAGAAGCCGATGTTCGTGCAGATGAAACGGATGGCCGCTTCCGGCGGCTACTACATCGCGATGGGAGCAGGACCGCAGGGCCGCATCTTCGCCGAGCCAACGACGTGGACCGGTTCGATCGGCGTGATCATTCCGCGTTACGACTTCAGCAAGCTGGCCGAGAAATACGGCATCGGTTCTGACCCGCTGAAGACGGGCGAGTTCAAAGACGCGCTCAATCCCCTCCGCCCGATGACCGACAACGAACGGAAGCTGTGGGAGAACATCATCGACCAGTCGTTCCAGAAGTTCATCGGTGTCATCGACGAGAACCGCGACGGATTGGACAACGCCGGTGTGAAGGCACTCGCCACGGGACAAATCTATACGGCCGACGATGCGCTCGGGAACAAGCTGATCGACGAGATCGGTTACGAAGACGACGCTCTCAAGGCGCTGAAGGCCAAGTTGCAACTGACTGAAGCCCGCGTCATCACGTACACCGTACCGATCACGCTGGCCGAGCAGCTTCTCGGCAGCGCGGTCAAAGTCCAGCAGCCCGTCGATCCGATCAAAGCCTTGCTCGACGCGAGCGTTCCTCGTGCCCTCTACATGTGCTCGTGGTGGCCACCACTCTCGCAGTGAATGAAATAGCCCCCTCTCCCACGCCGTTTGAATCGAACTTTGGGGAACACTGCCGTGACAACTCCTTCTCGTCGTGAGTTTCTCGAAGTGTCGCTCGCCGCCGGTGCCTTCGGGGTGATTGGCTCGACGGGCAGGTCAGACGACAAGCCCGCTGCTGTGCCGCACCCCAAAGGGAAGGCCGAGCATTGCGTCTTCATCTGGCTCGGCGGTGGAGCGGCTCAGATGGACACATGGGATCCCAAAGCCAAAGGGGATCCCAAAGCGAAGAAGGCTGGCTCGTACTACGACGCGATCGATACCGCCGTCGCAGGGACGCAGGTCTGCGAGCATCTCCCCGAGTGCGCGAAGATTCTCGATCGCTTCAATCTGGTTCGCACCGTCAATCACGATGTCATCGACGAGCACGCTTCTGCCGTGAACCGGATGCACACGGGGCGCGTCGTCAGTGAGACGGTCACATACCCGTCGCTCGGCTCGGTCATCTCGAAAGAACGCGGCCCGGCTGGAGAAGGCGTGCCGAGTTACGTCTTGATTGGCTATCCCAGCCCGACGCGCGGCCCAGGTTTTCTCGGCGCACAGCACGGCTACGTTTATCTCACCGACACGTCCTGCGGCCCGAGCAGCCTGCAACGTTCGAGCGACATCACCGCCGAACGCCAATCGCGCCGCGAGGCACTGCTCGCCAAGACCCGGGCCGAATTCAAAAGCCGCTCCACAGGGAACGCCCTCGTCGAGAACTACGACCGCACGATTGCCGAGGCTGCGAAACTGGCGGGGCCGCAGTTCATGGGCCTCTTCCAACTCGATCAAGAACCGGCCGACTTGAGGAACCGCTACGGCGGCGAGTTCGGCCAGCGCTGCCTGCTGACGCGGCGGCTGTTGCAGGGCGGCTGCCGCTTCGTCGAGGTCGCTCACAACCTGAACTTCCTCAACGGCACCGGCTGGGATGTTCACAACGATGGGATCGAGAACCAACACAAGCTGATCCAAGAACTCGACGCCGCTCTCTCGACGCTGGTCCTCGATCTCGAACGCTGCAAGTTGCTCGACAAGACGTTGATCGTGGTCGGGACCGAGTTCGGTCGCCCCGCTTCATTCGACGGCGGCGGCGGACGCGGGCATCACGGTAAATGCTTCAGCGTTGCACTGGCTGGTGGCGGTCTGAAGAACGGCCTCACGATTGGCGAGACCGACGAGCTAGCAATGAAAATCGTCTCACGCCCAGTCTCAGTCCCCGATCTCCACGCCACGATCTACGCCACGCTCGGCATCGACACCAAGAAACATCTCTACGCCGGCGACCGCCCCGTCCCCATCACTGACGGCGGCGAACCGATCCGGGAATTGTTTGTCTAGTCGCGAGGTCGGAGTTCGTAACCCGAAATTGTTAGGCGACCATGCAGCACCTCGTCGAACAGTATCACTCTCCTGATGGCCTGCTCACATTCAAGGTTGAACGAGATGAGAGCGGAGATTTCTGTCTCGGCTTTGACGGTTACTCTTGGCACACACACGCAGATATTCTCGCGTCGCAATCGGGACTCGCTGAGGACGAGGCTGTGAGGCGGATTGTTGATGACTTGCTCGACGGGAGAGCCATCATCGCCATCGCTCGAGTTAGCGGGAGGATTCGCGACGTGTGGGTTACGGAAGAGCTCGTTCCTGATGAATACAAGCCGGACGATGAGACGATTGAGTTTAGATTTTGGGACCGAGAACCAGTCGCCTAACAAACGCTATCCAGCGAACTCAACCCAACAGGCCACTCAACGCGCCAGTGCTGTCGCCGAGGAACGGCACTTTCACGTCCATGCGCTCCAGCATCGACAGCCATAGGTTGCTGATCGGCGTTTCCTTGGGGAAGCGGAGGTGGCGGCCGGATTGGATCGTGCCGCCACCTTTGCCCGCGAGCAGCACCGGCAGGTCATCGTGGTTGTGGGCGTTACCGTCCGAGTTCGCGCTGCCGTACGCGATCAGGCAGTTGTCGAGCAGCGTGCCGTCTCCTTCGGGGATCGCCTTCAGTTTCTGGAGCAGGTACGCGAGCTGAGTGACATGGAACTTGTTGATGTCGCGAATCTTGGCCTTCTTCTTCTCGTCGTTGCCGTGGTGCGACAACTCGTGATGGCCCTCGGGGACACCGATGGACGGATAGGCTTTGTTGCTCCCTTCGTTCGTCAGCACGAACGAGCAGACGCGCGTCATGTCGGTCTGGAAGGCGAGGACCATCAGGTCGCACATCAGGCGGACATGCTCTTGGAAGTCACCGGGGATTCCCGCCGGGACCGCGAACTCGGGCGTCTTCACTTCGGGGAGCGAAGCGGCGCGTGCGATCCGCTGCTCGATGTCGCGGATCGAACTGAAGTACTCGTCGAGCTTCCGCTGATCGTTCTTCCCGAGCTTGCCGGTCAGATCCCGCGTGTCCTCGCGCACGAAGTCGAGCACGCTTTGGCGGAGCTTGTCGCGCTTCGCTCGATCGGCACCGGCACCCGCTCCGAACAGCCGCTCGAAGACCAGTTTCGGGTTCACTTCTTTCGGGAGAGGCTGCGTCGCCGATCGCCAGGCCATCGTCGAGGAATAGACGCACGAATAGCCAGAGTCACAGTTGCCCGCCATCGCGCCCGCTTCGCAGCCGATCTCAAGCGAGGCCAAACGCGTCTGATCGCCGATGCGCGACGCGGCCACCTGATCGACCGACACGCCGTTGCGAATGTCCGTCCCGTCCGTCTTCACCGGATGAGCACCGGTGAGGAACGAGGCCAACGCGCGAGCATGATCGCCGCCGCCGTCGCCATGTGGCCGAGCACCATCCGCCGTGAGGCCGGTCAGGACGAGCACGTCTTCCTTCACGGCAGCCAGAGGCTCCATGATCGGCATCAATTCAAAGCCGGTTCCCTCGGTCTTCGGCGTCCAGTCGGCCATG
Source organism: Schlesneria paludicola DSM 18645 (assembly GCA_945862235.1). Taxonomy (GTDB): domain Bacteria; phylum Planctomycetota; class Planctomycetia; order Planctomycetales; family Planctomycetaceae; genus Schlesneria; species Schlesneria paludicola_A. The sequence continues at coordinate 13,046 of CAMAYU010000053.1, forward strand.
TTGATGCCGTTCGGCACGTACAGAAAGGCCATCCGGTTGGGAGCCGTCTTCATCGGCGAAGCATCCGCCGCCCACGAAGCCAGCGGCCCCATCGCCTCCAGCCACGGCAAGGCGATCGCGGTACTCAGGCCCTTCAAAACAGCTCGGCGTGAAACGGGATGTCTCGTCATTTTGGCTTCCTGTTCTCGGCTCAACCGGTCTTGTGCGCAACGCGGTAGGCATTCGTGACTTGTTCCGCTCAGGCAGCGGCCTCTTCCTGAGGCTCACGATAACCGGCCGCTCCCACTCCTCCTACCATTTTCCGTCGCACACGCTGAAAAAATAGGACGGGCACGAGGCCCGTCCTACAGAATTATTCAAGAATCAGACAACCAGAATCATCAGCCTGCGACAGCAAGCGACTCTTCGGTTTCGGCATCGTCTGTGGCAGTCGGTTTCGCATCGGCGCTGTTGGGATACATCGCATCGACGAAGCCCTTCAGGTGATCGGCGCGAGTCGAATGCTGGAGTTTGCGCAGTGCTTTGGATTCGATCTGGCGAATGCGTTCGCGTGTCACTTTGAAGATGCGTCCGGTCTCTTCGAGGGTGTAGCTGTAGCCGTCACCGAGGCCGTATCGCAGGCGAATGATTTCCCGTTCGCGGTAGGTAAGGCTGCGGAGAACGACTTCGATCTTGTCGCGAAGCATCTCTTTCATGGCCGAGTCAGCAGGGCTGGCTTCGTTGTCGTCTTCGAGGAAGTCGCCGAAGCTGCTGTCTTCGCTTTCGCCAACCGGCGTGTCGAGGCTGATCGGGTGCTTCCATGTCTTCATGATCCGTTCGGTCTCTTCGACCGGCATTCCGACCGCTTCGGCCAACTCTTCCATGCTGGGGTCACGTCCGGTGACTTGGCGGATGGCTTCGCTTTTGGCCTTCAACATCGAGATGCACTGGAACATGTGAACCGGGATACGAATCGTGCGGGCATGATCGGCGACGGCGCGCGTGATTGCTTGTCGAATCCACCATGTCGCGTAGGTCGAGAACTTGTAGCCGCGACGGTATTCGTACTTTTCAACACCGCGCATCAGGCCGGCGTTTCCTTCCTGAATCAGGTCGAGGAAGCTGAGGCCGCGGTTGCGGTACTTCTTTGCGATCGAAACGACCAGACGCAGGTTGCCGCCAGAAAGCTGCTGTTTGCCGCGTGTCCACGCGTCGTACTTGGCCATCACGCGCTTCATGCGGTCGCAGTAATCTTCGGGCGATTCGAGCGTCATTTCGACGATGTCGCTCAGCTCACGACGCAGAATGTCGGCTTCATTGGTTGCTGCGACCGAACGCCGTTCGGCCAGCTTTGAAATTTGGGACTGAAGTTCGCGGATGCGATTGGCGATCTGTTCCATCCGTCGCAGAACGGGCTGCAACCGCTGAGTTCTCACGCTCAACTCTTCAACCAGCCAACAGAGCTTGCGGCGGCGGCGGGCCATCCGCTGCTTGATCTCGGTCTTTTGAGCCGCTTCCTTGGTGACTTTCAGCAGTTCCCAGTCTTGACGGCTCTCCGCCATCAGCCGTTCAATTGTCGGCATGTTGACGGGAATGCGTCCCTGAATCTGTTCCTTGCGGAGATTCTCTGTCTCGCTGGTGCGCAGGGTTCGCTCGAAAGGCAACTCGCCACGGCAGACCTTCTGAATGATCTCGACCGCTTGGCCGATGGCGAAGTCCGATTCCATCATCTTCCGACGGAACCACTTTCGGGTCATCTCGATCTGCTTGGCGAGGAAGATCTCCCGCTCGCGCGACAGCAGGGGGATGTGGCCCATCTGGCTGAGGTACATGCGAATTGGATCGCGCGACGATGACTGCGGCTCCGGTTCGAGCATCGATGCCGGGACCGATTCGTTGGCCGCTTTCTCTTCGGGACTCGGCTCATCGACGATGTCCATCCCCGCATCGTCCAAGATGGCGATCAGTTCGTGGACCATCTCCGGTTCCCCACCCTCGTCGGGCAGGTACTTGTTGAGCAATTGAAAGGTCGCGTAGCCCTTGGCACGCGAGGCGGCCAACAGTGTGGCCAGTTCAGGATTAAAGCGATGCATCTGGGTCAATTCCTTCTGTAAAACAGCCACTTCCTTGTGCGAATGGCCCCTGCGGGGAGGCCCCTCGATTTTGCATAAACAGTGCGGCGTTGCTGCCGGTCAAATGATACTCATATCCGCGAAAGACAAGTTCGCCTTCCAAAGTACACTTCTCGCGGTCAGTTCTTCTCACGCGCGGTGATCACCGGCGTGCAAATCGGTGTGAAAGTCCAGCTCGCAGGGAGCAGTCCCGACCGAACGCGCGATAGCTCGCACGGGAGATCGAACGGGAGATCGAACGGGAGATCGAACGGACAGACGGCGGACCAGTTCCAACGATGGAAGAGCGTGACTCGCATTGACAGCATCCTTTCTCTCTTTGCGATTTGCTCGAACGGCGGGTGTTCGGCGAGGCGGAGATGCTAACAATCGGCCGCGCTCAGCGTTCAAAAAAGTTTTCTTCGAGGGAAAAATTTCGCAAAAAAGTCGAAACGGGGGCCGTAGGCTTTGCCTGTCTGATTCGTTGCAATCCGTGTGACCCGTAGACTGGCGCGGTCGGACGCGAAAATGTGTGACGATGTCCACTGAAGACTCATGTTTTCTCCGCGCGGGCCGCTTCGTTGAAGTCGTGGCGCGACGGGATATACTCCCGCACCAATATCGAATGCGGCTGATTCGCCGAGGAAAAAAGCTTCGTGTTTACCAGCGAGTCACCACGGTTAGTCTTTCCATTGATGTTGGCACTGCCCTGTTCGCACTCTGCCTCCGCCTGAATCCAAGTCCGTTCTGATCTGAGAGAAAACTTCATGACCGCCGAAGCCGTTTTGGACAAAGATCACGCGGCCGACAAGATTGCTGCGAAGGGACTCAAGGGAGTCGTCGCGGCAGACACCACGATCTGCGACGTGGATGGCGACCTCGGGAAGCTGATCTATCGCGGCTACAACATCCACGAGCTGGCTAAGCTCTCGACGTTTGAAGAGACCTCGTACCTGCTGTTCAAGGGCGAATTGCCGAACGCCTCTCAGTTGGCCGACTTCAATAAGCTGCTGGTTCATCACCGAGAAGTCGAGCAGCCGGTACTCGACTTTTTGAGATCATTGCCACGCAACACGCCGCCGATGACGGCGCTCCGTTCGGCGGTTTCGATGTCGGCCGCTCACGATCCGCTCGCCGAAAATGACGCTCCCGCCGCCAACTTTGAAACGTCGATCCGTCTCACCGCTGAGATGACAACGATTGTCGCCGCGATTCGGCGATTGGGGGCTGGTTTGGAGCCAGTTGCCCCGAGATCGGACCTCAGTCACGCGGGTAACTTCATGTACATGCTCAACGGCAAGGCCCCTTCGGCCGATGCTGAGAAGGCAATGGACCTGATTCTGATTCTGCACGCCGAGCATGGACTGAACGCGAGTACGTTCGCAGCGAGAGTCATCGCCGCCACTCTGTCTGATATCTATTCCTCTGTGACAGGTGCGATCGGTGCCTTGAAGGGATCGCTGCACGGCGGTGCCAACACTGAAGTGTTGAAGACTCTGATGGAAGTCGGCAGCATCGAAAACGTGGTGCCGTGGGTTGAGGCGGTGCGTGTCAAGAAGGGCAAATTCATGGGCTTCGGTCACGCGGTCTACAAGGTCGAAGACCCGCGAGCCATTCATCTGAAGGAGCTGTCTCGCCGACTGGGGATCGAGACGGGCGACCCCAAGTGGTACGACATCTCGATCGCGATGGAGCAGGCCGTCTTCAACTCGATCAAGCGGAATTGCAATGTCGATTTCTTCTCGGCCAGCTTGCAGCACTACATGGGAATTCCGGGCGACATGTTTACCTGTATCTTCGCCGCGAGTCGCATCGTCGGCTGGTGCGCCCATGTGCTGGAACAGCTCAGCGACAACAAGATCATTCGTCCATCGTCCAATTACATCGGCCCAGCAGAACGGCACTACACCGCGTTGTCGGCCCGGACATGATGCAAGCGTCGCGTGTGACATCCCCGTAGGATGGACGCCTCGCCCGTCCGTCTTTTGCTACTACGACGGGCCGGACGGGCGAGGCGTCCGTCCTACGGGATGCCTCACGCGACGAAGGACTCGATGCTGGCGGCGCGAACGACTTCGCTGAACGAGGCGTCGCTCAGGCTGAGAGCCTGCAAGGTGCGAGCGAGTGTCAGGATCGCATCGCAAGTCGCGTGAGTTTCTCGGAACCAGACGCGACCGTCGCCGAGCAGCCCGAGGCGAGAGTCACTTTGCACGAACGACTCGATCACGGCTGCTGCCGTTGCGTTGGACTCCGCGTATTCAATGCGGCGCGGAGTCAGCCAGCCGGTCAGTTCGTCGGACAGACTGCGATCGACGACGACTTTCAGATCGCGCTGTTCGCGCCGCTCGAAGTCGATCAGCACGCGAGCCAGTTCGCCCGACGTGACCAGTCGCCCTCGTTCGGTCACGAAGGCACAACGCTGTCCGTCGTCGTCCACGATCAGGCCGAGATGTTGCCCGCCCGCCGTGACGGCCGCTGCCACGCGACGCACGTCGACGTCACTCGGATCGGAGAGGTCTCGCTGGCGAGTCGGCAGTGAAACGTGAGTCACACGACACGGGAGCTTCGCGAACAGGCGATCAAGCGTGCGCGGGAAGAGTTTCGTCGCCGAACCGCAGACGACATGCAGTGGTCTCAAGGCGTGAAAGTGATGGGCCAGTTCAGCTTCATACGGAGCAAGGGCCGGAAATGTTCGTTGCGATCCAGCCGCTCGCGTCGGTCGCAGCACGTCGGATCGAGTGCGGATTTCCAATTCGTCCAGAATGTCACCGCGCGACCACGGTTGTGCGTGACGGCCGACCACATCGAAGCCGGTCCAGGCTGGATCGCAACCGGCTCCCGTCACAAACATCCCGGCGGCCGCGTCGAGATGTCGCACGGCGAACTGAAAACAGGTGACCGTTGTCTGCCCGAGGTCGATCACTTGGCAACCCATGCGCCGCAGACCGAGTGCGACACCGGTCACGATGTCAGGCGATGAGGGCCGTTCATCGAACCCGATCACGACCACGGGGCCGCGTTGCGCGACACGAAACTCTGGGGATCCGGCATTTCTCAATGCCGGACTTCCGTCTTGAACCGTGTGGCCGAGGTCAATGCCTTCGCCGTTCCCGACGAATGGCAACGCGATCGGCAATTCCTCGAAAGGCCTGATGTCTCGCCCTCCGTCCTCCGCCTCAAGCTCCATCGCCGCAGTATCGCTTGCGCTGCGAGGCGCCGGTTCGTACCGAGGTTCCTCATCCCACAGCATCGCTGCGAGAGCCGCGCCCCAATGAGCGGCCCGAGTGCGGTCGAGTTCGTTTAAATAGATCCCCCGCACGCCATCGATCGCGAGCAACGAACGCCGCACGACACGAGGAGCCTGCTTACGCGATGGATCGTTCGCCGTCAGTTGTCGCGAGCCGGCATCGTGCCGATGCACACACTCGCCGCACTTCGAGTAGCTCGATGCGAGCCGAGCCAAATGAATGCTGTGCGAAATCGGATGAGCTTCGCCGGGGCAGTGGTACTCGCGGTGCTGGAGCTGATTGACTGCCTCACCCGCGAGGCTGCGTCGCGCCGCCAACTCCAGTTGCCCGACAGCCTGCGCGACCGACATGCGGTTCGAGTTGTCGAGCAGGCTCTGTCCCATTGCATCCCTTCGCGGTTTATTGCTGAGGCGTCACGACGTTGTGAACCCTGAGCGGCGCGACTTGTAGGGCAAACGGCAAGTGGGGGTCAATTGGCGTCTCGTGTTCGACACAGTCCAACAAGCCCCGACACGCGACTGCGCGGCATGGACCGGCTTGCCCGCCAACTCAACTCAGACTTCGGCATGGGAACCGCTGCCACCGGAAGGAGGGAGCGTCATGAATCAAGGCTCGCCCAACCGTGGCATTCGCCTGCGAATCTGATTCTAATTCCGCCCCGCTTGAGGAACGCCGGCGGTGAAACCTCGCGCGGTTCTTAATGAGACATCTGAGCGAGGTGGCGTCAGCCCCCCGGTTCTTGGGCGTAAGCCCTGCTGGAAGAACCAGGGAACTGACGCCGCCCCGCTCAGAAGAGTCTCACTTTATGCCGCGTGCGGTTAAGCGTGGTCGGCCCCGTCATTGAATCCCGTTCGTCTCCCCCGTGCTTCGCGCTTTGCTTCAGGAGAATCTTGACCCATGTCTGGTGGCAACATTCACAGTGTCTTGCAGGAAACACGCAGCTTCCCGCCGTCGGCCGAATTCGCTCGCAACGCTCACATCAGCACTGAGGCTCAGTACCAGCAGATGTGGAATCAGGCCAAGGACGATCCTGCCACCTTTTGGGGTGAGATGGCCGGGAACTTGGACTGGTTCAAAAAATGGGACCACGTCATTCAGGGGGAGATGCCCGACACGAAGTGGTTCGTCGGTGGAAAGCTCAACGCCAGTTACAACTGCCTCGACCGACATCTGTTGACGTGGCGGAAGAACAAGGCCGCGATCATTTGGGAGGGCGAGCCGGGCGACAGTCGCACCCTGACCTATCAAGACTTGCACCGTGAGGTCTGTAAGTTTGCGAACGTTCTCAAAAAGCTCGGGGTCGTGACGGGCGATCGCGTGACGCTGTACATGCCGATGATTCCGGAACTGGCCATCGCGATGCTGGCCTGTGCGCGAATCGGTGCGACGCACTCGATCATCTTCGGCGGCTTCAGTGCCGATGCCGTGGCCGACCGCAACAACGATGCTCAAGCCAAGCTGATCGTCACGGCGGACGGAGGCTGGCGGCGCGGGAAGGAAGTTCCGCTGAAGAAGGCGGTCGATGAGTCGCTCGCCAAATCGCCGTCGGTGCAGAAAGTGGTCTGTGTCCGACGAACCGGTTCGCAGGTCGAGATGATCCCCGATCGCGACTACTGGTGGCACGAGTTGATGGCCGACTCATCGAGTGATTGCGACGCGGCGGAACTCGACGCCGAGCATCCGTTGTTCATCCTCTACACCTCGGGCAGCACGGGCAAACCGAAGGGAGTCATGCACACGACGGGGGGCTACACGCTCGGGACGATGATGACCTCGAAGTGGGTCTTCGATCTGAAAGACGAAGACACTTACTGGTGTACCGCCGACATCGGTTGGGTCACGGGGCACAGCTACATCGTCTACGGGCCGCTTGCCAACGGAGCGACCACCGTGATGTACGAAGGGGCACCGAACTGGCCTCACGACGGCCGCTTCTGGGAAATCATCGAGAAGTACAAGGTCAACATCTTCTACACGGCCCCGACCGCGATCCGCGCGTTCATCAAGTGGGGCGACCACTGGCCAGCGAAGTACGATCTCTCCAGCTTGCGGCTCCTCGGCTCGGTCGGTGAGCCGATCAACCCCGAAGCGTGGATGTGGTACCACCGGATGATCGGTGCGGAGCGTTGTCCGATCGTCGATACGTGGTGGCAGACCGAGACCGGCGCGATCATGTTGTCGCCGCTGCCGGGCATCACCGCGACCAAACCGGGAAGCTGCACGAGACCGCTCCCCGGCGTGGTTCCCGACATCGTGAACAAGGACGGGGAGAGTCTCGGCGCGAATGAGGGTGGTCTGCTGGTGATGAAGCAGCCGTGGCCCTCCATGCTGCGGACCCTTTATGGAGATCATCAACGCTTCAAGGACACGTACTTCTCATCGATCCCCGGCAGCTACTTCGCCGGTGACGGCGCGAGGAAGGATGAGGACGGTTACATCTGGGTGATGGGCCGCGTGGACGATGTGCTCAACGTGGCGGGTCATCGGCTCAGCACGATGGAGGTCGAATCGGCGCTCGTCGCGCACGAGCGAGTCGCCGAAGCGGCCGTCGTCGGCTTCCCGCACGACATCAAGGGCGAGGGGATCTGCTGCTTCGTGATCCTCAAGAACGGCGAAGGGAACGAGCAGCTTGAGAAGGAGATGATCGCTCACGTCCGCAAGCATATTGGCGCGCTGGCGACTCCCGACAAGATTCGGTTCAGCGCGGCTCTGCCCAAGACGCGCAGCGGCAAAATCATGAGACGCCTGCTGCGCGACATCGCCGCCGGTCGCGAATCGGCCGGTGATACCTCGGCTCTCGATGACTTGTCGGTCCTCGCCAAGTTGCGCGAGACGGATGAGTAAGGGGCAGTGTCGCAATCTCTGCGCGATTGGCGAAGTCGTAGCCCGGACCCCTTGGTCCGGACGAAAAGATCGACGACGACTGCAAATAGAAACGTCTGGACCAAGGGGTTCGGACTACGAGTTTCGGGAAGTGTTGCGGCCCACTCATTGCATCACCATCAACATAGAATTTGGTCACCCCCGTCATGAAGCCCTCCTCTGCATCTGTGATTCTGTTGTTCGCCGCGATGACACTCGGCCTCGCAGCGCATCCGCTGCGTGCGGAAGAAAAGGCCGCGAAGCCTTCCGTCGAGCTTCCTGCCACCGACGAGGGTCTCCCCGGTGCGGGACCGATCCGGCGGTATGACTGGTTCAAAAATCTGTGGACTCAAAAGCGAACGGGTTGGTCGAAGCAGGTCGAGAAAGATCAGAAGTCGCTCGTGTTCTTGGGTGACTCGATCACGCAGGGCTGGGGCGACGACATGGGGGGAAGCTTTCCTGGCGTGAAGGTCGCGAACCGTGGGATCAGCGGCGACACGACGCGCGGGATGCTGATTCGCCTGAAGGACGATGTGCTGGCACTCAACCCGACCGGCATCGTGCTGCTCATGGGAACAAACGATCTGGAAGAGAAGGCCGAGCCGGAAACGATCGCGGGCAACTTCAAGCTGATCTTGGCTGAGTTGAAGAAGCACGATCCGAAGATGCCGGTGATTCTCTGCTTGGTCTTCCCGAGTTCGGCTACGAAGTCGCGACCGGCGGACAAGATCAAGAAGGTCAACGAGCTGTATGCCGCCGCCGTGAAGGGGGATGCACAGGTGACGTTGATCGAAACGTGGAAGCTCTTCGCCGACGAACAGGGTGATGCGAAAGCGGCTGAATTCCCCGACCTGCTTCATCCAAACAAACTTGGCTACACGAAATGGGCCGCGGCGTTGCGACCGATCCTCGCGACGCTCGGCTACCTCGAAACGACCGACGACGATTTCAAGCCCGAAGCGGGTGCGATCAGCCTCTTCAATGGAAAGGACCTGACCGGTTGGGGCTTCCGCGATCAGAAGTCGCAAGAGAAGCAGGCGACGTTCGACGGCCAGGCCACGAGTACCGATGGTCGCTACGTCGCGAAGCATGGCCGCATCATCGTGACGACTCCTCCCGAAGGTCGCCGCGTCCAACAGATGTGGACGACGCGCGAGTTCCCAAAAAACTTCACGCTGAAGTTGGAATTCCGCGCGACTCCCAACGCCGACAGCGGCGTCTTCATCCGACGGCCGCAACTTCAATGTCGCGACTACCCGCTGGCCGGGCCGTACAAGACGCTGACCAAGTACCGGGCACAGGACTGGAACGAGATGGAAGTGACGGTGAAGGACAACGTCGCGCGATGCCTTTGCAACGGCGAGGTTTTGGAAGAGGCACTCAAGCTTCCCGAGTCGGGTCCGATCGGTCTCGAAGGAGACGCGGGCCAGATGGAGTACCGCCGCATTCGGCTGATCGAGCTGAATTGATGTCTTGTAGGACGGGCAGGAGTGCCCATCCTACGGTTGTTCCTTGCTTACGCTTCGGGTTGGTGTTCGCAGTCGTCGAGCGACCATTGGCGAACGAGGACGTTATCAGACGCGATCGCTTCGACGAGGAGCGCAGCTGAGAACTGATCGGCCACGTGGAGTGAGTGCATGGTCCAGCGAGCCGCTTCGTTGCCGAGGTCGCTGCGGTTGAGTTGCTCGGCCACTTCCAGCAGCCGGGCCGGTTCGTTCGGGTTCATCGTGACGACGAACTGGCTGAGCGGGAACGACAGGCCGAAGCCGGTTGCTTTGAGGAACGCCTCTTTGCTCGTCCAACCGCGATAGAACCCGGCGAGTTGGTCGTGTTCGGGCAGGTTCCCTAACTCAGCCGACTCGCGTGGTGAGAAGAATCGCGTGGCAAGTTTGTGGATGCGAACCTTGGCATCGTGCCGTTCAAGGTCCACGCCAACCCGTCGCCCACAACAGACCGCAATCAGCGCGAGGTCCGCCGAGTGAGAGACGCTGAATTCCAGCGGCAAATCAGGATCGTTCGCCGCCAATTGCGGCTTGCCATGCAGCCCGTAAGCGAACTCAATCTCGGTCGCCTCTCGCCTCAGAAAGCCTCCCAGCAACTGACGTAGTGCCGCACGGCAGGCCACGAATCGTCGTCGCGGTTCTTCAAACTTGAATCGGTCCGCGCGCGCCAATTCATCATCCGAGAGTACGCCGCGCCGCGCCGCGATCGGACTTGGCGACACGTCCAGATTCAGTCGCACGACATGCACAACATCACGGCTGAGCATCAGCGGCGCGGACAACGGTGGCCAAGCGAGATCGTTCATGGCAGGGAAGGTAACGCCGCCTCGCAGCCGGTTGAAGGTAGGGACGTGATCGCGATAACTTTCCGAACTGTGGTGATTTAGTCCGGACCCCTTGGTCCGGTCGAAGTTGTCGGTGACGGCAGCGATTGCGACTCGTCCGGACCAAGGAGTCCGGACTACGACCCTCGGGAAGTTATTGCGATCCCATTCCTTAGGGAGTCTTCGACGGCACGCGGCTCGGCGTCGGGTTGCCAAACAGAGCGAGCCAGGTCGCCGTCGAGTGGCGAGCTGGCTCGTGTCGTTGAGTTTGGTGCTCAATTGCTTGTGCTCCCGAAGTGGTGTGAATGGACCTTTCGTACTTGGCGGCGGATTCCTTGGTCTCGGTGAGACCTCGCCGCACTGGTGCTTGTCTTACGCCTCAGTCAGCCAGTTCATTCGTCCGGAGTGACTCACATTGCAGTGAGACGATTACGGATAGAACGGGCTGCGGCCGTTGGCCAAACTGCCACGTGACCGATCGATCGATGTGGTCTCGAAGCCGCGAGGGTTGCTTGCGCTGTACTCGTCGTCACCGTAGTAGCGTGGTCCCCGAGCGGGTTGAGGAGCGGCTCGGTAGGGAGCCGCTTCGTAACGGTAGTCAGGTCGGTCGTACTGATAGCTGGGTCGGTACGAGCCATAGCCTTGAGGGGCCATGTATCCCTGTGGAGCCACGTATCCTTGGGGGACTCGATTGGGAGCCGCGTACCCCGAGTAGCCGTTGTCCCACGGAGCGTTCCCGATCGGTGGGTTCGAGTAGTAGCGCGGCTGAGGAACGCAGGTGCCATTCGCGCAGGCTCGACTTCCACCGGAGTATTGTCCGCAACTCAAGCAGGCCGCGCCGCGAGAACCGTAGTTCGTCGAGTAGCCGTTGCGAGGCTGATTGCAGACGCCGTTCGCACATCCGGTCTGAGCAACACCGCCGCCACTGCGGATCGAGCAACCGGCCGGCCCGCAGGGCGAGACGTAGCGGGGCTGCGAGTTGCATCGCCCGCCGCCGGGCGCGCCCCAGAAGCCTTGAGCGTGAGTCGAGCCAGCCAGCAACAGCAGGCTGCTGACTCCTGACAACAGTGTGATGAGGGGTTTGACGTTCATGATCCGTTCCTTTCCGTCCGCCCTGAGCGGTTGATGCGAGCCGTAGCTCGCGGCTTCGTGTGAACCGTCTGTGGATGAACGGTAGGGCAAGCGTCTCGCTTGCCCTACCGTTGCAAGAGGAAGACGGGCAAGCGAGACGCTTACCCTACGTCCTTCAACAGGTTGCCGATCTGTCGTGTGAGGCAGATCGCGTTCGTCACTGAAGCGGGTCTCGTTCGTGAGTGGGTTCTTGCCACTCGGCTTGCGGTCAACACTGACCACAGTGGAATCACTATCGCAACGTACGTGCCACGCGGCCGATTCATTTCGATTCGGCGCGACAATCTCGCGCGGTCTCCCTCGCGCGGTAATGAGGTGTGGTTGTCCCGGCAACTCCTGCCGTGACGTGCGCTGGTCAGTCATGCAGAGCGACCATCACAAGCAACAGCGTGGTCGAAGCGATGTCAGCGCGAATCGACTTGTCGCTCAAACACGCGAGTCGGTCGTAAACATTTCATAGCGATGTCTGCGCTCATGTCGGACTTACAAGCCGAAGTCGCGACGCACCGCGCGCGGCGCGACTTTGAAAGGCTTACACCGTGCGAATGGGCTGGTTTCTGGCCTCGGATCAAAATTGGGGTTGACACACTTTCTCTGGCACGGCGACTGCATTCGTCCTCGCACCACGAGCGGCTCGCCATACGACCGACAGCCGCCAGCGACGAATGGAATGGTCGAACAGACAACGAAAGGGAATGAAGCCATGTTGATCCTGACGCGGAAACGAGACGACTCCATCAAGATCGGTGAAGACATTGTGGTCCGAGTGATGCGGACCGCACGAGGCAGCGTGAAGATCGGCATCGAGGCTCCCGCCTCAGTCCGCATCGTTCGCGGTGAGTTGAACGAGTTCGGTGACATTGCCGGCGCGAGTGACCTGACCTGTGCGGCAGATCTTGCCGATCTGCACGACGACGACAGCGACGACGAACATCTGCACGACGAACTCGCGCTGGCCATGCACTCGGCCTACGACCTCGAAATGGTGATGCAGCACTGAGGCTCGAAGGAACCGAATGATTCCAAACGCAACCCCACCGGGCTTGCCCCGGTGGATCTAGGTTTCTGCACTATTCACGAATGGTCGAGTGGCCGGGGCTGGACTGAGGCTTTGCGAAGAGAGCATCCGGGGTTTCGCGAAAACGCTCCAACCCCGGCCACCCTCCATCAACCCCAAAACCAAGACCTGACGGGGCACTGCGCCACCACAATCACGGGCAAGCGAGACGCTTACCCTACGACTCAACACTCATCGCGTCGGAGTTGATCGACGCGGCAAACATCCGGAAGGAACCGAATCATGACTCAGGCTCTACGATCATTTTGGAATGCGTTCTGGTTGGCGATGGCTCTCATCTGTGCGGCTGCCGCAGCGAATGCCCAAGAATTTCGCGGCCGCTCTGTCAGCGACAACGCCGATTTCGGAGCGGCTCCCGACGAGCTGCTCATCGACGGTGCGATCTCTCCCAGCCGGACGGCCGTGCGTGGGATTGAAAGCGATCGGACCAGTGTCCCTTCACTGCGGACACGACTCCTCCGCGAACGGGTGCTCGACGAGGACGCCTTCTCGACTCCAGCCGCTTCGCGCGGAATGACTCCTGTGAAGACGCGTCGCTACGAAGTCGAAGATGTCCCGCCGTTGCCTCATGAAGAGACTTCGCAGGAACGCTTCCCAATTAAGAAGCTGCGTGAGGTCGCTCCTGCTCGCGTCGTCTCACCACGCGATCTGTCACCGCGCGAACTCGTGCCACCACGTGAACTCGGTCGAGTCTCACCCGCTCGCGAGATCGAGCCGGATCGTAAGCCTGCACCGGTCCCGACCGCATGTGAGAAGATCGAACGACGTTACACCGACCCGCGCACCGTGAGACTGCTCAACCAACTGACCGCTCAATCGGCTCAGGCACTGTTCATCGAGGTCGCTCAGATGATCGACGCGCGGCACATTCAACCGACGACGTATGCCACGCGAATCGACAACGCTCTGACCCACCTGTCACTCGCGCTGGAGACCACTTCGTTCCAACAGACGGCTCGGTTGCAGGCCGATGATCGGGCGATTGGCTTGTTGCAGGAGACGTTGTCGCAGTGGAAGCAGCGCGTGGCGGTGAACGATCTCAATGATGCCGTCGCGGTCCTCGACCGAGTCCAACAACTGTTCGACGAGACCGTGCGAGTCCAACCTGGCACGGTTGGTTTGGAGTTCGTTCACGCGGAACTCGACACGCTCGATCAGTTCTCGATGCTGATCCCACCAGAGAAAGCGGGCGGGCCGAACGTCGGGATGAAGGACAGCGTGGTTGGGATCGGCGTTGAGGTCGAACTGCATGCTCAAGGTTTGAAGGTAATGAAGGTCTTGCCGGGCGGACCGGCGGCGGAAGTGTCGATGAAGCGCGGCGATGTGCTGACCGCGATTGATGGTCACAAGCTCGAAGGACTCGAACTGAATCAGTCGGTGGACTACATCCTCGGCCAACCGGGAGTCCCACTCAAACTGAACTTGGTGCGCGACGGACGACGCGGCGACGTGACGCTCGTGCGCCGCAAGATCGCGATCCAAAGCATCGTGGCTCGGATGGAAGATGACAGCCGCAAGATCGGCTACATCAAGCTCGAACAGTTTGGAGATTCAGCGGTGCGAGACCTCGATGCCGCGTTGATATCGCTGCACAACCAAGGGATGGAATCGCTGATCCTCGATCTGCGAGGCAACCCCGGCGGACTGCTCACGGCGGCGATCGCGATCTCGGATCGGTTCCTGCCGGCGGGGACGATCGTCTCGACGAAGGGCCGCACGCCAGCAGACAACACGCAGGAAAAGGCTCAGTACGCTCAAACTTGGAAGATGCCGCTCGTCGTGCTGATCGACCGCAACAGCGCGAGCGCCAGTGAAATTCTCGCAGCGGCGATTCAAGAGAACGGTCGAGGCGTCGTTGTGGGAGAAAGGTCTTACGGCAAAGGGACGGTGCAGACGCTTTTCCCGTTGCAGTCGGCTCCCGCCGGTTTGCGACTGACGACCGCCAAGTTTTACAGCCCCGATGGTCGCGAGATGTCGGGGGCCGGGGTGACTCCCGACGTAAAGGTCATGGCGACGGTCGGCAACGATGCCACGGACGACGCGGCCATCGCGAAGGCCATCGCTCTGACCGCCGATCCCAAGCTGATGGAGATGGCCCGCCGGTTCACTCGCACCGGAGCCGCTCCGCAGGTGTTCCACATCACAACCTGATGACTCGACTCACATGAAGGAGATCGAGAGCCACTCCCTCGCTGAGCGAGCCGTGGTGGTGAGACAGCAGACAAACGAAAGACCTTACAGGAGTCAGGCACACGTCTCGCGGAGCGGGACGACAACCAAGGGACAGAACATGACGACGCGATTCTCCAAGGACGGGCCAAGAGGCCCGTCCTTGCTGCATTCTTTGGGTAGCCATCGTCGTCGTAGGATGGACGCCTCGTCCGTCCGAGCCACCGCACGCTTGAGATGAATGATCGAGTCGCCTGATGTTGGGCACAGCCGTTTCGTAGACGTGTTGTTCGCGAGAGGACGAGCCTCGCGTTACCCTCGCTGCGTGCGATCAACAAGGTGCAGGCGAACGCCAACGCTGTCGAAAGTCGCGAAGATGAAGTGAAGCCGTTCGTTTTTCAGGAGACTTGGTTGCGATGACTCAACGTTTGCGAGTGGCCGCTGCCTCAGATGTGCCGGTCGGAGAGGGACGCGAGTTTGTCGTCGGAGGCCGCATCGTCGCGCTGTTTCACGTCGAGGATCGGTTCCTCGCGCTCGACGGCATCTGCCCTCATGCCGGTGGCCCGCTGGCACAAGGCAAGCTGAACGGCTGCATCGTCACCTGCCCTTGGCACGGCTGGCAGTTCGACGTGGCCACGGGCCAACACGGCATCAACCCCCGCCTGCATCACTCGTCATTTACGGTGACGGTGGAAGAGGGCGAGGTCTTCGTTGAGCTGCCATCGTGACGGAACAATGATCGCGGGGAAGCTCCGTAGTCACTTCCCTTGCCCGAGAAACGTCCGGATCGACTCGTAGATGCCGTCCTTGTCTTTGATCTCAGACAGGACGAGGTTCTCGAACTGCGGGGCGATCTTGCGCAGCTCTTTCAGGTAGTCGCCCGAACCGTACGGGCTTTCGACTTGGCCGTAGCAGAACAGGTTGCAGATCGGCAGGAAGTCGTTCACGAGCAGCTTCTGGCAGGTCGTGTTGTCCTCGCCCCAGTTGTCTCCGTCTGAGAACTGGAAGATGTAGATGTTCCAATCGGCGGGGGGGAAGTCGCGTTCGATGACCTCTTTCGTTTTCACATAGGCCGACGAAATGCGAGTGCCGCCACTTTCGCGGACTCGGTAGAACGTGTCCTCATCAACTTCGTGAGCCACCGTGTCGTGAACGATGTACCGACGTTGCATCCCGTCGTATTGGCTCTTGAGCCACGTGTCGATCCAGAACGATTCGGTTCGGACGATCTCCTTCTGGTCGTCGGTCATCGAGCCGGAGACATCCATGATGTAGATCACCGCCGCGTTGGCTTGAGGCAGCGGCGTATCGGTCCACGACCGGAAGCGTTCGTCTTCGCGCGTCGGCACGACCATCGGCTTGTACGGGTCGTAAGTGTTCGAGGCGATCAGTCGTCGCAGCGCTCGCTTGTACGTTCGCTTGAAGTGACGCAGCGAATCGGGACCGGTCTGGCGGATGCTGTTGTACTTCGTCTTCACCGCCCTGATCGTGTTCTGTCCCTTCGGCTGGATGGCGGGAAGTTTGAGTTCCTCACCCAACATCTGAGCCAGCTCTTCAATCGTCAGCTCGGCCTCGCGAATGTGCGATCCCGGCTGATCCCCCGCTTGGCCCTGACCGTCCTGATCTCCCTGCCCCTTCCCAATCGGTTGGCCTTGATCGCCCTCACCCTGCCCAACTCCGCCCGAACCTTTGTCGCCATGCCGAAAGCGCGGGATGTCGATGCTCGGCACGGGGATCGAAACGGTCTCGCGCCCCTTCCGCCCAAGAATCTCTCCATGCGTGATGTACTTCTTAAGATTCCCCCGGACCTTCCCCCGGACGATCTCCTTGAATCGCTGATTGTCACGGTCGATGGATCGAGTCATGGAAAAGTTCTCAGTGATTAGCTTTCAGGCCGGAGGGTCTATGGAATCGAAGCATGTCTTCACGTCGATTTCAAAACCGGGTAGCAATTGGGAGGTGGCCGACGTGCCCAGTTTGAATTCTCCGTGGAGGTGATATTCGGCTCCGGAAAGAACCAGCACGGTAATCGTTTGGTTTTCGGGATCAACGATCCAGTATTCGCGAATGCCAGATGCAGCGTACTCGCTTCGTTTTTCGTGATAGTCGCGGTCCCGATCGCGCGGGTCGGGGCTGACGACTTCCATTACAAGATCGGCCCCGTTGGAAGGCTGCGTCCGATCAGATGTCGAAATGCGATGGCTTTGAATGTAGGCCACATCGGGTTCGCGACAATTTCCCGATTTCATCCGGACTCGAACTGGTGCGAAGTAAACCTCTCGCGGGCGCTTCGGGCCGATAAAGGAGTTGAGTTGCTCGTAAAGAAACGCGACGAGATCCTGATGAGAAAACGTTGGCATGGGCAGGAACTCCAGTGTCCCATCGACGTACTCAACCAGACCGTCAAACTCGCGACGCAGGTAATCGCTCTCGGTCCACTCCCCCTGACGTGGAAACATAGTGACCAATTCCCACGTCCAGTCACCTCTGCGTGAGTTTGGCGGCGGCACAAATTCGGTCGAAGCCGTCACGGATACAGTCTCCTATTCTGATGAAACGGGATTTCACTCGCGCTTCGCGTCGCCGCGGGCGAAGATGCTGGCGACGTACTGCAGCACGTCGGTGGCTGATTCGTCGTTGTAGCCGAAGGTTTTGATGAGGCGGCCTTTGACGATGTCGATCTTTTCCTGAGTGTCCTTGTCCACGACGTTGGAGACGAGGCTGGTCAGCTTGATCGTGTCCTTCTGGTCTTCGAACAGCTTCATTTCGAGAGCCTTGTGCAGCCGTTCGTTCGTCTTGTAGTCGAACTTTTTGCCGTCGAGTGACAGCGCACCGATGTAGTTCATGATCTCGCGACGGAAGTCGTCTTTGCGAGTCTCGGGGATGTCGATCCGTTCCTCGATCGACCGCATCTGGCGTTCGTCGGGCTGCTCGTCCTGACCCGTGAACTTGTTGCGGACCTTCTCGCGCTGCGTGTACGCCTTCACGTTGTCGATGTAGTTCGAGCAGAGCCGCGTGAGAGCTTCCTCATCGGCGGCGATGGCTCGTTGAACCTCATTCTTCACCGTGTCGGTGTACTCATCCTTCACGACCGAGATCAGACGGCGATAGCCTTCGCGCGTCTCCTCGTTGGCGATCAGCGAGTGGTGCTTCAGCCCGTTCTCAAGCTCGTTGAGAACCATGAACGGGTTAATGCACGTCGCGTCGGTGTTGTTGACGAGAGCATTGCTGATCTTGTCCTGAACGTAGCGAGGCGAGATTCCCTGAAGCCCCTCGTGCTTGGCCTCTTTGCGAAGCTGTTCGATGTTCTCCATCGTGAAGCCGGGGAGTGTCTTCCCGTTGTAGAGCTTCATTTTTTGGAGCAACGTCAGCCCGTGATGCTTCGGTTCTTCGAGTCGCGTCAGGACGGCCCACGTTGCCGCCACTTCGAGCGTGTGCGGCGCGATGTGCTTTCCGCGCACGCGGCGGTCGTTGTAATCCTTCTCGTAAATCTTCAGCTCATGGTCGAGCTTGGTGACGTACGGCACGTCGATCTTCACGGTCCGGTCGCGCAATGCTTCCATGAACTCATTCGACTGGAGCTTCTTGTACTCCGGCTCATTCGTGTGCCCGAGGATCACTGTGTCGATGTCAGTCTGCGCGAACTTCTTCGGCTTGATCTTGTGCTCTTGCGACGCACCGAGCAAATCGTAGAGGAACGCCACGTCGAGCTTCAGAACTTCGATGAACTCGATCATCCCGCGATTGGCGACGTTGAACTCGCCATCGAAGTTGAAGGCCCTCGGATCGGACTCGCTCCCGTACTCGGCGATCTTGCGGTAGTTGATGTCCCCCGTCAGTTCGGTGCTGTCTTGGTTCTTCTCATCCTTCGGTTGGAACGTGCCGATCCCGATTCGATCTGATTCCGAGAGGAAGAAGCGGCGAACGACCACGCCCTGCATGACCTTCGTCCAGTCGCCGTCACACTTTTCGAGACGCTCCTTGAAGAGGAACCGAGCGAGTGGACTGACATCGCCCGCGATCTCGACGGTGAACTGCTTGTTGCGATCACGGCCTTCGTTCAGCGACGCACAAATCTCGTCGCGATAGGCGTGCGGGATCAGTTGCAGCGGCTCGCCATTCATCGGGTCCCACGAGATGCTGCCGTCCTCTTCCTTCCAACCGAACGAGTAAACGGCTCCCTCGGGCTTGCGGGCGTAGCGCTGCAATCCCTTCTTGAGCAACCGCGCGATCGTGCTCTTCGAGCTACCAACGGGACCGTGCAGCAACAGCACGCGACGTTCGCTGCCGTACTTCAGCGACGCCGAACGAAAGACGTTGACAAGTTGCGTCAGTGGCTCGGTCAGCCCGAAGATCGCGTCCTCGCCGCCAGTCTCGGGATCGTCGAAGAACTTGTAGCGGAGCAGCCCGTCACGGCGACCCTCATCGACCGGGTAAGTTCCATACGACTTGATCATGTCGTACATCCGCTGGTGAGCGGTGCGAGTCACCTCGGGCGTCGCTCGGACGATGTCGAGGTACTCGTCGAAGGTTCCCTGCCAGTTCTCCTGCCGAAACGCCTGAGCGTCTTGACGGGCTGAAATCTGTTGAAGGATGTCACGTCCTGTACTCATGAGACCGCTCCCTATTACGGAATGAGGACTGTCGTTGCTCGAAAGGCCCGACAACTCTGTGGCTCGCCCGATGACCTTGCCATCAACGTCACCAAGAACAATACCGCGCGAGACGATTCAAAGTTCGGCGGAATTATCCCCGCAACGACCGATCCGACAAGACCAACATCGCTGTGGCGGCAAGATGCCCGATAAAAGAAGGGGCGCAGATGTCAGTTAAAAAGTGGGGCGAGATCGAAGATGGTCGCGATGAGTTGCCGAACGCGCGCGACCACGGCTCGGGCTGAAGGGGGGGGGCATTGTCGTCACCATCGACCGGCGCAACAACGATCCGAACTGTCTGCGTTA
Organism: Schlesneria paludicola DSM 18645; assembly: GCA_945862235.1. Taxonomy (GTDB): domain Bacteria; phylum Planctomycetota; class Planctomycetia; order Planctomycetales; family Planctomycetaceae; genus Schlesneria; species Schlesneria paludicola_A. Next base: position 32,911 of record CAMAYU010000053.1, read on the forward strand.
CTGGTGAGCCGGGTGCTGTAAGGCCCCGGACTGTTTCGTCGAGGAAGTCCGGGGCCTTACAGCACTTGAACTTACCCACATCTTTGGTTCATTGCGACGAATCCTCTGATGGCGAGTAGGAGTTTGTCGAGGCCGCGCCAGAGTGTGATCCAGCCGGGGTTTCCATCGCGCTTTCTCATGAGGAAGCCGCCGAGGCCGGCGAGGTGGCGGA
>CAMAYU010000054.1 GCA_945862235.1 Schlesneria paludicola DSM 18645
ACACACACACACACACACACCGGAAGTTCAAAACCGTAGGGTAAGCGTCTTGCTTGCCCAAGTCTGAAAATAGAGAACGGGCAAGCGAGACGCTTACCCTAAGTGTGACAGGTTCTCAGGAGACCAAGGCCATGCCCTCATCCACTCGACGTGACTTTCTGCGACAACTGGGAGCGGCGGGGATCGTGTCGCTCGGCGCGATGCCGCCGCGGTTCATGACGCGCGCTGCCGAAGCGGCGACGGGACCGGTGCCGCGCGATCAGCGAGTCCTCGTCATGATCCAGATGGCGGGAGGCAACGACGGGTTGAATACGCTTGTCCCGATCGGCGATCCGGCTTATGAGAAAGCGAGGCCGGGGATCGGTTTCAGGAAGGGGCAGGCGCTGCGGCTGAACGAGCAGTTCGGGCTGCATCCGAATCTGACCGGGCTGCGTGAGCTGTTTGACGAAGGGAAGCTCTCCATCGTCCAAGGGGTCGGCTATCCGAACCCGGATCGTTCGCACTTCCGCTCGATGGACATCTGGCAGTCGGCGGAACCCGATCGGGCCGAACCGCGCGATGGCTGGTTGGGCCGCGCCCTCGAATGGCAGTTCGATCAGCAGCCTGCGTTGGCCGAAGGACTCACGCTGGGAACCGACAAGCTGCCGCTGGCCTTCGTCAGCAGTCGCGTCAATGTGCCGACGCTGCGCCGCGTGGAAGACTTTCAATTGGCGGACGGATCGGGACCGGCAGCCAATCGGACGCTGACTCGCACCGCTCAGAAGCGACTCGCCGGGGAAGCGGCTTCGTCCGGCAGTGAACTCGATTTTCTGAGACGTGCGACGACGACGGCTCTGACCAGCGCCGAGCGATTGAAAAGCATGTCGTCTTCGTACAAGACGACCGTCAATTATCCGGGGACCGCGCTGGCGAACCGGCTCAAACTGATTGCTCAAATGGTGACGGCCGACTTCCCCGCGCGGATGTACTTCGTGTCGCTCGACGGCTTCGACACGCACTCGCAACAGCAGTCGGGACACGCCGCTCTGATGGCCGAACTGTCGGGAGCGATCCGCGCTTTTGAGCAAGACCTGACCGAGCACAAACTGAACGATCGAGTCGCCCTCGCCACGTTCTCCGAATTCGGCCGCCGCGTCGCCGAGAACGGCAGCTTGGGGACCGATCACGGCGCGGCGTCGATGCTGTTCGCCATGACCCCCACCGGCAAAGCGGGCTTCCACGGCAAGCCCCCCAGCCTGACGGATCTCACCGACGGAGACCTCAAGTTCACCACCGACTTCCGCTCGGTCTACGCCACGCTGCTGGAGAAGTGGCTCGAGATTCCGTCTGAGGGAATTCTAGGTGGGAAGTTCGAGACGCTTGGGTTTGCTTGAAGCGGATGGCAAATGGCAGGAAGGGACGGCGCTGGCTTGAGCGGGGGAAATCAGTGCGAACTGAAAAGTGATCAGTGCAAAGTGAAGACAGAGGTCAACTCAATCCAACGAGTCGAGTTGACGAAACCGCGCCATCAGTCACCCAGCCCACGAATTGGCCAGTGATCGCCGATGACTTTCTTCCACACTTTGCACTGATCACTTTTCACTTCGCACTACTTCTCCCCAAACCAGCTCCCTCCTCATCGCGCAATCCGCCCTCAAGACTCCCCCGTCTCCCGTCCTTCCCCTTCCCACGGCCGAGAATTGCCGTCGGGTCCGCTCGCCAGCTTTGAGGGCTGTGGCTAGAATCGCCTCGAACTTTGCGGGTTGTGACCGTTGTGAACAACCGGACACAAGTCCCGGCTGCCTGTTGCCGATGAGCGTGGGCAGCATCGGAGACGTTGGAATTCGTCGGGCGTGGGATCAGTTGAGAGGGTGCGATTCATGGCTAAAGCAGGCGGACGGAAGAAGGTTCCCAAGGAAATCGCGATCATCAACGCCGACAACTGCACCGGCTGCGAATCGTGCCTTGAGGTCTGTCCCGTAGACTGCATCTACAAGGTCGAGGGCGAGTCGATCGCCGGGCTGCAATCGTGGTGTGAGATCGACGTGGAGCGGTGCGTCGGCTGCGAAGTCTGCATCCACATCCCGACCAAAAAGACCGACCCCTACGAACTGACCGTCTGCCCGTGGGACGCGATCATTCTCGTGCCGACCGTGCAGGTCGCTCAAGCCGTGGCGAACAAAGGTGGTCCGCCCGGCTACATGCTTCAGCACTGGGACCGCCTCGTCGTTCCGGCTCAGCGTCTGGCGGAGCTGGCCGCTGAACAGGCGAGCGCGAAGTAGCTCTGCCCTGAAGTCCGGCTTTTCTGAAAACCGGGCTTCTTTTTTCCACGTCGTTTAACCGCAAGCCGAAGGCGTGCGCGGCGAGTGTTAGTGACGGGAGCAACGTTCTACACGCGCAGGCCTTCGGCTTGCCGTTAAACGAAGTGGTTCTTGAGGTTTTCCCCTCATGTCTGCGCGATTTCGAGTCCTCATCACGGACCGGGCTTGGCCGGACACCTCGGTCGAGAGCGATCTCCTCTCGCGCATCGGGGCGGATGTTGTGGAATCTGCCTCGACGGATGAAGCGGCTCTTGTGGCAGCGGCCTCGGACGTGGATGCCATCGCGACAAACTGGGCCTGCGTGACGGAGGCCGTGATGCGGGCGAGTGGCCGGTGTCGGACGGTCGCTCGGTTTGGGATCGGCGTGGACAATATCGCCGTCTCGGCCGCGACGGCACTTGGGATTCCTGTCACGAACTGCCCGGACTATTGCGTGGGCGAGGTCTCCGATCACGCGCTCGGGTTGCTACTCGCATGTGCCCGGCGGATCGGGTTCTTTCACGGTCGCACCAAGCGTGGTGAGTACAAACTCGCTGCCGTGCGACCGATGCAGCGGATCGTCGGGCAAACGTTGGGGCTACTCGGGCTGGGGCACATCGCGCGGGAGTTGGTTCCGAAAGCGCGGGCACTTGGTCTGAACGTCATTGCGCACACGGCGAGTGGCCGCGACTATGGGACCCGCGTGCGGATGGTCTCCTTTCCCGAGTTGCTTGCGTCGAGCGACTACCTGTCGGTCCATGCTCCGCTGAATGACTCGACCCGTCGCCTGTTTGATGCGGCGGCGTTGGCTCAGATGAAGCCGACCGCGTATCTCATCAACACGTCGCGCGGCGGACTGATTGATGAGGTGGCGTTGTGGGACGCCTTACAGCGGGATCAGCTCGCGGGGGCGGCGCTCGATGTCTTCGAGCCTGAGCCGCCCGATTTGTCGCGACCGCTGTTTCAAGACGAGCGAGTCATCGTCACGCCACATGCGGCGTTCGTCTCCGAGCAATCGGTGCGGCAACTGCGAGTGCAGGCGATGGAGCAAGTGGTCGCGGTTCTGGAAGGCCGTCGCCCGAACAACGTGCTCAACCCGCAAATCTATTCTGTTCAGCCTTGATCGTTGCCGTTCTCCCATTGGGCGCGACGCTCTCGCCGTCGCACCACCGCTTCGTGAGCTAGCGTTCTCCTCAGACAGCACTGCGGAACGATCTGCCAATCGAAGCCTGACGCGCGAGCGAAGGATCGGTGGCCGTGCGTGCTTCGCTTGCGCGTCAGGCTTCGGTGAGCCTGCGTCGTTTTGTCGCTCGCTTAAAGGATTCCGATCGTGGGCGCCCGCCACTCTCGTTCCAAAAACATGGCCAATTCCTTCGAAGGGGTGGCCGCAAACGCCGTCGCGGTGACGGAGGACCTGTCGTTGGAATTCGGTTCCACGAACATGACTGTTCAAGAGAAAGCCACCGACGATTCGTTGTTCGTGCAATTTGAAACGGACGACGCTCCTTCAAGTGACGAGCAGGTTTCGCTGGCGTTGACCGAAGCGTCTGCCGCATCTCAGACGTTCGACGCTCCCTCTGTCGATGAACTCGATGGCCTGCGCGAACAACTCGACGGCAAGGACGAATTGATTTCGGCACTGGTCGTCGAATTGGAAAAAGTTGTCGAGCAACTCGATCGGCTGCAGCGCAGCGGTGGCGAACGACCGCGCGGGTCGGGAAGTTTCACGGCGTCGAGCGGATCAAAACTGTCACCGGAAGCTGCGGAGGAACAGCAGCAAATCTTCGGTGATCTTCAACGTTTTGTGCAGCAGTGGGACGAGCTTCAGCCAGCCAGTGTGCTGGGGCGGATCGAGTCTGAATTGGCTGCGATGCGTTCACTGATGACGCACGGTTCCCATTCGCTCGCCCCGCTCGACGCCTTGACCCGCGAGCAGTTGGACGCGACCAGCGGCTTGGACGGCGTGCTCGCGCGGCTGGCCATCGAGACACCTGATCGCGTGCGAACGGAGTCTCCCACTGCCGGTTCGAGTTGGGAATCGATGAAGCGGCAGATGCTTGGAGAGGACAACACCGCAGTCGTTGAGGAACACGAAACGGCCGTCGCCTACTTGGATGATCGGCCGATCGAAAGGACATCGTCCTGCGACGATGAACTTTCACTCGAGCGTTACACCGGACTCCTTGCGGTCGATCTCGACGCGGCCACGCGCGAAGAGTTGCAGGCCGCTTGCGCCGATCGAGACGCAGCCATCGTGCAACTCACACGCTTGTTGCGATCGCACAACAACGTCGAGTTACCCGCCGATTGGAGTGACATCGCGGGTATCCCAGATGAAGTGAAAAGTCGTGCCGATCAACTGGTGTCACGTTTGGAGAAGCAGGTCCAACTGGCCGAGGTGGAACTGTCCTTGGATCGGGCGCGGCTGTCTCGCGAGCGGAGTCAGGTGCAGGCCGAACGAGCCACCATCGACCGGCATCTCAAACGCCTCGGTCTCAGTTCACTCGACGAGTTGGAGAACATCGCCGTCGAAAGCGGTTCGGCATCGGATCGGCGCTGGATGCGATTCTTGGGCGTGAACCGCCGGTCGTGAGGCGAGGTGTGCAGCGCTACCGCGATCGTCTGGCCGGTGCCGCTTCGTCGGCATATCCGGTCTGCTGGATGGCCGACTCTGGCGATGACGAGCCTGACTGGCGACTGGCCGTCTGGTCGAGAAATGCGCTGACCGAAGTCAGTGTTTCCTTGCGCTGCATGATCTCGGAGCCATCGGCTAACTGAACGGACATTTCGAGATAGCGATTCATTTGCGAATTGGTGGGCAGCCCGGTTCGTCGGTCGACCTTGCACGTCCCGTGGCAATGGCCACCGCGGACGAACACGCGCATCTCGCGGTCTGCATCACGAACCACTGTCGGCACTTTGTCGCCCAAAATGTTGCCTACGAGGCTGATCTCGGCGGTGGTCTCGGTGAGACCATCAAGGACACAGCGCGTGTTGACCTGTACGGGAATCGGGCCTTCGGTGCGGCGCGGCTTCAAATCCCACGACTGGCCCACCTTCACGGCAACGGCAGGACTCGTCGGGTCGTTGCTGTAAGGCAGTAATCCGATCCCGTCATCGACGAAGTTGGCGAGATCATGCTCGCTGTGAACTCCTTCGAGTTGTTGCAGCACCGAGGAGCGAAGGTGTGACGGCACATCCTTCACGCAGCGTTGAAGGAACTCAGCAAAGCCAATCAACTGCTCGACCCTGTTGTCGGGTCCGATCCAAAATGAGAAGCCGTTCTCGTTCAATCCCGCGTAGGCGAGGGCTTCCGGTGGGATCGGCTGCTGCGGCGAAGCGTCTGACGAGTATTCGACGTTCTTCCCGGCGATGTCGTGCGAATAACGGATGCGGTGATAACGAACGCCCAGCCGTTTGTGGCCGTCACGCACTTCTTCGACGCTCAGCGACAGGAGCATCTCCGCCAGCGATCGATAGACCGAGATTTCGCGACCGACGGCTTGAGTCAGCCGCTGTTCGACACGCTTCGTCAACGGGAAGCGATCCCCGACCTTGAGCTTCAGTTCCAGCTCGGCCGCAGTCGGCACCTCGTCCGACTTCTTGCCGTCGCCATCGACCAGTTCATCTCCCTCACCTTCCTCGTCGAGGTCTGCGAGGTCCGCGTCTAGGTCGGCCTTGCTCCCTTGGAAGTAGTTGCAACCGGGTAGCCCGACCAATAACAAACCCGCCAGCGCGAACAACCGCAGCGTAGTGAACGGCATTTTGATGAACGGCACTGTCGAGAACAGCATCGTGAAGACCTTCCTTGGTCGAGGACACCGCCAGACGAAGAGGCCACCGAATCGCTGCGAGATGATGCAACGCGGCCCCCGCGAAGTGCGGGAACATAGCAGTCGATCCCAATCGCGCAAAGGTGAGCTTGCCGGGTAGCGATTCATTAGGCGAGCGGCAAGACTTGATTTACCCAAAGTAGACGTGTCACTCCGTGACACGAACCGTTCCCGCCACGGAGTGTCCGGTCTACTTTCTCTTGCCGGTCGCCTTAGGTGACAACTCGTCCCGAGGCCATCCCGCAACCATGACTTCTGGAACTCGCCTTGCCCCTCGTGACGAACCGACCTAATTTGATGCGTTGATGGAGGGCCAGCTCGCCTGGAGATCGCCCCCTCACTGATCCACATTCGTCGAGGAGTGTACTCACGATGGTCGTCGTTCCCGCGAAGTCATTGGTTGTTTGTTCGTGTTCGTCGTGCCGTCACTGGCTCGCGCTGCGGTTCGCCGTTTTGTTCGGTGTCGCGTGGAGCGGGCTGTCGCTGGGATCGCGTTCGCTGCAGGCTGAACATCTGTCAGCAGCGAACGAACTGCGCCCCGCCGGACCCGTGACGGGGGCGCTGTTGATTGCCGGTGGAGGAGGAATTCCCGTCGCGGTCCTCGATCGGTACTTCGAGTTGGCAGGAGGCGAGCAGTCGCGGATCGTCATCATCACGACGGCCAGCCAATTGGCGGGAACACCCGAAGCAGAGAAACGCTACGCGCACTGGCACGATCGCAAACCGGCCTCACTGACGTTCCTGCACACACGCGATCGATTGGAAGCGGATCGTGCGGAGTTCTCGAAAGTGCTGCTGGAAGCGAACGCCGTCTGGTTCATGGGAGGCAATCAAAACTGGCTGGCGGAAGCGTATCTCGGAACACTCGTCGAAGAACGCTGTCATGCCTTGTTGCGACGCGGCGGCGTGATCGGCGGATCGTCAGCCGGGGCGGCAATCATGTCGCGATCAATGATTGCGGGAGGGCGCGAGTTGCCCGTGATGGCGTCGGGATTCGGGTTCATGGAAGGGACGATCATCGACCAGCACTTCCGAAAGCGGAACCGGCAAGCTCGACTGATGCAGGCTCTCGAACTTCGGCCGGGGCTCGTCGGCATTGGCATCGACGAGGCGACGGCATTGGTTGTGCGCGGCCGGACTCTGGAAGTTGTGGGAGACTCCGATGTGACCATCGCTCTGGCTCCGTCATCTGGGCGTGATGCACGAGTTCAGTCATTGGTCGCTGGCCAGAAGGACGATTTGGTGAAGCTCAGCCGCGCGGCGATCGCCCGCACGCGGCCCACCTTTCCGGCTCGACTGGCCCCGGTCCCGGAAGTCAAATCCGGAACGTTGGTCATCGTGGGAGGCGGCAATACACCGCGCGAAGCGGTCGATCAATTCCTCACGGCAGCCGGGGGCAAAGATGCGTCGATCATCGTCGTCTCGAACGCACTCGGTGAAGAACCGCCGGAAGAACAAAAGGTCTGCGGCTGGCTGAAAACGGCCGGAGCATCCAACGTGCATCAGGTCCACGCACGCACGGGCGACGATCTGGCCAGCCCCGAATTGCAGTCTCGAATCCAGACCGCAAAGGGTGTCTGGTTCACAGGCGGTCGTCAGTGGCGGCTGGTCGATGCGTACCTCGACACGCCTGTTCAATGCCTGTTTCAAGCCGTGCTGAATCGCGGCGGCGTCATCGGCGGGACATCGGCGGGAGCCACGATTCAGGGCGATTACCTCGTGCGCGGCAATCCGATGGGCAACGAAGACATGATGGCCGAAGGCTATGAACGCGGCTTCGGGTTTCTGCCTGGCGTCGCCATCGACCAGCACTTCACGCAGCGGTCACGCTTCGGTGACATGACCGGCTTGAAGAAGGCGTTTCCGCAACTGATCGGCATCGGCGTTGATGAGGCCACCGCCCTGATCGTGCGCGGCACGATGATGGAAGTCGTCGGCCAGAGCCAAGTCGCCGTGTTCGACCGTCAGCCGAACGATCCCGACACCGAGCCTGAATACGAAGTGGTCAAAGCGGGTCAGAAGTACGACTTCAAACAGCGTCGCCTGATGGACTCGGCTGAAGTCCAAACCATCGAAACGAAGTGACACAGCCCGTCCGCGCCGCAGCCGGAAACAGTCCCGCTTCGCATTCTGCCTCACGCGGCCCTCGGTTAAACTTGCACCTGATTCTGCCCCACATCGTTCGGCCTTTCTTATGGTAGAACGATGTGGGGCAGAACTATGAGGACGGGCAGCGAGTCATCGACCGTTGATCACGGTTCTGTCACCGCGTGACGATTGGCCCGGTATCGACGACCTCAAAGTCGCGGACCTTCACTCGCTTCAAGGTCGAGATCGCGTCGTCGTCCCACCGCGCATCGGGGGCACCGCTGACGAACCAGTCGCCGCCGTTGTCGGCCAGCAACATGCCGTAGGTCTTGAGACCTTGCAGTAAGACCTGAGACAGCCGAGGGAACTTGCTGGTGTCGAAGCTCGCTTTCAGTCGGACGCGCATTCCCATCGGAGGGAGGTTGGGACTGGTTGAGTTGCTGGCGAAGTGCCTCGCGGGCAAGACGTAAGCGCGTTGAGTCCTCTTCACTGTGAACCGCAGGGCGTGTTGCAGCTTGCCGAGTTCGACGATCTCGTCATAGCGGGCTAGCCCCGGAAAGATCGGCAGCCCGGCCGCATCGGCCGAGGTCCAACCGGCCGGTCGCAGCGCATTGCTGCTCAGGTCGAAGATCGCTCCCGAGCCAGCCTTCCACTTGCCGCCCGGCAGCGAATGAACTTGGTACAGCTCGTACAGCTTCTTGTTCTTCGCGTCGATCATCAGAACGTGACGATCGGCATCGGCGGGCGCGTGCGATCCCCCTTCGATCGGTGGGTTGGGGGGGATCGGGTACGGCCCGACATCGCTCTCGTCGGAGTACTCGAACTGCACGGCGGACTTCATTTGAGTCGGCGACACCGCGACGAACGGGATGCCGTTCGGGACTCCCTTCCAAACCGTGCCGAAGTCGGGATGCAGCGGCTTGTCCAAGCCAACCGACTGCAGCCACGCTTCCGACTTCGCATGCAGCTTGAGGTGTGAAACATTGCGATTCCAGGCATTGTCTGCGGGAAAGATCGCGACTTCACCGTAGGGTGTCGTCAGCATGGGCAACTTGGCCTGCGCATCGACAACGGCCGCATCCTGACCCAAAACCTGCGAGCCAAATCTCGACAAGCAAAGCAGCGAGACCATCGCTAAAGCGAGCGGGAAGAATTGTCTGCCCCCTACCAACCCGAAGTGCGAACGAGAACGCCGATCGACTTCGCCCTCGTTCACACTTCGGGTTGGTGTCTTCGGGTAAACCACTTCTTGCCGCTCGCTTAATGACGATCTCTGAGTGAGCCGACTCATGAAAACACCTCTTGGAATTACGGTACATCTCCCACGAGCGCGGAGACTATCGGCGGACGGAGCCAGCAACAATGGGCCGGTTTGCATCCGCGGTTCTCCACCGAGCGTTCTTCGGGGCATGCCAACTCATTCATCAAAACTTTCGATGCTGGAATCTGACCAACAAACGGGGGCGCATTGTCGTAGGTCGCGGAAACGGTCCCTATAATCCGGCCCCATCAGTCGGCCTGAATTCTTGAGCAAGGAGCAGTTCGTGGCGGAAGACCATTCGTTGATCGCGGCGTTCGAGCGGAATGTCTCTTCGGCCATTCTGGGCAAGCCGGAGCCGATCCGCTTGGCACTCGTCACGCTGCTGGCGCAAGGGCATCTGTTGGTGGAAGACGCGCCGGGAGTGGGCAAGACGGCGCTGGCCAAGGGGATCGCGAAGAGCCTCGCTTGTGGCTTCAAGCGATTGCAGTTCACGCCCGACATGTTGCCGAGCGACATCCTCGGTTCGAGCGTCTACCTGCCGAGTCTGGGTGAGTTCGAGTTCCGACAAGGGCCGATCTTCACCAATGTCCTGCTGGCGGACGAGATCAACCGGACGACGCCGCGAACCCAGAGCGCGCTGCTGGAAGCGATGAGTGAGGGACAGGTCTCGGTCGAGGGGAAGACTCACAAACTGGCCGATCCCTTCTTCGTGCTGGCGACTCAGAATCCGTTCGAGTTCGAGGGGACGTACCCGCTTCCCGAGAACCAGCTCGACCGCTTCATGCTCTGCATCGAGATCGGTTATTCGACGCGCGAGGTCGAGAAGAACGTTCTCACAAATCATCGCGACGGCGAACCGGTCGATCATCTCGGCCCGGTCCTCGACCCCGCCCAGTTGGCTCAACTCCAAAAGGCGGCTCGCAATGTGCGAGTGGATGACTCGATCAATGACTACATGCTCGACATCGTGACTGCGACCCGCACGCACGAGCAGTTGCAATTGGGTGTGAGCACACGCGGCGTGATCACGCTCTACCGGGCGGCTCAAGCTCTTGCGCTGGTCGAAGGCCGCAACTACGTGATCCCCGACGATGTGAAGCGGCTGGCCATCCCCGCGCTGGCGCATCGCATCGTCGTGAAGGGCGTCCTGCACGAAGGCCGTCGCGAACGAGCCAAGTCGATCCTGAAGCAGATCCTCGGGAAGACGCCCGTGCCGGCTTGAAGGAGGCAGGTGTCAGGAGTACCGGCGGATCAGGGCCATCGCCTTTGTTCGCGTAGGGTGGGACAGCTCGCTTCGAGCGCCGGCCCACCAACGGGAAACGTCGAGAATTCATGGTGGGCCGGCGCGGCGAAGCGCCACTGGTCCCACGCTACACGTTTCGCAGACCAACCAAGCCGATGGCCTTGCCGACGGATCGGTTCAACGCTTTGCCGTGGCCTCTTCCGTCTGGCGGGCGTCTTCGCGGTACTGGCGGTCGAGTTCCTCGAAATCGACTCCCGTCAGTTCGTCGAGTGCTGCGGCGTGGTCTCGCACGCGGTTGTCGCCGCTGTAGAGTTGCGACAGGTGTGAGACCAAAGCCTCGCGATAACGTCCATTGTCGTAGTGCATGAAGAATCGAGCCAACCCCGCCGCCTGCGTGTAGTTCTTCGTGAGAGCTGGTGCGAATTGGAAATTGCGCATGCCCATTCCTGAGAACTCTTTCAGCGGCATGTAGTAGCTGTTCTCGGCCAGCAAGTTGGCTCTGGCTCCCGCGAAACGAATGTAGCCCGGATCGCCAATGGAGACAGTGCCGTTCGCACGTTGAAACGACTCCATGTAACAGGCGATCCCCTCAATGATCCAAAAGTGGTCTTTCTCACTGATGGGGCGGTTCGCTTGGTGGGACTCGAAGAAGAGCTGGTGCGTGGCTTCGTGGAACAGCGTCGCTTCGCTGTCGCCCTTGTCATCGTGATAGAAGTGCGCGACGCGGTCGTTCGTCATGTAGACACCGTTCGTCTGTTCGATCGTCGGGAACTGCTTCTTTAACCGGTCAAGGTACTCATCGCGCGAGCGGTAATAATGGACGACGTAAGGTGTCGGTCGCACCAGCCGCGACTTGCCATCGAAGAGTTTTTTGAGCTGCTCGGGCGTGTTGAAGAAGCCCGCGAATGTCTCGTTAAAGAATCCGTAGAAGTCTTCGAGGGCCTTCCCGAGTTCCACGCCTCGTTCCAAGCTGTAGTTCGTTTTGATGAGGTAATGATCGGTGCGGACTTGCCAGCCGTCGGCAAACGCATGTCGCAGTTCTTTTTCTTTCGCGGTGGTGTACCAGCGGCCCTTAAAGAACCGCTCGTCTGCGGCGTACTTGACGAGATGGTTTTTTGGGAGCCACCCAAAGTCATTGTGCCAGTCCTTTCCTTCGCGAGTTTGGGCGGCCGCAAACGACGTGACCCATTCGTTGCCGAGTCGCTCGAAGCCGAGTATTTTGCGAATCGGGGCGTGATCGGGATTGTGGACCGCCGCCTCGCGCACGAGTCGATAGGCGTAGCCGGGGTTGTCGCTGTGAAGGGCGCGACGTGACAATAGGTACAGCTTCTTGGCGTACTCGTCCTCGGAATGCTTGAGCTGCGTCTGCCAGAAGCGTTCGTCGGGCGTCAGTTGTGCGGGAAGTTCCGGCTGAACATCACGCGGCAACGCGGAGAGGTTCAACGCTTGAGTCGCTGGAGAAATGAGGCGGCTTTTGATGCGAGCGGCCCCCTCGGGAAGGGACTTGTCCTCACAAAATTCGATCAGTTTGGTCAGCTCTGTGGAGAAGCTTCGAAACTCTTCGACGTGAGACTCTTGGATCGCCGCCAGCGAATTGCGTCCACCGGGTTGCTGCGCGGTGGACGGTTTCACGCCCGAACACACGCACAGCACGATCGCGAAACAAAGTCGTGCAACGTGGAAATCGCCACTTTTTAGAGACCGACATTTCATGGGACCACCACCCTCAAGAAGACGCCTCAATCACGCAGGGCAGGCATTCTAGGAGAGGATTTCGGACGGGCCTAGACGAAGTCGCCACACGGTCCAAGCGCGCGACCGAAGCCCGGTTTTAAGAAAAGCCGGGCTTCGGGAGGGATTGTTTACGAGGGGGGCCGCAAACACAGGACGGGCAAGAGTGCCCATCCTACAGTCAGCTTTCTTGCGGCTCGTCCAGTTCGTCGAGCAGCCTCACTGCGGCTTGCAGAAGCTGCGGCAGGCCCTTGCCCGAGATCGCGCTGATCTTCATCACCGGGCGACCGATTCGTTCTTCGAGGAGTTCGGCCGCAGCATCAGCGTCCGTTAGCTCACACTTGGTGATGACGATCAATTCGGGCCGCGACGCGATCTCCTCGTCGTACAGCCGCAGTTCTTCGCGAATTTGGAGGTAGTTCTCGACCGGATCGGTCTGGTCATCGGGAGACGGTTCAATGAGATGAATCAGGACTTTGGTTCGCTCGACGTGACGGAGGAACTCGTGCCCCAAACCGACTCCCGCGTGAGCGCCTTCGATGAGGCCGGGGATGTCGGCCATCACGAATTGCCGTTCGTGACCGACGCGGACGATGCCGAGGTTCGGGTACTTTGTGGTGAAGGGGTAGTTGGCGATCTCGGGCGTGGCACGCGACAGGCGCGAGAGGAGCGTCGATTTGCCCGCGTTCGGTTTGCCGATCAAGCCGACATCGGCGATGACCTTCAATTCGAGAGCGATGTCGCGATGTTCGCCCGCTTCACCGGGGCCGAACTCACGCGGAGCACGGTTCGTCGAGGACATGAACCGAATGTTCCCCTTGCCGCCTTGCCCACCCTTGGCCACGATCAGTTGCTCGCCGTGTTCAACCATATCCTTGAGGACGTGACCGCGATTGGAATCGCGCAGAATCGTCCCCGTTGGGACATGAATCACCACGTCTGCACCGTTGCAACCGCTGCGCAAAGAGGACTCGCCTGCTCCGCCGGGGTCGGCTTTCCAATGGCGGACGCCAGCCAGATGGATGAGGCTGCTGACGTTCTCGTCGGCCTCAATAATGATGTGGCCCCCGCGACCGCCATCGCCCCCGTTGGGACCGCCGCGCGGGACGTGCGACTCCTTCCGGAAACTGGCCGAACCGGCACCGCCATCACCCGCTCTACAGAAAATCGATACTTGGTCTACAAACATAGTGCGGGGATGATAGCCGCTGATCGACGCATGAGGGAGTCACTTGGGTTGAGACTCACATTTGCTTCAATAAGTCGTTGATTGGGCCGATGTACGCGATCATGAAGATGCGGAACACGATGAACACGATCATGATCGCGACCAGCGCCCAGATCATCCACGCGAGTGTCCCGGTCAGCGCGGCCAAGCTCCGTCGCGCCTGTTCTTCGAGCTGGGGGCTGAGTCGTTCGAGGGTCTCGGGAACGGTCCCGGTCGCCTCGCCGACTCGCACCAGTTCGAGGTATTCGACCGGAAACAGGTTGGTCGCGGCGAGGGCCTCGGACAGGTCTTCGCCCCCCTGCACCATCCCGATCACTTGTGGTGCCGCCGCCGCGAACGATCCGTTGGCGGTCGCCTTCAGGCTGGCGTCGAGACTCGGGCCGATCGGCATCCCGGCTTGTTGAGTCAGCGCGAAGGCCCACGAGAATCGGGCCATTGCGAAAGATCGCAGGCAGTAGCCGATCACCGGGATGCGGAGCAGGATCGCGTGGATCGTCGCTCGGCCGCGCAGCCCGCGCGTCAGTAGTTGATACGCCACGAACAGGGCGAACGCCGATCCGAAATTCAGGAACAGCCACATCAGCGAACCCGATGCGCCGGTCAGGCCAAGACCGAGAATGTCCAACGGTTCGTTCCCCTTCCCTGATGCGATCATCCCCATGATAAAGATCAGGCCGGCGACGATGAACACGGCCGCAACGAGCTGAAACAGGGGCCACGCGATCGCTCCCACAAACGTTCTGCGCAGTCGAATCAGGTTCTCGTAGTGATCGGCTAACGACGCGAGAACTTCCGGCAGCGAACCGGTCTCCTCGGCGACCGAGACCAAGTCGATCATCAACTCGGGAAACCGACCGGGATGCGCCCGCATCGACGCCGCGATGTCCTGCCCCTTGCGCAGGTCGTCGACAATGGACTTGGAGACTTGCTGCAACACCCCATGTCGTGACTGGCCTCCCGCGACCTGAACCGCCTTTAAAATGTTCACACCCGAATGGAGCAACGTCCCCAACGACCGGCAAAACGTCGCGAGAATTCCCCACGGCAACTGCGATCCGAACACCTGCGACCGAATCGAACTGGCCACGATAGAACTCCCGTCGTGAGAAGATTTGAAAGACAATCGCACTTCAACACCCAAGTGTGAACGCCACGTCACTCGAGCTTTGGGGACCAAAACAGGAAAGAAAAAATCAAAGCCAGCAGGGGGACACTGATCTCCGCTGATCGACACTAATTCAGACCTGAATCTTCGCGTCCTCCATTATTAGCGACGATCAGCGGAGATCAGTGTTCTCACTTCTTGATTAGACCAAACGGAGCGTTCAGCCCGCGTGTGCGCGTGGACTCGTGGCTGACCGCGGTCGCATGGTAGCATCGCGCCGTGGTTCGTTCTCACTGCTTACTCAAGGATTCTCACCATGCTGCGGTCTCGGGGGTTGTTGGCGTTGATGCTGTTCTTGTGCGGTTCGCGCGGCGTTCTGGCGGGTGTGCCGAAGTTTGAGGCTCATGTGATCGACCCGAACATCGGCAACGTCTGTTATGCCGTGGCCTCGGCCGACGTGAACGGTGACGGGAAGCTCGACATCGTGGCTGTCAGCGAGAACCGCGTGCAGTGGTACGAAGCGCCGTCGTGGACGAAGCACATCATTTTGGAAGACCAACTCGAAGCCGAGCATGTTTGCATCGCGGCACTTGACATCGACCAAGACGGGAAGCTCGACTTCGCGATTGGCGCGGGCTGGATCAAGTCGAACAGTGGGACGATTCAGTGGATCACGCGCGGTGCGAAGCCGGAAGACAAGTGGAACGTTCACTTCATCGGGAAAGAGAAAACGACGCACCGGATGAGCTTCGCCGACGTGTTGGGAACCGGGCGACCGCAGTTGGTGGTCTCACCGCTGACTCGCAGTGCCGAAGGAGCGACGGGCGTGCGACTGCTGGCGTTTGAGATTCCGAAGCAGCCCAAGACGGATCGCTGGATGCCGACGGTCCTCGATGCGACCGTGAACCGGATGCATGCGCACACTCACGCCGACTGGGACGGCGATGGCAAAGGGGACACGATCGTCTCGGGCGAAGAAGGTGTGTTCCTCGTTCAACGCAAGGGCGACGCCTTCGCGAAGACGTTGCTCGGGACCGGAGCCAGTGGCGACAAGCCCGAACTACGCGGCGCGGGTGAAGTGAAGCTGGGACGCCTGAAAGGCTCGCGCCGCTTCATCGCGACGGTCGAACCGATGCACGGCACGAGCGTCGCCGTTTATCTCAACAATGCCGATGGATCGTTGCCGCTGAAGCGAGTCGTGATTGAAGAGACCCTGAAACAAGGCCACGCGGTTTGGACCGCCGATCTCGACGGCGACGGCTCCGACGAGGTGGTGGTCGGGCATCGCGAACCGGGGACCGGCACCGTCAAAGGGCCGGGCCTGTACGTCTTTTCGAGCGATGACGAAGCTGGATCGAAGTGGACGAAGCACATCATCGACGATGGCGGCATAGCGGTCGAAGACGCCTTCGCCACTGACCTCAACGGCGACGGCCGCCCTGATCTAGTCGCCGGTGGCCGAGCCACTCACAACGTGAAGCTGTATATCAACGCGGGCGCAACGAAGTAATTCCGCCGTGTCGTTTTCGTCTCCACCGACCTCACATTCGGTGGAGACGGTGGCGGTCACTGTAGAACTACAGAACTACGCCTCGGCTCGCAGTCCCGCCTTGATGAAGGCGGGATGGATGTTGGTGTAGGAGCGTTTGGCGGCGGCGAGGGGATCATAGCCGGGCTTGTTGAAGACTTGGGCGCTGACCTCGACGACGACTGAGCCGCGATAGCCGCCCGCCTTGAGCCGTATCAGGTACTCGGCGTAGTCGATATCGCGGGCGTCGCCGGGGAGTGCGAACTCGGTTTTGCCGTCGGTGGTGGTGATGTTGTCCTTGATGTGGACGAAGACGGTCTCGCCAATCATGGCGGAAAGAGAATCGGCCAGATTGAGCTGCTGGCGTTGGAAGTGGCTGTAGTCGAAGACCAGTCGAATCCACGGGCTGTTGATTTGACGGACCAGCCACTGTGCATCCCGCGGCGTGTGCAAGGCTCCGGAAATGTGAGCCTTGATCGCGATGACCGTCTTGTGAGCTAAGGCAACTCGCTCCCAGTCCTTCAGTGCGACGACCATCTTGTCGCGCAGCTGTTCCCACTCGGCAGGCTTGCCACCGAGGACCGTTTCGATCAGCGGCGGCTCATCCGGCGCGAGGCCGTGCGCCAGTTCGCAGGCCGCCTTGAGTCGCTCCAGATTCGTTTGATGCTGCGCTGCGGGGACGACGAGGCCGAGGTTCTCCATTAAACACGGCAGATCGAGGGCGAGGTCATTCAGTTGTGACCGGATTGCCACTCGATCTGCTTTTGTCAGAGCCGCCGCATCACACGGCCAGTCTTTCAGGCAGGCGAGTTCGACGCCGCTGTAGCCAATGTCGGCGCAGGCCTTCAGTGCTTCCGCGACCTTCAGTGATCTCATGCCATACAGGCTGAAGCCGAACCCGATCCGAGCAGGTGGCGCGGCGAACGCGGTTTGCCCCAGTGCGGCCAGCCCCGCTGAGACGGCTGTTGCTTGGAGAAACTCGCGCCGTGAGATGGCTGCTGTGATATTCATCGTTTGAAACTCTATATCGATGGGACGCGCTGCGAGCCAGCGAAGTGAAGGTCCTCGCGCGGCACATGCTGACATCAGCCCGTCGCGTGAGCTTGGCGGAAATTGTTCGACACTCGTCCTGGCTTACGCTGCGGGTTGGTGTGCGGCGGCAGAGTAGCTCAAACCGTTCCCTGTCAAAAGCCGGGCGGCTCGTACTGGGCGCTCTGTCAACTTGGCAGAGGTCGGGGTCAAGCAAGCTCGGCTTTCGCCGCGACAACTCGCTGCCGCAAGGACTTAGGACGAAAGTACTCTGTCGGCACGTTGGTTGCTTTGTTGGTAGGGCTGTCGTGGAATCCGCCTCACTGGCAGATGGCCTCTTGTCGTGGAGCCACTGGTTTCGCGACAGCCTGAGAAAAGTTTCACAAACGAAGATGTTGTCCGACCAAGCCCGTCCTGATGGTTGAGGAGTCGCTGTGGCCAAGCTGATTAGTTTCGATGATGAGGCTCGAAAGAGCCTGCTCGAAGGCGTGTCCAAATTGGCACGAGCCGTCAAGAGTACGCTCGGTCCTCGCGGCCGGAACGCCGTGCTCGACAAGGGCTGGGGTGCCCCCAAGGTGACCAAGGACGGCGTGACCGTCGCTCAGGACATCGACCTCGAAGACAAATTTGAAAACATGGGCGTGCAGCTCGTTAAGGAAGCTGCTTCCAAGACGAGCGATGTCGCCGGTGACGGCACCACGACCGCGACGGTTCTCGCCGAGGCGATTTATCGCGATGGTCTCCGCTACGTCGCCAGTGGCTGCGATCCGATGGCGTTGACTCGTGGTGTGCAGAAGGCTGTCGATGCGGTGGTGGCCGAGCTGAAGAAGCTCGCCAAGCCGGTGAAGGCCGATGACCGCAAGGCCATCGAAACCGTCGCCTCGATCGCTGGGAACAACGATAAGGAAGTCGGCAAGATTCTCGCCGATGCCCTGATGAAGGTTGGCAAAGATGGTGTCATCACCGTCGAGGAAGGCCGCCAAGTCTCTACGGAAGTTGAGTTGGTCGAGGGGATGCAGTTCGAGCGAGGTTATCTCTCGCCGCACTTCGTCACCGATGTCGATCATCAGATTGCCGAGTTCGATAACTGCCGCATCCTGATCTACGAAGAAAAGATCAGTAGCGCGAAGCAGCTCGTGCCGCTCCTCGAGAAGACCTCGAAGGCCGGTCTGACGCTGCTGATCATCGCCGAGGACATCGAAGGCGAAGCTCTTGCGACGCTCGTCGTGAACAAGATGCGTGGCATCCTCAAGATTTGTGCAGTCAAGGCTCCTGGCTACGGAGATCGTCGCAAGGCGATGCTCGAAGACATTGCCGTTCTCACCGGTGGCAGGGCGATCTTCAAGGACTTGGGCATCAAGCTTGAGAACGTCGAGCTGAGTGATCTCGGTGTCGCGAAGAAGATTCGCGTCGATGCCGAGAACACCACGGTCATTCAAGGTGCTGGCAAGAAAGCCGACATCGAAGGTCGTGCCGCGATGATCCGTCAGGAGATCACCAAGACTGACAGCGAATACGACCGCGAGAAGCTGCAAGAGCGTCTCGCCAAGTTGGCGGGCGGCGTGGCTCAGATCAGCGTCGGTGCTCACACCGAAACTGAGATGAAGGAACGGAAAGACCTGATCGACGATGCACTCGCTGCGACGCGAGCCGCGATCGAAGAGGGTGTTGTTCCCGGCGGCGGTGTTGCCCTGCTGCGATGTGCTGGCGTGCTGGAAAAGCTCAAGCTGGAAGGCGACGAGCGGTTCGGTGTGTTACTCATCCGCAGTGTCATCGAAATGCCGATTCGCACGATCGCTGAGAACGCCGGTCTCGACGGAGCCGTCGTGGCGAACAACGTCAAGAAGTCGAAGGACAAGTCGCACGGTTACGACGCCCTCAACGAGCGTTATGGCGACATGTTCGAGTTCGGCATCGTCGATCCCGCGAAGGTCGTTCGCTCGGCCCTACAAAACGCGGCGAGCGTCGCCAGCCTGCTTCTGACCACCGATTGCATCGTGGTTGAAGCTCCAAAGCCTCCGTCCGATGACCATAGCCACGATGACCATCACGATGGTGGCGGCATGGGAGGAATGGGCGGCGGCATGGGTGGCATGGGAATGGGTGGCATGGGCGGGTTCTGAAAAATCTCTTAGCTGTTAGCTCTTAGCGATTAGCTGAGAAAGACAGCGAAGAGGATTTCAGGCTCCGGCGCCACGCTCGCTCTCACGCAGGCACAGTCAAAAGTTCAACAACATTCAATAGCGGTTTTCCATCTGGCTAGCCGCTTAAAGCTAATTGCTAACAGCTCTCTTAAGGACTTATCAATGAATCTCAAGCCTCTCGATGATCGCGTTGTGGTTGAGCCTCTGACGGCTGAAGAGAAGACGGCTGGCGGCATCGTGCTGCCGGATGCTGCCAAGGAAAAGCCACAGCGTGGCAAGGTTCTCGCCGTCGGTCCCGGCCGGTTGCTCGACAGCGGCGAACGCTGCCCAGTGGCTGTGAAGGTCGGTGACGAAGTTCTGTTCGCCAAGTACGGCGGAACGGAAATCGAAGTCGAAAAGAAGGAAGTCAAAATTCTCCGCGAGTCGGACATTCTCGCGAAAGTGACAGCCTGACGAAGTAGCGGGTAGTGGATGGTGGGTAGTGGATAGATTCCCCTATCAAGCGTCCTCTGGCTACCCACCGCCCACTATTGACCATCCACTCGTTTTCTCCACAGGAGCCTCTCGTGGCTAAGCAACTGTTGTTCGATGATCGTGCTCGGCTGAAGCTGCAACGTGGCGTTGAGACGCTGGCGAAGGCTGTCGCCGTGACGATGGGTCCCACCGGTCGAAACGTCATCATCGACAAGTCGTTCGGGAACCCGGTCGTGACCAAGGACGGTGTGACCGTCTCGAAGGAAGTTGAACTCGAAGACGCCTACGAACACATGGGCGCGAAGCTCGTGAACGAAGTCGCCTCCAAGACGAGCGACATCGCTGGCGACGGCACAACGACCGCTACGGTTCTCGCCCGGGCGATTTATAGCGAAGGACTTCGCGGTCTGACGCTGGGAGCCAACCCGACGATCGTCCGCAAGGGGATCGAAAAGGCTGTCGATGCGGCCATTCAAGCGATCGAGAAGATGGCCAAGCCTGTCTCGTCGAAAGAAGAGATCGCTCAAGTCGGTGCCATCTCGGCCAACAACGATCGCACGATTGGTGACTTGATTGCCGATGCGATGGAGAAGGTCGGTCGTGACGGTGTCATCACTGTTGAGGAAGGCAAAGGGAACTCAACGACGTTGCAAACCGCTGAAGGAATGCAGTTCGACAAGGGCTACATTTCGCCGTACTTGGTCACTCATCCCGAAGAGATGAAGTGCATTCTCGACGACTGCTACATCCTGCTGTTCGAGAAGAAGATTTCGAGCCTCCGCGATTTCGTGCCGATCCTCGAAAAGGTCGCTCAACGCAGCAAACCGCTGCTCGTCGTCGCCGAAGATATCGACGGCGAAGCGTTGACGGCCTTGGTCGTCAACAAGCTGCGTGGAGTCCTCCAAATTTGTGCCGTGAAGGCACCCGGATTTGGTGATCGCCGTAAGGCGATGATGGGCGACATGGCGACGCTGACCGGTGGAACGCTGATCTCGGAAGACCTCGGCATCAAGCTGGAGTCGGTCGAACTCAGCCATCTCGGTCGTGCGAAGAAGATCGAAGTAACGAAGGATGCCTGCACGATCATCGAAGGTGCTGGCGACTCCGCCGAGATTAAGGCTCGCGTCGATCAGATTCGTCGTCAGATTGAAGCGACCGAAAGCCAGTACGATCGTGAGAAGTTCCAAGAACGTCTTGCCAAGATCACCGGCGGCGTGGCGATCATCTCGGTCGGTGCCGCCACCGAAGCCGAAATGAAGCAGACCAAGGCCCGCATGGAAGATGCCCTGCACGCGACTCGCGCCGCCGTCGAAGAGGGAATCCTCCCCGGTGGTGGTGTGGCGTTGCTGCGAGCCATCGAAGCGGTCAGTGAAGTGAAGGCCAAGGGGGACGAGAAGATCGGCGTTCAGATCGTCATCAAAGCGCTCGAAGCTCCGATCCGTCAGATCGTCAACAACAGCGGCCTCGACGGCAGCGTGGTGGCCGACGAAGTTCGCAACATGGCGAAGAACACTGGCTACGATGCCAACAGCGGCAAGTACGTCGATATGTACAAGGCTGGCATCATCGACCCCGCCAAGGTCGTGAAGAGTGCCCTTCGCAATGCGGCTTCCATCGCCGGACTGATGTTGACCACCTCGGTCCTCGTCACCCGTAGCGATGACACCGATGGCAATGCCAAGGGCAAGACCGAGGGGTCCGTGCGATAATGTCTCGGTGAGAGTTTCTCTCGCCCGCGACATTCGACTTTGATTGACAACTGCCGAACCGCCGGGCTTCCCCCCGGCGGTTCGTTGTGTAAACGGTGCAGCTTTCTCAGCTCGGAAAGCGTGCGATGCCGACAGTGCTGCGAATCGGTCGTTACCGCTTCTTCTTTTACAGCAACGAAGGACAGGAGCCGGCACACGTTCACGTTGAGTCTGGCGAAGACATGGCCAAGTTTTGGCCGGACCCCGTGTCGCTGTCTGCCAATCATGGGGTCAATTGACAGAGAGCTGACTGAGCTTGGTCAGTTAATCGAGGAGCATCAGGTGGAACTCGTCGAGGCTTGGAATGAGTACTTCAACTAGCAGCTTGGCATCTCCGCTACGTTCGTTTCGCCCGACAACAACGCTGGCCAAGTCGGTCGATTTCTGTGACGAGATGATGCACGTGACGTTGACGGATGGACGAGTTATCAGCACGCCTGCGGCTTGGTTCCCCTCATTACTTCACGCCACTGCCGAACAGCGAGCGAATTGGGGAATCGGTGGTCACGGGGCTGGTTTGCACTGGCCAGACTTGGATGAAGATTTGCTCGTTACCGGTTTGTTGTGCAGTGGAACCGACTGACATTGAGTTGAGTTAACGTAGGGTGGGCATTGCCCACCATGGAATCAGCGAGCGAGTGGAATTGGTGGGCTGTGCCCACCCTACGCATTGAGCGGGGCCGCGATGGCGACGATACGGTGTTATTACGAGGTGCTGTCGGTCACGAAGACAGCGTCCGATGACGAGATCAAGAAGTCGTACCGCAAGCTGGCGGGGAAGCATCATCCCGACCGCAATCCGGGTGACGAGGCTGCGGTCGCGTTGTTCAAAGAAGCGGCGGAAGCCTTTGATGTTCTGAGCAATCCCGACAAGCGCTCGCGGTACGACCGCTTCGGTCACGCGGGTGTGCAAGGTGCGGCGGGAGGTGGCAGAGCCGGTGGCTTTGGCGATGTCGGCGACATCTTCGAAGCGTTCGGAGACATGTTTGGCGACATGCTCGGCGGCGGCGGCGGTGGTCGTCGGGGTGGAGGCTCACGCGGACGACGCGGCAACAGTTTGCAAACGTCGCTCACCGTGGAGCTGCTCGACGCGGCCGTCGGTTGTACGCGTGAAATCGAGATCGACAAGAACGTCTCGTGCATCACCTGCAAAGGGACAGGAGCCAAGCCGGGCACGAAGCCAACCAAGTGCGACTACTGCAACGGCAAGGGCCAGGTCATTCAGTCGCAGGGCTTCTTCCGCGTGCAGACGACTTGTCCCGCGTGTCGTGGTCAAGGCGATGTCGTTCGCGACAAGTGCGTTGATTGCCGAGGGACGAAGGTCGTGTCGCGGTCCTCTAAACTCGAAGTCAAAGTCCCGGCGGGGATCGACAACGGAATGCAGCTTTGTCTGCGCGGCGAGGGAGAGCCGGGCGAAGGGGGCGGACCACCGGGCGATCTTTACGTCGATGTCCGAGTGAAGTCGCATCCGTTGTTTGAACGAGATGGCAAGCATCTGACGTGTGAAGTTCCGATTACGTTTGCTCAAGCGGCGCTCGGCACGGAACTCGACATCCCGATCCTGACCGGCAAGCACCACATCGCGGTTCCAGCGGGGACTCAGCCTGGCGAAATCCTGCGGCTGCGAGGTCAGGGGATGCCCGACGTTCAAGGCGGAGCACGCGGCGACTTGCATGTGCAGTTCGATGTCGAAGTTCCCAAGAAACTCTCCAAGAAACAAGAAGAGTTACTCAGGCAACTGGCCGAACTCGACGACAAGCAAGTGAGTGCTCACCGCAAGTCGTTCTTCGAATCGGTGACGGAATTCTTCGGAACATCGAAACAGGAAGAGTGAGTGAAACGAGTCTTTTATTGAGTTGAGTGACAACGAGGTAGACGCATGAGCAACGAAACGAACACAACAGAAGTCGAGACGGTTTCGATGAATGAGGCCCACGAAATGGACGCGGCACCGACTGTGGAAGAGCAGCTTCAGACGGCGTTGGCCGAGCGGGATCAGTTCAAGGACAAGTGGACACGCGCGCTGGCCGATCACGACAACTATCGTCGCCGCATCAATCGCGAGATGGACGAAGACCGCAAGTACGCCGCCCTCCCCTTGCTCAAGACGCTGCTTCCCGCGTTCGATGGTCTGGACCGTGCGATCTTCGCGGCCTCCCAGTCGAAGAACGCCGACGAGTTGATCGGCGGCGTACAGCTCACGATCAAGCAACTCGAAACGGCGCTGAACGGCATGGGTGCGAAGAGCATCGCGGCGCTGGGACAACCGTTCGACCCGAACCAGCACGAGGCGATCTCGCAGGCCCCGTCAGCCGAGCATCCGCCGATGACGGTGTTGCACGACATCGAGCGAGGCTACATTCTGCACGACAGAATCGTTCGCCCGAGTAAGGTGATCGTTTCGATCGCGCCGCCGAACGCTGAGTAGATCTTGAACCATGCAACTCCACCGGGCTTGTCCCGGTGGCTCGCGGGTTTCTGCACTACTCTGACGCCGCCCTGCCCTCTTCCAGAACCGTGCCTGCGATGACTTGAGTAGCGCAAAGACCTGATTCCACCGGGGCAAGCCCGGTGGGGGGGGCGATTCAAATCTGCCACCCTGATGTGATGCGGTTGTTGTTCCTGGTCCCTGACCACTGATTCCTGCCTCCCGTTCTCCGGAGCATCCCGATGCCAACCTACGACTACAAATGCGATGCCTGCGACCATGCTTGGGAAGAGTTCCATTCGATGACGGCGGAGCCGACGAAGAAGTGTCCGACGTGCGGCAAGAAGAAGGCGCGGCGGCTGATCGGAGCGGGCGGCGGGATCATCTTCAAAGGGACCGGCTTCTATCAGACCGACTACCGCAGCGACTCGTACAAGAAGTCGTCGGATGCGGACAAAGCTCCTGCGCCGAGTACCGAAGCCAAGAAGTCGGACTCGGGGGGCAAGAGCGAATCCTCGAGCAAGTCGAAGGATTGAAATGGTCCGCCTGAATACGTGTCCGATCTGCGGGAAGACCGTTCCGCCGGCGACCGATCCGTCCGGTGGGATGGCTCCGTTTTGCAGCCAACGCTGTCGCGAGATCGATTTCTTCCGTTGGTCCGACGGGCGCTATGCCATCGTCGAGTCGCTCAGCGCTGACGATGTGGAGATCAAGCAGATTGAGGCTTCCGCTTCGGAGGCACAGTCGGAAGAATGAGCCGCGCGGCGTCCATCCTACGGGGCACTTATGTTCCGGGTGTTGCCTCATTGAGTTGTCCGTTCGCGTCCCTTGAATCTCGTCTGCTGAATCCGTCGTTGGCCAACCTCTCACGTGACCAAATTCAACGAGCCGCTGCTATTCGACACGTACTTGCGGCCACAAATTTGGGGCGGTGAAGGGTTGGCCCGCCTGTTGGGTAAGCGGTCACAGAATCCGTCTATTCCAGGTGAAGCTGATCGCCTCACAGAACCGCTGCTGTTCGGTGAGGCGTGGGAACTGAGTACGCTTCCCGAACACGTCAGCCGTGTGGTTTCGGGTCCCTCGCACGAGAAGTCGCTGGCCGAAATCTGGCGGCAATCGAGCGGTGCGATGCCGAAGAGCGATGGGGCGTGCGGAGAGTTCCCTTGGCTCGTCAAATGGCTCGACTGTCATGGCGGCCTCTCGTTGCAGGTTCATCCCGACGACGAAGCGGCTCGCACAGTACTCGGGCAGTCGCGAGGGAAATCAGAAGCGTGGATCGTGGTCGGCGTCGAACCGCATGCGCGCATCAGCACGGGGCTGCTCGACGGAGTGACTCGCGAAGACTTCGAGTCGCACTTGGCGACAGGGACGGTGGAGAAATGTCTCCACTCATTTGAACCGCGCGTGGGCGACTGTCTGTCGCTTCCCGCAGGAACCGTGCATACCGCCCGCGGGGTAATGCTGGCCGAGATTCAACAGCCGAGCGACGCCACGTTCCGGCTGTTCGATTGGAACCGCCGCGATCCTTCAGGTCGATCGCGTCCGCTGCATCGTGAGTGGGGACTGAACGCCATCGACTGGCAGCAGGGACCAGTCGCTCCGATTGTCTCAACGCCGTTGGCTCTCGTCGGCGAGGGAATCTCGAGCGAAGCATTGCTGGAGACGGACTGGGTGCGATTGGAACGCTTCACGGTGACGCGACCGTGGACTACGACGCGAACAGGTGTGCTGACCGTCTGGATGATCCTCGCGGGGAACGCGGTGTTGCTGGATGTGTCGAACGGCACTCGGTACGAGTTGTCTTGCGGAGCGACCGTCTTGATCCCGGGCGAGGTCGGATCGATCGAGTGGTCTCCGTCGTCGGCGGACCAGAGTTGCACGCTGCTCTCGATCGGTCAGGCTCGCCTGCGATGATTGCTGTACACGGGAGGATCGAGCAGCCGCAGTTGTTCCAGCGCGGCGGCGGTCACCGGGCACGGATGAGTTTGTCCGGCGTGAGTCATCGCGCGAATGTGACCGGCGAGCATTTGCAAATCGGCCAAGTTGTCGATGTCGTACCACGGCGGCAGCAGACCGAGCGTCAATCCGAGGGCGGAGACTCGTTGGACCGTTTGGCGGAGAACATTGGGTCCGCTCCATGTCATTTGCTCGAACAACAATGGAGCCGGTCGCCGCAGGCCAATCAAATAGTAGCCGCCATCCGTGGCCGGGCCGAGAACGCAGTCCACATCGCGTAACATGTCGAAGGCCTGTTGGATGAACTCGATTGGCAGTGTGGGGCTGTCGGTGCCAATCAGAACCGCGCGACAATCCGGATCGGACGTTGCGGTTAAGACGGCCACCTCGTTCGATTCCAGTTTACTCCCCTGCTCTGTTGGACTGGCCGGTTCCGACAGCACACGGTGGAAGAACGAGATGATCTTCCTGTCCAGTTCCCCCTCCGGCTGAGGCCACAGTTCGTAGCCAAGCTTTTCAAACTGTCTGAAGTATTGCGTGGCATCGCGCGGACAGTAACCGAAGACGCGGCAATCACCCGTCGCGCGGAACCGGAAGGCCAAGTCAT
Organism: Schlesneria paludicola DSM 18645; assembly: GCA_945862235.1. GTDB lineage: Bacteria > Planctomycetota > Planctomycetia > Planctomycetales > Planctomycetaceae > Schlesneria > Schlesneria paludicola_A. The sequence continues at coordinate 26,683 of CAMAYU010000054.1, forward strand.
TGAGAAACGCCGCGTAGAGCTTCGTGGCGGCGTCGTCACCCAATTCGGCCGCCAGCCGCGTTTTGACGTGTCCGGGCCGAGGATGCTTGCCGAAGAGACCGAGAGTGTTCATGCGTGATCCTCAACGGTGAAGGATTCATAGAAGCCGTTTTGCTTCGCGCAATATCGACCAAACGGGAACGCCCCGCTGATTGACGGACTCATCTCACAGCGGACATACTACCGGCGTTGCTTCGGCCGCAGAATCGTGCGGCCGATTTCGTTGTTGTGGAGCGGTGGCTCACTCTTGCCGCCAAAGGAAATGATGCGGATGACTCAGCGGATTTGGAACTTCTCGGCGGGACCAGCGGTGCTGCCGGAATCGGTGTTGGAAGAGGCGAAGAACAACCTGTTGTCGCTCGGGACTTCGGGGATCGGGATTCTCGAACACTCCCATCGCGGCAAGGCGTTTCTTGCCGTGTACGAAGAGACGGAAGCTCTCTGTCGCGAGATCGGTGGCATCCCGTCGAACTACAAGGTGCTGTTCCTGCAAGGAGGGGCATCGAGCCAGTTCTATCAAATCCCGATGAACTTCCTGACGAAGGACCGGACGGCCGATTACCTCGTCACGGGTGTCTGGTCCGAGAAGGCTCTCGAAGAGGCTGTCCGGTTCGGTGGAACTCACACCGCCTGTTCGAGCCAGGACAAAAACTTCTCGTACATCCCGCACGAGTGTTCGTTCAGTGCGAACCCGGTCTACGCGCACTACACCTCGAACAACACGATCTTCGGGACGCAGTGGCAGAGCGTTTCGGCCGCGCCCGGCATGCCGCCGGTCCCCGCGAACGTCGATCTGATTTGCGATGCCAGCAGCGACATCTTCTCGCGTCCGATTGATGTCTCGAAACACGCGATGATCTACGCCGGTGCCCAGAAGAATCTCGGGCCATCGGGTGTGACGCTCGTCATCCTGCGTGATGACCTCGTTGAACGCGGAGCTAAAGACCTGCCGACGATGCTTCAGTACCGGACTCACGCCAAGAACGAGTCGATGTACAACACGCCACCGACGTTCGCGATCTATCTCGTCGGACTGGTCCTCAAGTGGATCAAAGCCAACGGCGGGTTGGCGGGAGTCGGCGAGATCAATCGTCGCAAGGCGGGCAAACTCTACGCGTACCTCGACCAGAGCCAGCTCTTCAAACCGACCGCCGCGAGTGACAGCCGGTCGCAAATGAACGTGACGTTCGTCACTGGCGATGCCGATCTCGACGCGAAGTTCTGCTCGGCAGCGACGAAGTCCGGGTTCGATGGACTCAAGGGACACCGCAGCGTCGGCGGGATGCGAGCGAGCATCTACAACGCCTTCCCTGAAGCCGGCGTCGAAGCGCTGATCGGGTTTCTTCAGAAGTTTGAAGCCGAGAACGCGAAGGCGTGATTGAGTTACAGAGTTCGTTTGCAGTTCTGGGGTCGGGCGTTCAAATTCCAGAATTGGCCGTGAGAGCAGTTTGAGCATGTGATGCCGTTTGACCGGCCAATTCTGAAATTTGAACGCCCGACCCCAATGCATCACGCCACGTTCCTGTTCACCCGCCTGAAACGAATGCCCTCATGACACAGACCGATGTCGCGACCGTCGATGCTGTGCGAGCCGACATCGGCCTGGTCTGTGCCCTCCCGTTGGAGTTGGCTGCGTTCCTCAGCCGCTGCCAGCATGTGAAGAAGTACACCGGAGGCAGCTTCACCTTCCGCGGCGGTCTCTACGACGGCATTCGCATCGCGGTCGTGGAGTCCGGGCCGGGCCAGACGCGCGCGACACGGGCGACACAAGCGCTGCTCGATGCCCATGCGCCAAAGTGGATCATCTCGACGGGATTCGCCGGTGCGCTCAGGCCCGAGTTGAAGACCGGTGATCTCGTCGTCGCCAATCGTGTGGTCATGACGAACGGCGACGAGTTGTCGATCGATGTGGGGATGGAACCGGACGCGGCGCGCGGTCTCCACGTCGGACGACTCCTGACGGTCGATCGCATGGTGCGCACGATCGCTGAGAAGAAGCTGCTCGCCGAACAATCCGGCGCGTTGGCCGTTGAAATGGAAAGCTTCGCCGTGGCGACCGTTTGCCAGCGAGCCAAGACGCGCTGCATGGCCATTCGCGCGATCAGCGACGACCTCTCGGCTGACCTCCCCCCCGAGGTACTCAGCTTGGTTGGTGAGACCGGCGCGGTCCGCTTCGGCGCGGTCATCGGCTCGCTCTTCAAACGCCCGTCGAGCATCAAAGACATGTGGCGACTGCGAGAACAAGCCGCCGTCGCCGCCGACCGTCTCGCCGAATTTCTCGACGGCATCGTCCTGCAACTGCATCAAGCGAAGCCATGACAAGCGATACCTCACACTGCCTTTGATGAGACATCCGAGCGGGGCGGCGTCAGCTCCCCGGTTCTTGGGCGTCAGCCCTTCGCTCGGAAATGTCTCACTTTGTGCCGCGTGAGGCATCTTTCAAGTAACTCCCCATGCTGACCGGAGCCTAAACATGTCCTTGTTACCGCAATGGTCTTCAGTCCGAGTTCCCGTCATCGGCATGTTGCATCTGCCGCCGTTGCCGGGGTCGGCGCGTTGGGCCGGTGATCTGAATGCCGTTCGTGATTTCGTGCTGCGCGATGCTGAGGCACTCTGCGCCGGCGGCGTCGATGGTTTGATGATCGAGAACTTCGGCGACACGCCCTTCTATCCCGGTCGAATCCCCGCGATCACGGTCGCGGGGATGACGGCTCTGGCGTGCGAAGTCCGTCGCGCGACGAACGTGCCGCTCGGGATCAACGCTCTGCGGAACGATGGTCTCAGTGCGTTGGCGGTCGCCGTGGCGAGTGGTGCGTCGTTCATTCGCGTCAACGTGTTGTGCGGTGCCCGCGTGACGGACCAAGGCCTGCTGCAAGGGATTGCCCACGACCTGCTGCGTGAACGAGCCAACTTGAAGGCCGAGTCGATTCGCATCCTCGCCGATGTGGACGTGAAGCACTCCGCCCCACTTGCCGTGCGACCGCTTGAAGTCGAAATTTCCGACGTGATTCAACGCGGTCATGCCGACGCGATCATTGTTTCGGGCGCGGCAACCGGCAGCGCGACGGACACGCGCACGCTCGACACCGCCGCGCGAGCGGCCGCTCAAACTCCCGTCTTCGTCGGCAGCGGCATCTCTGTCGAGTCGATCGCGGAACTGATTGCCCATGGCGCCAGTGGCTTGATCGTCGGCACGTCTCTCAAACACGACGGCCGCATCTCGAACCCGGTCGATCCCGCGCGAGTCCGCGCGCTGGTCGATGCCGTCCGCCAAATCGGCTAACAGCCCGTAGGGAAACGTAGGGTCAGCGTCTCGCTTGCCCGTGTACGGCTCTTCCCGGTTTTCAAGTAGTTATTCCGTTCCCGGCGGAGACACTCGATAGCCTCTGAACGGCGGTCGGTTGAAGATTGAGTTCGCCAAGCCGGGGCTGTCGCGACCGAAGGGGTTCTCGGCGGATCACGAGACGCTGCTCGAGGGACACGTGCTGTTGGAGTTCGAGCGGGACCCCAGCCACACAAGTTTGAGTTCGGGAAGTGATTGCGGCCCCGCTCCTTAGGTCTCAGAATGTAGGTCTTGAAATGTTGTTGAGCTGCGAGCAATTGGTTCGCCTGAAAGTAGCCGTCATCGCTCCGCGTGAAGGCAGCCGAGCGCGAGTCAACGGCGACTGGAACGACAGGCACCGAACTCGCGCTCGGCTGCCTTCACGCGGAGCGATGGAGGCTACTTTGGCTGAGGCAAAGCCGCTTCGTTGAACCGCGTGGGCAACGCCCCGTGCGGCGAGTGACGTTTGAGCCTGTTTCGCCATCGACGCGCGGGGCATTGCCCACGCGGTTCAACGACTCAGTTCAGGTCGCGCGGAATCTAACAACTCGCTTCGTTACTCCCTTGTACGCCTTTCAGCAAACCTTGCCGGTCGGGTTGTGCTGTGCGGAGCGGTTCTGCCAACGCAGATGAAGAACCATCATTGTGATTGGTTCTTCATCTGACTTAAGAATCAACGCGAAGTCTGCTGAGGCCGATTCAAATGCGGTGAGAAGCCGAACTCGCGAGATGGTGGTCTCTGTGATTTTCGTACTTCTTCGCTAAGTCGATCAGGGTGATCGGCACTCAACAAAACATCGCAAGGAGGCGGATCGTGGTGCGGCATCGTGGAACCGTTGCGCGCTGGTACGGGCTGATGCTCGCGGCGCTGATGTCAGCTTCTGTCATGACGGAGACTCAGGGGGTGGAGCCTCCTATTCCGGAGACGGACACCGTGACGGAGGTCTTGCCGCCTCCTGTCGCCTCGCGGCCCGTGGCGAAGCGGGACCGAGGCTCGCTCACGCAGGAGGAGCTGATCGACCGGCTGTTTGCGGCGGAAGATCGCGTCCAATGGCTCGAAGAAGTCGAGGCGGCTCGGAAGTCGCGCGATTCCGATGTGTTTAGAAACATCTCGCATCTGAACATGGCCGCCGCTGAGGAAGTTAAGAAAGAAGAGAAGCCCGACCCGAAAGCCTTCAAGGCCACTTGGAAGCACGGGCTGAACTTCGAGTCGAACGACAAGAACTTTGCCGTGCATCTCGGTGGGCGGACGCAGATCGATACCGTCTTCCTCGAATCAAACCCGGCGGCATTTGGGGTTGGTAACAATGGCGGCGATAACGATTCCGCCAACTTCCGCCGTGCCCGGTTGCGAGCCGACGGGACGATCTACAAGACGATCGACTATGTGGTGGAATACGACTTCGTGAATGCCTCCAACGACAACGCGGGGTTGGTTGGCGTGCTACCGGGACAACCGAACAGCGCGGCGAATGTCATCCACGTCCCCGCTCCGACCGACGGCTACTTCACCTTCAAAGAGACGCCGATCGTCGGCAATGTGCGGGTCGGTCTTCAGAAGGAGCCGATCGGATTGGAGCATCTCACGAGCAGCCGGTATCTCGACTTCATGGAACGGTCATTCAATCAGGATGCGTACACCGGCCCGTCGAACAACGGGTTCTCATTGGGAGCGTCGGCCTTTAACAATTTTTCCGAAGATGATCGCGGACTGTGGACTGTGGGCGTGTTCAAGAACTCCACGAACGCTTTCGCTTATGCCGTCGATGACGGAGCCTATGCCGTCGATGGGCGATTGGTCTATTTGTTGTGGGACGAGTGCGACGGTGAGCAACTGATGCACATCGGTGGCTCGTACAGCCACCGTGATCCAATCCTCAACCAACTCCGCATCCGCAGCCGTGGCTCGCTCAGAAATGGTCCCGGCCCACTGAATCCCGTCTTCGCTGACAGCGGCACCTTCACGACCGACGCCCAAGACTTGGCCGGTGCCGAGTTCTCAATGGTCCTCGGTTCGTTCCAGTTGCAGTCGGAGTACATCCTGTCGAACGCGATCGACGCGACGAACGGAGGGGGCAATCACGGGACGTACTCGACCAACGGTTACTACGTGATGGCGTCGTACTTTCTGACCGGTGAACATCGTGCCTACGACAAGAAGGCAGGCTCGTTCGGTCGTGTGATCCCGTTCAAGAATTCACGCTGGTGCCCGCAGGACTGCTCTGAAGGTGGCTGGGGGGCGTGGCAGGTGTTGGCTCGTTACTCTAATCTCGATCTCACGGACGCGGGGATCAACGGCGGTCAGGTGCAAGACTACACGGCAGGCGTGAACTGGTTCCTCAATCCGAACATGAAGATTCAGGCGAACTATGTCGCGACGGACCGAGACTCGCTCGGCAGCCCAACCTCTCCCGGCGCGGGGATCATTCACGGCTTCGGGATGAGAATCGCCCACGACTTCTGAGCGATGCGGCAAGGCCTCCTGTAATCGTGTCATTGGTCGATGAGAAAAGAGCAGAGTGAACTCAACGAGAGTCGCTCTGCTCTTTTTCATTCAGGTCATGGTTGGCACGGAAATTCTCAGTTCAGCGACTATAGTTTCGACTGACCCGTGCGGCTGTGTGTTGCGCGAGGAACGTGTTGCCGTCGGAGTTGTCTGTCCCGAGGTTCTGCCATCGTGAGTCCGTTGCGGGTTGCCCCCGTCACCACTGAATGCCTGTTCATTTGCTCGGCGCTGTTTGCCGCTTGCTTGGCTCAGTCGTGGGAAGGGCAGCACTTTCGCGACGTGCAGCGCGAGTGGGGAGCGA
>CAMAYU010000055.1 GCA_945862235.1 Schlesneria paludicola DSM 18645
TCGGCGATGGTCAGATTCACACCTTCACGGGAGTTGCCCGAGAAGCTGGTGTTGTCGAAGCAACCGTTCAACGTGCCGCCACTGAAAGCCGCGCCGTTGAGGCCCGCACCACCGAAGACGAGTCCGTTGGCATCGACCGACATGTTCGAGAAATCAATGTTGACCACAGTGTTCGGGCCGCTGCTGGTCACAAACACACCGGTCGCGCCGCTGTCCGAAATCGAACTGATGTTGGTCCCGGACAAATTGAGCGTTGCCGCGCCCGTGACCTCCAAAAAGGCACCAAACGTGGTGCTGCCGTCGATCGTCGAGGCATCCAATGACATGTTGGCGAGGCTATTCACGCCATCGATCGTGCCAAGCAAACCGACACCGCCACTGTTGTCGATGGAACTGCCCGTCGTCATGCGGAAGTCTTGATGCCCACCGGCCGTCACCAGCAACACCGCACCATCGTTGCCGCTGTTGTCGGCGACAGTCGCGTCCAGCGTCACCAGTGAAGTCGAACCGGCTCCGGTGACGAAGCCGTTGAAGGCGTTCGCGGAGTTGTTCGAGAGATTGCTGGCGGCGAAGTCGGCCGTCAGTGTTCCGCCGTTGCGAACGTCGAATTCAAACCCGATTTGCTGAGTCGCATTCGGTGCGTTGTTGACGATCGTGGCCGCGTTGAACGTCAGGTTCACTGTCGAACCGCCTCCGCCCACCACATCGACATTGGCCACCACACCGTTGCCAGTTCCGGCCGTCTGGCCGTTGTCCGAAATCGACAGCGCGTCAAAGTTCGCTTGGAACAGCGTGCCATTGGTCGCGTTCAGCTCGATCCCGTCGCCACCGTTGCGATCAACATTCGTACCGTTAATCAGCGAAAGTGAGCTGCCCGGCGAACCGTTCAGGTCGAACCGCAACCCGTCACCGTTCGTGGTGGCACCGTTGTCGCTGAGTGAGCTGTTGTCGAAGATCGCCACGATGTTGGAACCAGCCGCCAGCGTCGGGCCGTTCGCTGTAACGAACACGCCGCTATTGAAACTCCCGGTGATCGGCGTGTCCTGGAAATTCAGATTCACTAGCCCGGTGTTGTTAATCACACCGAGAATGCCGTTGCCGTTCCCCGTCGCTTGACCACTGTTAGTGAACGAGGACGCAATAGCATTCACGTCGAGACGGCCATTGTTGACGTTGAAGTCCAAGCCATCTTCGCCGCTGTTGTCGTTCGTCGAGCCGTTTTGCAACGTGATCCTGGCGTCGGTCGCGGCACCGGTCAGCGTGATGTGCATGCCGTCAGCACCGCTGTTGTCGAGCGGCGTGTTGTCGAGTACCAGCGTGGCGATCGAATTACCCGCGAAGTTCGCGTTCAACGCGTTTTCAAGACTGTTGGTGAAGTTACCGTTCGTCACCTGCCCGATGAACGTGCTGCCATTCACGATGTCCAAAAACATCCCGTGACGCTGCGTGCCGAGTGGTGGCACGAGGGTGTTGTTCGCAGGCGTGTCGGCCATTCTCAGGTTGACGATCGACTGGCTCGACTCAATGTGAACGCCGTCGAAGAGACCGGGAGCCAACCGACTGCTGTCGGCGAGCGTGCCGCTCAAGACGGCAATGTCGGCCGTACTGCCGTTGGCGGCATCCAGAAACAGACCATGCTCGCCGGACAAGTTGCCGGTCGTGTTGCTGAACAACAGATCCGCAATCGAGGCGTCCATCTGTCCGAAGATCGCGCTGCGGTCGTTGTTGTCCATGAGGTTGCTCGTGGACGTAACGTTGAGCGTCGCGGTATTCAGGTTGAAGAACAGGCCGTCGCGTCCGTTGAATCGAACATCGGACGCATCGACAAACAAGCCGGTTGTCGAGCCGGTCGTCCCTTGAACGTGAATACCGTCTTCCGCGTTGTTGGTCAGGAAGCTGCCGAAGACGTTCACATCCATCGCCGTCGCATTCGAGCCGATGAGGGCAATACCGTCGATCGCGTTGTCGTTCGCCTGAAGGTTCAGGAAGTTCAATTCACCGACACCGCCCGAATGGTTGTAGACGACACCAGAACCGAGCAGGCTGCGATTGAATTGACCGCCAACAATGTCGCCTTGGAAGAGGGTTCCGTTGATGAGCGTGATGTTCAGGTTGTCGCCGCCGTTGTCGTTGGAGATCAGCGGCCCACCCGGCGTCGTGGCGGTCAGCGTGACCGAGCCGCCATCGCCAAGAACCTGTACGCCCACTCCGGCATTCCCACTTGATTGAACATTGTTCAGCGTCGCGACGAGGTTCCGCCCCGTCTCTTGCAGATGAATTCCGAACGCCTGCGTTCCAGCCGGATCCGAATTCATCGCGACATTGGTCAGGCTCAGATCGAGATCCCCGGCACCGACACCGACGAAGATGCCGCCGCCGAGGTTGTTTCCAAATCCGCTGGGATTCAGATGATTCGTACTCATACTCATGAGGTTGACGCCGCGAATGATGCCGGTGCCGGTCGCGTTTTGCAGATTGATTCCGACGCCACCGTTGCCGGAAATCTCCAAGCATTGCAGCAGGAAGTTGTTCGACCCCGCCGCCGTGTTCGTGATCGCATCGCCGCCCGCATTGAGCAGGTTAAACCCGGCCACTTCGTTGTTGTTGGCCAGCGTGATGATGTTGCCCGCACTGCTGAGGAACGGGTAGTTCCCGCTGTTCGTGGCACCCGGCAGCACAAAGACTCCGTTCACGTCGCAACCACCATAGGTCGCGAACATGTTGGCCATGTGGGCCTTGCCCTCACCGAGCATCCGCTGGTTGTCTTCCAACGCAATGGAGCCAGTCAGTGGTGCTCCTTCAGTCGTCGTTCCGGCAGCCACCAGAATCAGATCGGCACCGGGAACGGAGGCCGGAAGGGTATTGAACGGATGCTCAAACGAACCATCTCCACCCGCTGCGGCGGTGTTGTTGATGTGCGACACGAAGTACGGCAGGCCATCGGCCGGATTGACTGCGGCGATATTGATGTCCTGGACGTAGGTGTCCGTGGCCACTCGCCAGTTGCGTTGGACGGGCATCAGCATTCGTTCGCGAGTCGACCATTGTGGGAAGTACCGCGTTGGGCGGAACCCGGCGAAACGGAAGTCAACAACCGCGTTGACGTTCGTTCCAAACTGACGGTCATCCGTCACGTTGACGGCGACGGACAAGTCGTCGCTCACCCACGCTTCCATCCGTCCGCGAACACCAATCGGCTCCTTGCTGCTCGACTGATAGCCGTACATACCGGCGTAGGCCCGCAACCACGGTGTGGCTTGAAAGACCGGGAAACCAAACTCGAAGTCGGCTCCAGAGAGAGACTCTTCACGCAGTTGTTGTCCGAGGAACGCGATCTGATTCCCGGCGAAGAACGGGTCGCCACCCACACAAATCTCTCGGATGAACCGGTCGGTCTTTCCAAGTCCAATGTAGCCGTTGGCCCGGAAGTCCCAGCCTTGCCCCAGCGTCTCGAAGCCAAGGGTGGCCTGTCGGTACCGATTGTTCAGCGTCGATTTATCAGCATCGAAATAGCCGTTGATGCCGAAAATGCGATCCGTCGCATCGGAATAGCGGCGAGCTACCAAGCCGCTGTTGACACCGACTTCACTGGTGTCCGTCAGCAACAGCCGCGAGTTCGAGGCAATGAACGAGTCTTCGTTCAGCCAGAACGGCGTGAAGGCACCGATTTGGGTATACCCGTTTTGGTATCCCACTCCGGACCCCGACTGATGTCGGACATCAAAGTAGGTGCCGCGTATCGTGGCACCGCCACTGAAGTCTTGCAGCGAAGCCGAACCGACATCTTCTGTCGGTTGGACTGCGGTTTGAGCCGCAGCAACGCTCGCAAACAACAACGACGATAGGCACAGCAGACCGACATTCACACGTTGCATGGACGCCTCTCTCCCGCAGAATCCGATTTCGGCTTCCGTCACTCTGCTCAACAAAACTTCACCAAAGTTGGAGTCCCGTTGAGCGACCGCTTCCGCACGTTCCCGGACCGCCGGTCGTGACGAAAACATCGCTTCCTCTCGTTATTCGACCGTTGAGGCTTCTGAGGATGAGTCAAACCTTACTGCCTCTAACGATCTTCGCGATGAAATCAGTTGCAAGGGACGCCAAAAAAACACCTCCCATTGCTACCAAACACCCCAGACTCACTGTTTGCGTCGGTGGCATCACGCTCCATACGCCCTCAACAAAATGAGCGTGTCAGCGTTAACGTGCTTCACACAAAGGGGCTATGGCCAAGTGTCGAAGAGGCTGCAGCACTGTTCGGTAATCGCGGCGACCGATTGGTGTTTTGGCCAAGGCGAGCCAGCTTCACATTCAGGAGCAAAATCGTGTCGGCATGTCCTGCCGAAGCTTGCCAAGTGGATCGGCCCACCCAACACAGATATTCCCCGTTCGATGTGCTGACGATCTCATCTTCGTTCGCGGCAAGAGCGACGCCGGATTTCCCTGTGTCAAGGTGATGGAAGCTCTGAACTCGTGACTAAAGTGTGCAATAAAACGCGGAACCCTCTCACGTGACATGCGATGCCATTGAACAACTCACAAGAGCGAGGTTTTTTTGTCACCGGAGTTGAATGGCTCGATGGCAGACGTTAACTTGCGGCTCCAGCTTTAAAGGTGGCCGAATTTTCGTGTGTTTAGTCGTTGGTCGGTATTGGGGCATGCCAAAGCTGCATGTCAGGATCACCACTGACGAGTAAGAGTTTCGAGAGAAGGTTGACGACGTGATTGCTCCTCAGACGACGTTTATGAAGGCTACCGACCGCGATCATGGCGGGAAGTGTGAGCCAACTTGGTTTGTGGTCGATGCCAGTGGAATGATTGTGGGGCACCTCGCAACGAGGCTCGCGACAATTCTGATGGGCAAGCACAGGCCCGAATACACTCCTCACGTTGATACGGGCGATTACGTGATTGTCCTCAACGCGGACAAAGTGAGATTCACAGGGCGGCCGATCAAACACGATCAAAATCAGCACTTCACGACGAAGATGGCCCAAAAGGTCTACACTCGTTACACGGGCTGGCCTGGTGGTCAACGCAAAACCAGCGCGATCAACATGTGGTCGAAGAAGCCGAATGAGATTTTGAAGTTGGCAGTGAAGCGAATGCTGCCGAAGAACGCGCTGGCTCGACACATGCTCGACAAACTGAAACTGTTTTCAGGCCCTTCGCATACTCATCAAGCCCAGCAACCATTGCCGCTACCTGAACATTTGTTGCCGAAGAGGTAGTCTCGGCTTAAGGTCTTTTGAACGGCTGTTCCGCGACACACTCGGCCAACTCGGTCCCCGCCTTGATCTCGATGGGGACTCGACAGTCGTACTTTCTGTATCAGAAACATTTTGATTGGTGGCGAACTCGATGGAAGACATGACGACTCCCGAAGTATTTCCAGAACAGGCGTCCTCGCCAGAGCTGACGTTCGGTCACGAAACCGGAGTGGAAGCACCGGTTCCGGTTCCGTCGGCACCTCGCGTCATGCGTGGAAAGATCGACCGATTTGGTGTCGCCATGGGGACGGGGCGTCGTAAGACTTCGGTCGCTCGGGTTCGAATCAAGTCTGGAAGCGGAGCGATTCGGGTCAACGGCCGCAGCATGGAAGAGTTTTTCTGTATTGAGAAGGATCGCATGATCGCTCTCAGTCCTCTGCGTGCCACCGAAACCTTGGGGCAGGTCGATGTGACGATTCGCGTGAATGGCGGCGGAACGACAGGGCAGTCCGGTGCGATCGTCATGGGCATTGCCCGCGCGTTGGAGGTCATGAACCCGAGCCTGTTCCCCGTACTCAAAGAGGCGGGCTATTTTACTCGCGACAGCCGTATGGTTGAACGCAAGAAGTATGGCCACAAGAAGGCCCGTCGTGGCTTCCAATTCTCCAAGCGCTGATCGCGTTGGACGTTGTTGTGGCGATTTGTTTGTAATACTCCCCGTCGGATTTGATCCGATGGGGATTTTTTTTGAAGTAGGGTGAGATTCGGTGGCGGACGCGCCGCTCGCTGGCAGGGCGATCTGCAGTTGCGAACTCGGCTCCGATGTCGTGGCGTTCCTCTCGACGATTGTCGTTGTGGGTGTGAGGAGAATCACATGAGCAGCATCCGAACACCAGACGGTTCGCGAGTCTATAACCCGCTGCTGCAGCCGGATCTCCGATTGATGCTTTCCGAGAATGACGAACTCGGATTGCAGCAGTTTTGCGAAGTCCTCAATCCCGTCATTGTCTCGGAAGTGCTTCAGGGGCTGGGTCCAGCGGATGTTTGGCGTGTTTTGTCGTCAATCGGCATTGAGCGTCAGGCCGAGATATTTGAACTGATCGAGCCGTCACAACAGATTGAGTTGGTGGGGGCGATCGATCGCCAGCACCTCTCCCAGCTCGTGGAAGCCATGTCGCCCGATGATCGGGTGGACCTGCTTGAACACATGGATGAAGAGCAACTGGAAGCGTTGCTGCCGTTGATCGCTCAAGCGGAACGCGACGAAATTCGGAAGATGCTTTCGTACCCGGACAACTCCGCCGGTTCGATTATGACGACCGAGTATGCGTCGCTACCTGAGAACATCTCTGTCGGGGAGGCTCTCAGTCGGTTGCGGCAGCAAGCCCCGGATCGTGAGACCATTTACTACGTCTTTATGCTGGATGAAGCCCGTCACTTGCGCGGAGTCATCACGTTACGCGAGTTGATCCTGGCTCGCCCTGGAGTCTCGCTAGCGGATGTCATGCGGCGTGATCTGATTTCGGCCAATGTCGAGGACGATCAAGAAGTCGTCGCGAAGTTGATTGCCCGCTTCGACCTCTTGGCTCTTCCCATCCTTGACGATCAAAGTCGATTGGTTGGAATCGTCACCCACGACGACGTACTGGATGTCGTGCAGGAAGAGGCGATCGAGGATGCCTATCGTCAATCGGCCATCCAACCCTTTGAACACGGCTATCTTTCAACACCGCTGCTGACCATTGCGTGGAAACGCGGAGTCTGGTTGCTTGTGCTGTCAGTCATGGCCCTTGGAACCGCAACAGCCGTGCGTGCGTTCGGTGGAACAGAAACGGACACCAGTGGTTCAGCCAACACCAACTGGCTGGATTGGTTTTTGCCGCTGGTATTGGCCAGCGGCGGTAACACGGGGTCACAATCGGCAACGCTGGTCATTCGCACGATGGCGATGGCCACGCTGAGTAGGCGTGACATGTGGAGGATCGCGTATCGCGAATTGCTGACCGGTGCGATTCTGGGCCTCAGCCTCGCGGTGTTCTCATGGGGAGCGTTGCAACTGCTGTTCGGCCGGGATTGGATGCAGGCGGGTGTGGTGGGGCTAACCATTTCACTCGTGGTGACGATGGGGAGTGTGACGGGTTCGTTGCTGCCAATGTTCTTCGAGTGGCTCGGCATGGACCCGGCCCTCATGTCGAATCCACTGATCTCGTCACTCAGCGACATCCTCGGAGTGGTGATCTACTTCTCGGTGGCGATGGCCCTGTTGTGACCTATTGGCTCGGCAAGCCAAGGGCCATTGCCTTGCTGAAACCGTGGCACCCCGAATTGAAAAAGGCATTGGCCCTGTCGGCAAGTCGAGCCGTCTTGACCCCGTTCTGCGGGCAGGGCTATCTTCGCCGCCGAGTTCGCAGGCGTCTCGCGCCTGCGTCTCTTCGAGAACGTTCAGCCTCGTGGCGGAAGGAGCCGGATCGCGATGTCTCTACCGTTAGAAGATGCGGCCCCAGACGGAGAGCCTTCCTTTTGGGATCGGCTGGACGACGGGGGACCACAAGGCGAGGAGTCACTACCCGAAGCCGAAGAAGCCGACTGGTCGGGAGACGAGCTTGAACAGGCCTACCTGAGGGCGATCGAAGTTCTCGAAGCTTCTGAAGCCGAGTTTCCCGAGGTTGGACTGAATGACCCGCCGTTGGACGATGCCTCACCCGTGCTGATGTCCGCCCCTGCGATCACCGCCGTTTCCAATCAACGACTCGAAGCGGCCAACTCATTGTCGTCCACGACCACCGAATCGGAGCGGGTGGAGGCGGCAAAAGAGCTGCACCAACTGGCCGCGAGCCGTGCGACGAACGCCGCCGAGCAACCTCCCGCCGTTCAGCCACGTCAGATTCTCGAAGCCTTGCTGTTCGTTGGTGGAGACGCGCTGACGGCGAAGAAAATGAGTGGCGTGTTGCGTGGTGAGTTCTCGATTGAATTCATCGAGCGCGAGCTGGATGAACTCAACAGGCTTTACGCGGCGGAGGGCCGCCCCTACGAGATTCGCCTCGGTGAAGGAGGCTATCGCCTGACGCTGCGGGAGGACTTTGAACGCATCCGCAACAAGGTCTACGGACAGGGGCCGAAGGAAGTCAAACTGTCGCAAGAGGCCATTGAAGTCTTAGCGGTCGTTGCCTACCGACAACCGATCTCGGACAGTGAGATCGAGGAACTCGGCAAGCCAGGCTGCGGAGCGATTCTCCGGCAACTCTTGCGTCGTGAGCTGATCGCGGTGAAGCGGCAACCGGACAAACCGCGCGACGTGAGCTACCAAACAACGCCTCGATTCTTGTCGCTCTTCGGGATCCGCAGTTTGGACGAACTGCCGCGACATGAGCAGGTTGGCTACAAGTGATCTCGGTCGGAAACTGTGCAGAAATGATAGTCGTCTTTCGCTCCGCGAAAGACGACTATGCGACAGTGAATTCTGCGCCGATCGCTTGGCTGTTTGTTGGAAAGCGCAATCGAAGCGAAATACGCTCACCAACGAAACGTCTTCACGGAGCAGGCACGGGGGCAGGAGGAATCGGCGCGGGAGGCAACTCGGCAGGCGAGGGCGTGGGGACACCAGGCTGCTGCAAATCCCAACCGTTTGGTCCGGCAACGAAAGCGTAGTTGCCAGTGGCCAACGGGTACGAAGCGACTTCCGACGCATCGTCACCGCGTTTGAATTCGATCTTCCAGTCGCGATCGTTCGGAAACGTTTGCGAGTAGCCCGGCTTGATCGTGTAGACGTGGCCATTCAATGAATAGCTCAGCGGACCGGGTGCCGATTTGGGACAACTCAGCTTGATGTTGGCCACGGTCGGAGCAGGGACGTAAGCCGGGAACTGCGAGGAATTCGCTGGGAGTGCGTTGGAGGGAAGCCCCCCATTTCGACGTGACTCCACCACGACCGGCTTCGGTCCATCGACGACATACGTGCGTGAGGGGCCAATTATCGGCGACTGCGTGATGACACTCGGGTACGAGCTGTCGGACGAGTACGTGTACCCGTTGCCGTTGTTCGTGTACTCGACCACTCCGCCCGTGGGACCGCCGCGCACGATCGTCGTTGTCGTTCCCAAGACGGGAGCGGGCGCAACATAGACCGGCACGCGACCTCCGTAGCCGTATCCACTGCTGTATCCGTGATGATGGTAATGCGGAACGTCACCACCGCTCACTCCATACGGCGACGAGACATAGCCGCCCGAGTGATACCCATCCGAGGAGTAGTATCCGCCGGGATAGGCTCCGATGCCGTAGTAGCTACCGCTCGGCACTCCGATCCCCCACGAGCTGTGAGCGCCGTACACACCCAACCCGACGCTGCTCGAATAGCCCGGCACCCCGTAAGTACCGTAGCCACCCACCGTCGGATAGCCGCCGTAATACTGAGCCATCGCCGGGGAGTTAAGAGACATCCCCACGAGGCAACAGACACCCCACACCATCACACCTCGAAGCCCACTCATGATTTTCCCCCTCGTAAATTGGACCGTCGCGTTGAACCAGCCACCACGTCCGACCAGCCATTTGACCGACGGCATTGTCAGCGCGGACGTGAGCCGCTGTCAAATCGTCGCGGAAGGACACCCTCCCGAGCCTTCTCGGGTGCAGTCGTTCATTGGTGGTCACATTTTCCAGCCCAAGGGGCCAAGCGTTCTCCCAGCCAGGGCCAACGGCTTTGTCATCACCCACCAAAGAATTGGCTGAGGTACGAGTTCACAACCACCGTTCCCTTTCGAGAGAGTTGTTTTCGCCTCCTCCGACCTCGTGTCGGTGGGACGGCGATTGGCCACCCTCAAGAGTGGGGCGATGTTTTGTAGGATGGGCACACTTGCCCGTTCGCTCTTCGCCTTTGGTACGCCATTCGTTCCCCGACTCAAGGCAATACGAACAACGGACGGGCAGGAGTGGCCATCCTACAGGCGAACCGGAGCATCACGCTCTCATCACTCAATGGCTGGCTGAAACACCCTCGCCTTCCCCGGGGTTCCCGCCGAGCAAGGTTCTGGCGTCGAAGTAGACGATGTTGATGGCAGGGACCACGACCAGCGTGAGAACGGTGGCGAAGATGAGGCCCCAGGTGAGGGTGATGGCCATCGGGATCAGGAACTTGGCTTGGAAGCTGGTCTCGAACATCAGCGGTGACATGCCGACGACGGCGGTGATCGTGTTCAGGACGATGGCTCGCATGCGGAGCTTGCTACCGGTCACGCTCGCTTCGAAGTGGCTCATCCCGGCGCGGACGCGGTTGTTGATGAAATCGACCAGCACCAGCGAGTCGTTATCGACGATGCCGATCAGGGCCGTGCAGCCGATGACGCTCATGATCGTCAGGTCGTAGCCCATGATCCAATGGCCGACGATGGCTCCCTCGATGCCGAACGGGACTGCGATCAGGACGACCAGCGGTTGGAGGTAGGAGCGGAACAGAGCGGCCAGCAACACGTAGACGATCAGCAGCGACAGCGGGAACGCGAGCATCATGCTGTCCATGAACTTCTTGTTCTCCAGCGTGGCTCCGCGCATTTCGACGCGCGCCGACGGATGGACTTTGCCGAGTTCCGTGTCGATCCATTTCTGAAGCGACATCGCGATCTCGTTCGAGTTGTGAGTGTCATCGACATCGGCGTAGACCGAGACCGCGCGACGCAGGTCGCTGCGATGGATCGACGCGAACGCTTTGTCCTCGGTCAACTCGGCCACTTCGCGCAGCGGGACCCAGTGATGCTGACCGACTCCCGCCGGTGTCGGGATGTACATCGCTTCGAGCGTCGCGTCGTCGTTCCGGTATTCCTCAGGGTAGCGCACCATGATCTTCACGTCTTCGCGGTTGCGCGTGATGCGACGGGATTCACGGCCGTAGAAGGCGTTGCGGACTTCGTTGCCGAGCATCGCCACGGTGATGCCTGTCGGGCGAGCCGATTCGCGCAGCCGCAACTGCACCTCGCGCTGCCGTGCGTTGACGTTGTCGTCGATGTCGAAGACGCCATCGTAGGTGGCGAGCTTCTGACGCATGGTTGCGCCGGTGGCGAGAGCGTCATCAAAATTGTCGCTGGTGATCTTGAGTTCAATCGCGCGACCGGCCGGGCCGCCGTTGAGCGAAGTCCACGCGACCGAGTTCACGCCGCTCAACTTTTCCGCTTCATGACGCAGTTCGACGAGGATCGTTTCGCTCGTGCGAGACCGCTTCGCCGCCTCGGTCAGTTCGACAATAATCTGTCCCAGATGCGACCCGAGGTTTTGGCCGACGGCCCCTTCGCCCGCGATGTCCACTTGCAGACCGACCAGCATCTGCACGTTGACGACCTCGGGCAGCGACACCAGATGATCGCTGAGTTGCTTGAGGCGGCTCTTGGTTTGAGCGGCCGGTGTCCCGACGGGCATTTTGATCGAACCGACCAGCGTTTCGCTGTCCATCTTCGGGACAGGGACGAACGGCACGATCCCACCCGCGACGAGACCGATCGTGAGCGAAAGCGTCGCCACCGCACCGGCCAGCGTCACGTAACGCCAGCGGAGCAGCAGACGAATCAGCCAGTCGTACCAGTCATCGACAACCGAATCCAAGAACGCATCCTTGAGATGCACGATCCGGTCACGCACGACACGCCAGCGCGGCTTGGACGAGTCCTGCTTGGTGGCAAGTGTGCTGACGACAGTGGCTGCCGTCTCCGAGACCGACTCGTCCGTGTGGCGGTGCCGGTGATGCAGCGTCTTCACATGACCAAGATGACACGGGAGCATCACGAGCGCTTCGAGCATCGACATGCTCATCGCCGCGATGCAGACCAGCGGCAGCTCTTTGAGAAAGTCGCCCAACTGGCCCTGGATGAACAGCAGCGGAACGAAGCCACCGATCGTCGTGCCAGTCATCACGACGATCGGCCAGAGGACTTCTTCCGAGCCACGTATCGCTGCTTCATCAGCGGGCATCCCCGCTTCCATGTGGCGATAGATGTTCTCACCCATGACGATCGCTTCGTCCACGTCGATGCTCAGCACGATGATCAGCCCCATCAGGCTGACGAGGTTCAGCGTGACGCCGAGCAGCGACATCATCATGAACGTGCCGAGAAACGTGACCGGTAGACCGGCCGCTGCCCAGAAGGCGACGCGCCGATCGAGAAAGACAAGCAGCGCGAGCAGGATCATGAACAATCCTTGCAGCCCATTGTCCACCATCAAGTCGATGCGACCTTCCACGAACCGGGCGAGGTCCGTGTGCAAAGCCACTTCAAAATTATGGTCGAACGGTTTGGCGCGGCTCTGTTCATAGAAGCGTTGCGGATCGGGATGACCCACGCAGATCCCGACGACGCGCGCGGCTCCCGCCCAGCCGAGCGCGAACGGTTGCCAGTACCAAACCGAGCGACTCGCCGCCTGAAAGCCATGCGGATCGAACGGCAACTGCTGCTTGCCGTAGACATACGCCTTCACGAGTTGCGAGATGCGGATCGCATCCTGTTTGGTGGACTGATAGACGACGCAATCGACCGACGGGTGGCTGTTGAAGTAGCCCTCTTGATCGATATCGACGAACGCATCGTGGATGGTCGCCACGTCGGACAAGTAAACCGAACGGCCATCGGGGCGGCTGCGAATGAGGATCCGATCGAGGTCCGCGCCGCGTTGTTCTTCGCCCAGAGTCCGGATGGAAATCGAGCTGCGGCTACCGTCGATTTGGCCGCCGGTCACGTCGAGGTTTGCAGTGCGAATGGCCGCCGCGATTTCATCGAACGTGACATCGAATTCCATCAGCTTGGCCGGTCGAATCTCGACGCTGATCTCGTCCGACTTCGCACCGTTCATGACGACATTACTGACGCCGGGCAACAGGAGCAGGTCGTCTCGCAATGCCCGCGCGGCGCGTTTGCGGTCGGCGTCGCTCCCCGGCCCGAACAGTGCGACGGCGATCACAGGGAGCTTCGGTTCGAGTTTGGTGACGGTCGTCTTTTGTGCGTCTTCAGGAAGATCGTCGATCGCGTCGATCTCAGACTTCACTTCTTGCAGCACGCGATCGACGTTCCGCAGTCCCGCCACCAGCGTGAGCTTGCTGACGCTCATGCTCTCGATCACCGTCGAGTCGATCTGTTCGACTCCCTCGACATCCCGCACCGCCTCTTCAATCTTGATCGTCAGCGCCTTCTCGATCTCCTGCGGCGAGACACCCGGATAAACGGTCGTGATGAGCAGCTTCTCGGGCCGCGATTCGGGAAACATCTCGCGCGTCATTGTCAGCGCGCAAAGACTTCCGCACAGCAGGATCACGCACATCAGCAGATTGACGAGGATTGGATTGCGAACGCTGAAGCGAGGCAGGGACATGGGAACTCATCTTGGTCGAAGCGGGTGATGCGCCTGTCCCGTGAGGGCTTCCAGACGAGGAACCCAGACGGGGCAAAGTCGCGGCAGAGTATAGAACGACACCTCCACTCCGGCGAACCACGATCGGAGTTCAGGGGGCGAGCATAGGAGGCCGCGATCACGACAAAAGTTGCCTGCATCGCTCCGCGTAAAGTCAGCCGAGTCACCAGCGAACCGGAGACACGTGAAACGGCGTCATGCCGCGTTCGGCTCTCTTCACGCGGAGCGATGCAGGCTACTTTTGGCGGCCGCATCAACATTGAACCCCCCGACCCCTGATCGCCCTTTTGGGGGCCGCTCACGACGACTCGCTTCGACGGTTGAACGTTCAACCGGGAACTGGATACGCTCGCCGCCAGCACTGGCATTCTCCGGGTTCTCTCTTTTGCTCGACGACACGTGTCTCTTCTTATTTCACTTCTTATTCGAGTACTCATCTTATTCGAGTACTCATCATGCCCATCCAGATTGCGTGTCCCGACTGCGGTAAGAGGTATCGGTTCGCCGACGAACGAGCCGGTGAGACTGTCGAGTGCAAGGATTGCGGGTCGGACATCGACATCCCTGGTGGTCGTCGTCGTGGCGCGAGCGGTGGCAAGAAGCGGAAGCAGCAAAGCTCGGGTGTCGGTGTGGGAGTGATGATCGGCGGTGGAGTCGGTGCCGTCGTATTGCTTGGCCTCGTGTTTGTCCTGACGAAGAACGGTGGCCCGCCACCCGCACCTCCCGCGAACAATGCGCAGCCCGTGGCGAGCAACCCGGTCGTCCCCGGTCAGGGCAACGCTCTGCCCGGTACAGTTCCCAACCCCGCAGTTCCGCCCGGCGCGCCTCCCGCGAATCCAACTCAACCCGTTCCCGCGCAGCCGAACCCAACGCCGCCCGCGACAACTCCCCGCGTCGCGGCGAATGCGGTCCCCGCTCCCTCCGGCCCGCCTGCCGCATCCGGTTTCAACACGGGCAAAAGTTCCAATGGCTTCAAACCGGTGAAGGACTGGAAGGTTCAAGTCGATCCACTGGAGGTCGCAATGAAGGACGAGGCGACTAAGAAATTCAACGTGAAGACGGTGGATGGATATCTCTCGGAGCATTTTGTCGTGTATCCCGAAACCCCCAGCCCGTTCGTCATCATCGGTGAGAATGGGTCGGGCAAAGAGTCGCGTGAAGTTTGGAACCTCGTGACGGGGGCCAAGGGGGGAATCCTCAAAGGACAGACAATCACCGGCAACAACCTCGCGCTCAGTCCCGATGGCAAGTACTTCGCGTCGTTTGGATTCAACGGTGGAGGCGCAGTCGATGTGTACGACATCCCCGGCAAGAAGTCTCTGGGCGTGCTGACTCTGGACGCCAAAAAGTTCAATGTGGCCGGGCTTGCCTTGCCGAGTTCCAAGCGGCTCGTCGCGGTCTCCAACGTCAACACCAGCATCATCACTTGGAAACTTCCGTCCGGGGACGTGGAGCATCAAATCACCCTGACCGACAAGGCTCAACCCGATCCACGCCGCGCCTTTAGTCCTGGTGGACGGTATCTGGCCGTCGTGGGCGATTTCCTCAAAAAGTCCGTCGAAATCTACGACCTTGATGCCGGAGAAAAGTCGGGTGTGATTGAGTTCATGGAAGCCAACGGACTGGCCGGAGACTTGATGGGGATGGCGTTTTCTCACGATGGACAGGAGTTCGCCTTGGCGTTCAATCAGTCCTATAGCAATGACCCCGAACGGATCGTGATTTGGAAGGTGGCGGACGGATCGATTGCGGCGGACTTCTCCCTCCCCGATCCGGGGCAGCGAGAGCGCGAAGTCCTGACCAGCAAGACCAGCCTGCAATGGTTTCCCGATGGCAAACGCCTGCTCATGAATGGTCGGTATGTGATCGATCGTGACGCCCAAAGCGTGGTGTTTGCTCTGGCAAAACCCTCGCTCGACTTTCATTCGCTGCGCACACGTCATGTGATCACGGACACGATGGTGGCCACTTGGGAAGGCAACAAGCAGACGGCGGCAGTGGCTCCGCTGGCCATCAATGCGGAAGACATCGCGCGGGCCAAGGATGTCGCGGCGGCGGGAGGGCTGATGTTTGACGCGAAGCTGCCCAAGCTAACCGCGCTCGATCGCGAGAAGGCCGCCGATCGGTCGAGCATCGGTGGCGAGTGGAAGGCGGCCGCCGATCCGGGACCGAGTGGAGCGAAGCTGGGCGATTCGATCCCGCTCAAGTCGGGCGACGGTCGTGCGCGCGAGCTGCAGTGTTCGCGGCCCGACGCGGGCATCGTCTGTGTCCGCATCTCGGACGAAGAAGACGAATCAAAGGCGGGCATCTCAGGCTTGATTCCGAAGTCCAATTACATCCTTCGCGGCGGCCACAGTCGAACGCGCACTCTCCTCTCACCTGTCCCGTGTCGCAAGAACTGGCTGGAGTTGTATGACGCGGCCAAGCGCGCGCCCGCCGGTCGGATCGATGTGGATTTCCCGTGTGAATTGCTTGCGGTCAGTCCCGATGGCACGCGCGTGCTGGTCCAAGCGATGGGTGGCGAAGGGCGACTCGATGTCTTCGCGGCGGATGGTTCACACGTCGCCGGCTGCCGACCGTATCAGGACGAGTCTGAGACGAAGAATCGCGAGATCGCCTCGGCCTTGTTCCTCGATACGAACACCGTGGCCGCGTGCAGCTTTGATGACCATCTGATCGTGTTTCGACTGCCGTCGTGCGAACCGGTTTTTTCTGTGGCCGATGCGGGAGTCCTAGCCGTCTCACCGGGTGGCAAACTGGTCGCGACGTGCGGTGAGAAAAAGGTCGAGTTGCGTGACGCGGTCACCGGGGAAGGGCGCGGCATCGTTCCGTGTGAAGGCGATGTGCAGGCGATGTCGTTCTCACCGAAAGGCGATCGGCTGGCCATCCTCGCCAACGGCCGCAAAGGGAGCGCGGTGAGCGTCGTCGATCTGGCCACCGGCTTGCCGACAAATGTTCCGGTCCCGCAAACGATCGCGCCGCTGGTCTGGTGCGGTGAGAACGAACTGATTCTCGGCAACCCGCAGTCCGGCGGCATCGCGGCTTCCGGCAAGGGAGTGAGCGTCGACCATCGGCTGACGTTGGTCGATCTCAGTCGCAAGGCCGTGTTGTGGTCGTACGTCTACGGCACGGCGGACGGGGTGACGTTTGGACAGCGGACGTTTGACGGTCGCTTCTGGATGGCAGGAACGACAGGCAAAGGAAACAGCCGTCAGATCACCGCTGTCGAGCTTCCCGAACCGGCCGCGAAGAAACAGTTCGGTAGCAAGAACATCGAGCAGCAGGCCGTCGTCAAACCGGGGGCGTCGATCAGCCTTCAGTTCGATGTTGCCGAACCACCCAACACCCCCGGCTATGCCCAGAAGGCCCGCGCCGCTGTCGAAGCGACCATCAAAGAGAGCGGCCTGACAGTGAAGGACGGTCAGGCGGTGAAACTCGTGGTGACGATCGCGACCGCTCCGTCAACGGGCACGATGACGCTCAGATCGCTCGGTGGAGGGCGTGGGGGAGTCAAGCCGCCGGATGTCACCGTCCAACGCAAAGCCGCCGTGGTGCGCATCGCCTACGAAATGGGTGGCAGTGCGATCTGGGAATCGAAGCACGAACTGAGCAACGACACCTTCGGGATCACGATCCTGTCCGACGGCAAGGACGCGCAGACGGTCCTCGACGAAAACATGTGGAAGCGGGCGATGTCACTCTTGGAAGGAAACCTTCCCCCCTCACATGTCTTCCCGGCCAGCGCCGCCAACGGATTCGGAACGTCGCGCCTGACCGGCGGTGGCCCCGTTCCCGCAGCGCGGTGATGCGACTTCTCCCACGACACACGACACACGACACACGGCGTTCGGAAACAAATCTCTGACCCAAAGTAGGCGAGTCACTCCGTGACTCGAAGATTCCGGTCGCGGAGTGACCGGTCTACTCTCTTTTGCCGGTCGTTCTTTATTACAAGAATGTCGCGTGTACACCGTCCCCAACTTGCAAATTGGTCGAAGGCTAACCACGATGCGGCCATGACTATTCAATGGGAACCACTGCGACCAATTCTTGCTGCCAGCCAGCGATTCGTGATCTCGAGCCATGTGCGACCGGACGCCGATGCGATCGGGTCCGAGATCGGGCTGGCGCGTGTCTTACAGGCACTCGGCAAGACGGTGCAGATCATCAACACGTCGCCCACGCCCGCTAACTTGTACTTCCTCGACCCGACGCGCGAGGTCAAGCAGTTCGGCACGGGGACGACGGTGGCCGATGTGGCTGCGGCGGAGGTCCACGTCGTTGTTGATACCAGTTCGTGGATGCAGTTGTCTGACGTGGGCAAGGCAATGCGCGAATCAGCGGCGCGCCGGGTGGTGATCGATCACCACGTCAGCGCCGATGACCTTGGCGCGGTGGACTTTAAGGACACATCGAGCGAAGCGACCGGCTCGCTGATCTTCGAGTTGTCGCGATTCTTGGAGGTGACTCTGCCGCCGGACGCCGCGACGGCCCTCTTCGCAGCCATCGCCACTGACACGGGCTGGTTTCGTTTCTCCGCTGTCACCAGCCGGACGATGCGGATCATCGGCGAGTTGATGGAGCGCGGCGCTTCGCCGCAGACCGTGTTCCGCGAATTGTATGAGCAAGCCACTCTCGCTCGGATGCACCTCGTGGGGCGAGCACTCCAGCGGATGGTCTTGGAGTGCGACGGAGAGCTGGCCTACACCACGATTCCGTGGTCGGACTTTCTCGAACTGAAAGCGGTCTCTTCGGATACGGAGGACCTCGTCAACGAATGCCTGAAGATCGCGGGAACCAAGGCGGCGTTCATGGCCATCGAGCTTCAAAATCATCAGGTCAAAGTGAGCTTCCGCAGCCGCACTGAGGCCGTGGATGTCTCCCAAGTTTCCGAGCAATTTAAGGGAGGCGGTCATCGTCAGGCGGCCGGTGCGACGCTGGCGGGGCCGTTTGCGGACGCAATCACCCGCGCGTTGGATGCGATGAAGACTGCTGTCGTTTCTGCTCGAACAGCCGCGCCGGTTACCGCCGACTCTTGACGCTGCTTGGTGGCATCGTGTGAGATGTCGTCGTTGATTGGGATTTGTTCTGTCACACAGACCCCGCCTTGAGGTGGCAAGCTCGGACGGACGAGGCGTCCATCCTACGAGCAAGTCACTCCCGCCGATTGCTCCGCCCTCGCCCCGCCGATTTGCTTCACGCTCCCCTGTTTGCTTGCTGACAAAGTTTACTCGCCTACAAACCGAACTCGTTCCCCAGTGCATCGCCTCGTTTTTGGAGAGCCTGCTCATGGCCGATCAGCCTGTTGAATCATCACCGTCGTGTGAGTCTTCGTCCCCGTGTCAGCACTCGGTCTCGTGCCATCCGCTGGAGCCGCGTCGTGGCTTTCTCGCTCAGGTGGGAGCCATCGTGATTGGAGGGCTGGTGGGTTTGGTCCCGTTTGTGGCGGGGACGCTATGTTTCCTGGACCCCATCCTGCGAAAGCGAGACTCGGGAACGGGAACGGATGGATTTCAACGGGCCGCGAATCTGGCCGAACTCCCCGAGGACGGCACGCCGGAACGGTTCACTCTGCGTGCCGACGTGACCGACGCCTGGACGATTTATCGCAACCGGGTGTTGGGAAGCGTGTACCTGCGGAAGATCGGCACGCAGGTCATCGCGTTCAACGATACCTGTACGCATCTTGGCTGCAAGGTGGACTATCAAGCCTCGAACAAGCGGTTCTTCTGCCCTTGTCACCAAAGTGCGTTCAACTTGGACGGCGAAAAGCAAAACCAGACGCCGCCGCGCAATATGGACGTGCTCGAGGTCGAGGTTCGTGGCGAAGAGGTCTTTGTGAAGTACCAGAACTTCTTCACAGCGCGTCCCGACAAGAAGGCGATCTGATGTGAACGGCAAGTGTTGACTGACTCACGCTTCGGGTTGGTGTTGTCGGGGCCAACGTTTTTTGAAGCTCGCCTGAACGCAGGCAACTCGCGACCAACTTGATTCATTACCCCTCGGGAAACATCGTCATGAAGGCGTTGCTCAACTGGCTCGACTCTCGAACCGGCTACAAGAATTTGCTGCACGAGGCATTGAACGAGCCGATCCCCGGCGGAGCGCGTTGGCGGTACATCACCGGCAGCATGCTGACGTTCTGCTTCGTCGTGCAGGCGATCACCGGCCTGTTCCTGTGGTCCGGCTATGCGCCGAGCACGCAGACGGCTTGGGAGAGCGTGTACTACATTCAGAACGAGATGTTTTATGGCTGGTTGTTGCGCGGCATCCACCACTTCGCGGCGCAGGCGATGATGGTCGTGCTGGGGCTGCACTTTTTGCAGGTGGTGTGGGACGGCGCGTACCGCGCACCGCGCGAAGTCAATTTTTGGCTGGGCCTCGTCCTGATGCAAATCGTGATCGGGTTGTCCCTGACAGGCTACTTGTTGCCGTGGGATCAGAAGGGCTACTACGCGACAAAGGTGGCGACGAACATCGCCGGAGCGACGCCGCTCATCGGACAGCAGGTGCAAGCGATCGCTCAGGGTGGCTCGGCTTACGGGCATCACACGCTGACGCGGTTCTTCGCGCTCCATGCCGGTTTGTTGCCAGCACTGCTGGTGGGTTTCCTGGCGCTGCACATCTACGTCTTCCGACGGCACGGCATCACGGTTCACAAGTCGGCGGAAGGAAAGCCGGTCGGAAAGTTCTGGCCTACGCAGGTCCTTTACGATGCGGTTGGATGCTTGGTCGTGCTGGCTGCGGTGCTGATCCTGACGTGGACTCGCGGCGCGGAATTGTCTGCCCCCGCTGATCCCGGCGAAGACTTTCCCGCACGTCCCGAATGGTACTTCTTGTTCCTCTTCCGCTTCTTGGAGTTCGAGGCCATCTCCAGGCTGGGGGTCGCGTTTGGGGCGATCATCGTTCCAGGGATCGTGATGACCTTGATTTTCCTGATGCCATTCATTGGGAAGTCGAAGTTCGGCCACCAATTGAATCGGTGGTCCCTCGTGGTGCTGCTCGTGGGAGTGGCCGCGCTGACGGCGCTCACGATCTACGAAGACAATCACAACGAGTCTCACCAAGCCAAGCTGAAGTTTGCCGAACGAGACGCCCATCGGATTGTAGAATTAGCTCGACGCGAAGGAATTCCGCAAAACGGTGCCCGCGAGTTGCTCGTCCGCGATCCGTACTCGCAGGGGCCGCGACTGTTCGCCCGACACTGTTCAAGCTGCCATCGGTTCGATGGCCACGACGGAACGGGGCAACACATTCTTAAGGCCGTTTTGGATGCAGAGGGCAAACCGGTCAAAGGCGCTCACGGTAATCTCAGCGAGGAAGAACCCGCGACGGCCGCCGATCTGAAAGACTTCGGATCTCGTGAGTGGGTCCTTCGCGTGTTGACTGACTACGACAAAACCTTCGCACCGATGAAGAACGCCGGTGAGAAGGGACAGCGATTCCTCGACGGTGAAATGGCGGGATGGTGCCGCGAGAACAAAGCGGTCCTTTCCGACCCCACTAATGCGGGCAGCGTGACGGCGTTGGTCGAGTTCCTCGCCGCGCAAAGCGGTCGTGCCGATCATGGGACGTTCGATGAAAAGCTCGTTGCCGCTGGAAAAGACATCTTCGAGGAAGGGGCGTTGAAGTCAGGCACGCTCTCCTCCGGTTGTGTGGATTGCCACGCGATGAAAGCGGTCGGTGAAACAGAATCGCTCGGCGATGGAGCGGGTTCGGGCTATCCCACGCTCACGGGTTATGCGGGGAGCGACTGGTTGAAGCGGTTCCTGCGGACACCCGGCCACGCGGACTTCTACGGCGACAACAACGTGATGCTGGCCTTTGACACGTTACGTCTGTCGGACGACGAGCTTGATCTGCTCGTGAAATGGATGACCGGCGACTACTACCACACGCAGAAGAAGTAGAAGTCGTAGTCCGGACCCCTTGGTCCGGACGGTGACCTCGCGTAGGAGAGGCTCTGAATACGCTGAGAACGCAGGCCATGTCCGGACCAAGGGGTCCGGACGACAGCCCCTGTGCGCCCGATTCGGAGTTCCCTCGAAAACGTGAATCATCCCGGTTTCTAGTGCGTCTCTCGTTTGTGGCCGATTCCGTTCATCGAGTAGACTCCCGGTCACCTCCTAGACAACTTGCCTCTTTGTGGCATCGTATTTTACGGTTGTGAAGCGCCGTTCCCGTGATCGCTTTGGCGAGGATTGCATCTGTGTTAGCTCGACATCTTTTTGCCGCACTGGTCTTGTTCTCGATCCTGTGCGTGCAGGGAGCAGCGACCGCTCAACAACCCGGCGCTCCCGCTGCGGGGGCACCTGCTGCGTTGACTGTGGGACGCGACGCCAACGCGTACCCGTCCGCACCCGGTGGGCTGTTTTACCGAGGCAGTCATCCCACGAATGTCGTCCTCAGGTCCTCGTACCTGCACCAAGGGAAGCTGGCCTTCTTATTGGCCCTCTTCGTGTTGTGGACTTGGACGGCAGGTTGGATCAACGACGACGCGCACTCGTTGAAGGTCCGGCCGGACATGTGGAACACGATCGTGTTGCTCGCGGGATTGGCGGGGTTCGTCCTGTCCCTGTGTTGTCCAAGCTTCAGTCTCGCCTTCATCGTGATGACGGCGGGCTATGCGATTCCAATGGGATTGTTCGTGGTGGAACGCAACAAGCGTGTGCCGGAAGCGGCGCGGGTCCTGACGCCGAAACACCTCAGGAAGGTCGGCTTGCGAGTCTTGGCCAAACTCGGACTGCACGTCGGGACGCGGGAAGCGCGCGAGTCGATTTCCGGTCCGCCGATCCGACTCATCGGCCGGTCCACCAAGGGGACAGGAGAAGTGGATCGGTCGAGACAGGTTGAAAGTTCGCAGGTCTTTCTCGCCGCAAAGGAGCTGATCTACGACGCCATTCTCCGCCGCACGACCGACATTCACATGGAGCCGAAGGAAGACGAGACCTCGGTGCGGCTGCGCGTCGATGGTGTGATGTATCCGTCGCAGCCCTTCGATCGCAGCACCGGTGACGCGCTGGTCAATATTTTCAAAGTCCTCTCGGCGATGGACATCACCGAGCGCCGGAAGCCTCAGGACGGCAGCTTTCGCGCCGAGATGGAGAACCGTGAGATCGACTTCCGCGTCGCCACTCAAGGTTTGCAGGGTGGTGAGAAGATGGTCATCCGAATTCTCGACAAGGGGGCGACTGCCAAGACGCTGGCCGACCTCGGCATGAGAAAGCAGTTGATCGAGCAGATCCAAGGTGTCGCCCATCAACCTCACGGCATGATGATTACCTGCGGCCCGACCGGAGCCGGTAAATCGACGACGCTTTACGCGTGTCTCCAGGAAATCGACGCCCTCGAAAACAACATCATCACCATCGAGGATCCCGTCGAATACCGGATGCCCAGTGTGACGCAAATCGAGATCAACACGAAGGCCGGGCAAACGTTTGCTGGCTCGCTCCGCAGCGTGTTGCGACAAGACCCGGACATCGTGATGGTCGGCGAAATCCGCGATGGCGAAACGGCCAAGATCGCGTGCCAAGCGGCCAACACGGGGCACATGGTGTTCTCCACGCTGCACGCTAACGACACCATCGCCGCTCTGTTCCGATTGATTGACCTCGGCGTGGAACCGTTCCTGCTCTCCAGTTCGATCTCGGCGATCCTCGGTCAGCGACTGATTCGCAAGCTCTGCGTGGACTGCAAGGAAGCCTACAAGCCGACGGCGGACCTGCTCCAAAAAGCGGGGCTCCCCGCTGACAAGGTGGACAAGTTCTATCGCCCGCCTTCCAGTTCCGAAGCGACCTGCCCGTCCTGCAATGGGCTGGGTTACTCGGGCCGAGTCGGCTTGTTCGAGCTGCTCCTCATCACAGATCGGCTCCGCGACTTGATCCGTGACAATCCGAACATGACCGCCATCAAGGCCGAAGCTCGCAAGAACGGAATGCTGTACATGCGAGAAGAGGGACTGCGACTAGTCGTGAAGGGAACGACCTCGATTGAGGAACTGCTAAAGGTCGTGAAGTAATCGTGGTGCGAGGGGATGGCCGAGTCCTTGTCGTTCATCTCGATGACCGCGAAATTTGTGACGCCTTGTTTTTGAAACCTCTCCACTGAGAGTGAGACCCCATGATCGACATTCTGTGCCTCGCTGTGATTGGTGCCGTCGCGTACTTCGTCTCGACTGAGGGAGCGTGGGGGGCCGTGCATTCGTTCCTGTGCGTGCTGCTCTCGGCGCTGATCGCCACCAACTACTTCGAGCAAGTGGCGACAATCCTCGAAGGGTTTTCCCCCGGATACAGACACTTCATGGACGTGGTCGCGCTCGTCGGGCTGTTCATCGGCTGCGTGTTTGCCCTGCGCATGGGATCAGAGCATTTGGTTCAGGTTTACATCGGGCTTCCGTCCGCGATGGATACCGCCGGGAAGTGGTTATTTGGCGCAGCGACCGGCTATCTGACGATGGCCTTCCTGTTGATGGCCCTGCACACCGCGCCGTTTCCGCGTGAGTTCCTCGGCTTCAAGCCCGAAGGCCCCAACTGTTTTGGGATGGCTCCTGATCGGCAGTGGATCGGCTTCATGCAATACGTGACCGAAAAACCTTATGGCTGGTACGTCTTCCAAGACCCCGACACGAAACAGCCGATCGCCCACGCCTTTGATGGCAAGTACGAACTTCTGGGCGACAAAAAGGCCCCGTACCCCAACACGATCTGGCCATCATTCCCGATCCGTTACGCCATGCGCCGCGATCGGCTCGACAACGCCCAAGCCGCAGTCGGACCCGTCGCCAAGCCACAACCCGTGGCGCCGCAGAACACGGGAGCCGCCCCTGCCGCACCCGTTGCCAATCCGGGTTTTTGAGGCCACCCGCCACCCGTCACCCGACGATCTCGTTCCTGAATCATCGCGCTGCCTTGTTTTATTGCCGCCAGTCCACAGGCTGTTCGCGAAGTCGGGGCGTCTGCCTCGAAACGATTGTCTCGGACTCGGCGGAGTGAGGTTCACGATGACGGACGGCAATCGCACCTGGTGCGCATTCCTAGTGGGTGCATTTGTGTTGGCTTTCGCGAGCGGGACGAGCTGGGCCGATGGGTCTGCCGACAACACGGCTGATTCCGTGCGGCGCATCCCGAAGATCGGGGTTGAGGTCTCTGACGCCGATCGCGCGGAACTCACTGCGGGTCTCGCCGCGCTGCACACCTCCATCGAGCAATTGCGTCAGTCGAAATCGCCGCTCGCGACGGAGTTGCTGCCGGATGTTCTTATCTTTGATCGCGCCGTCGATCAGGCGTTGCGGTATCGCGAGTTCTTCGAGCCGAAGGAAGTGACGATTGGAAAGGCTCTGCTGAAAGCGGGGCAAGAGCGAGCCGATCAATTGCTAGCGGGTGAGGCCCCGTGGACGAAACAGACCGGACGCGTCGTGCGGGGATACATCTCGAAGATTGACCGCACGGTTCAGCCGATCGGGTTGCTCATCCCCGCTTCGTACAAGCTTGATGGCGGACAGAAGCATCGCCTCGACTTCTGGTTCCACGGTCGTGGTGAGAATTTGAGCGAGGTCAACTTCCTCAATGATCGCTCGATGAACGATGGCCAGATTGCACCGGCCGACACCATCGTGCTGCATCCTTACGGACGCTACTGCAACGCGAACAAGCTGGCGGGAGAGATCGACTCGTTCGAGGCCCTTGATGCCGTTCGCAAACACTACCGCATCGACAACGATCGAATCGCGGTGCGCGGCTTCTCGATGGGCGGAGCGGCCGTGTGGCAGTTCGCCGTGCATTATCCCGACCTGTGGTTCGCCGCGAATCCGGGAGCTGGGTTTTCGGAGACGCCCGATTTTTTGAAGGTCTTCCAAAGTGAGACGCTCGCGCCGACGTGGTACGAACGGAAGCTGTGGCAGATGTACGACTGCACGGGCTACGCCGCGAATCTGGCTCACCTGCCGACCATCGCGTACAGCGGCGAAATCGACAAGCAGAAGCAAGCGGCCGACATCATGGCCGTCGCGTTAAAGCGTGAAGGGATGGACCTGCTGCACATCATCGGCCCGATGACGGCTCATAAAATTCATCCCGACTCGGCCAAAGAAATCGACGCCACGTTGAATGATTGGGCGACGAAGGGGATTAACCGCTCGCCGCTGCCGCTGCAGTTCGTGACCTACTCGTTGCGTTACAACGGGATGCACTGGCTGACGGTGGATGGATTGAAGGAGCACTGGGAAGAGGCCCGCATGTCGGTGAAGCCGGTCGAGGGCGGCTTGGCCGTCGCGGCGAAGAACGTCACGGCGTTCACGCTCCGCCCACCGAAGACGCTGCCGCGCCCGGTGCGTCGCGTGGCGATTGACGGTGGCTCGCCCTTGGAGATCGCGGGTGATGACTCAACGCTTTCCTTCGTTCACGATGGCAAAGAGTGGAAGCGCGGCGAGGCGACTGGTCTTCGCAAACGTCACGGTTTGCAAGGCCCGATCGACGACGCTTTTCTCGATTCGTTCGTCTTCGTGCAGCCGGGTGGCTCATGCCGCTCGGACATCTTCGAACAGTGGTCGAAAGGCGAGTTCACGCGCGCGGTGACTCAGTGGCGGCAACAGATGCGCGGCGATGCCGTCGTGAAGCGCGACACCGAAGTGACCGAGGCCGACATCGCATCATCGAACCTCGTCCTGTGGGGTGATTCCAAGTCGAATGCGGTCCTGGCCAAGATCATCGACAAGCTGCCCATTCGTTGGACCGAGCAGAGTGTTGTCGCGGGGGATCGCTCGTTTGATGGTGGCCATCACGCCCTGATCGCCATCTTTCCGAACCCGCTCAACCCCGAGAAGTACGTGGTTCTGAACAGCAGCTTCACCTACCGCGAGTACGACTATCTGAACAATGCGCGGCAGGTGCCGAAGCTCCCCGACTGGGCCATCGTGGACGTGAAGACTCCCGCCAACAGCCGCTATCCCGGCAAGGTCGTCGCCGCCGATTTCTTCGACGAACAGTGGCGACTCAAGCCGGCCACCGTTGCCAAGTGACCACGTTGCGAAGCGTCGTTAGTTGTTTGTTGATCGTGTCGCCGAAGGCCGAAGCCATCATGGATGAATTGAACCCAGCGCGAGCGTCGTCGCAACCAGATCAGTCTGCCGGCGAAGTGATCGATGCGGGTCGAGGCCGCATCTTTCCCTGCGAACAATGCGGCGCGGACTTGGAGTTCTCGATCGGGACGCAGAGTCTGCAATGCCCGTATTGCGGAGCGATCAAACAGATCGAGTTGCCCAGCGATGCCGTGATCGTTGAACGCGACTATCTGGAGATGCTCGCGAATCTCGAACGACTGCACGAGCAGGGTGAAGGGGCGGCTGGCGAACATGCCGTTCGCTGCGAGTCGTGTGGTGGCGAAGTCGTCTTTCAAGGGACGCTGACGAGTTCTCAGTGCCCGTACTGCGCATCACCATTACAGCGGGACAAGATTCACGATGCCCCGAACAGAATCTTTGTCGATGGCGTGTTGCCGTTCCTCGTTCCGGAAGCAGCAGCCAAACAGGCGCTGCGCGAATGGGTCCGCTCGCTGTGGTGGGCACCGAATGCGTTTCTGCGAGAGGGAGCCAAGGGCAAGTTCAACGGCGTCTACCTGCCGTATTTCACGTATGACTCGTTCACGACGACTCGCTACGCCGGACAGCGGGGAGACTATTACTACGTGACGGTGGGGTCCGGGAACAACCGCCGAACCGAACGCCGCATTCGATGGAGCTACACAGACGGCGAATTCCAACGGTTCTTCGACGATGTGCTGGTCATCGCGGTTCGACATCAGAGCGAGTCACTCGTGCGGCGGCTCGAACCGTGGCCGCTGGTGCGGTGCGTTCCCTTCACACAACAATTGCTCGCGGGTTTCTTCGCTCGCACCTATGACGTGACTCTGGAAGACGGCTTCGTGACGGCGCGGCAACGCATGGAGTCGGCCCTGACGGCGGAAGTGCGCCAGCGAATCGGCGGCGATGTCCAAAATGTTTCATCCCAACAGACAAACTTCGATGCCATCACGTTCAAACACCTGCTCCTGCCCGTCTGGCTGATGGCCTACCGATATCACGAGAAGCCGTATCGGGTGATGATCAACGCGGTCACGGGCGAGGTCTCCGGGGAGAGGCCTTACAGCGCGGTCAAGATCGGGTTGGCCATCGCAGCCGGACTCGCGGTCGCTCTCACGCTATGGGCGTGGCACGGCTCGAATGTTCAGGCGTCTTGGCAGGTGAGAAATGAATCCCGCCCCACCTTCCGAGGAGGAGACCAACTTGTCTGCAAGCCGTTGCGAGGCATCGACAAATCGGTCTGGAAATCGTGTGATCTCTCGGAGCTTGACCGAAAGAATTCTCTGCGTCCGACAGATCTGGCTCTCCGGATTTGCAACACTCGACAGAGCGGCCTGTCGAACTCGGCAACTCCAGTGGAAGTCGCTTGAACTTTGGGGCATCGACACTTACACTCCCCGCCCCTGCGAACTAGGGGGGGAAAGTCCCGGCGTTCGCGCTGATCCATACTGGCCCGTTTCGACGACGAATTGCACCAGGTCTGACTCTATGCCGACTATCAATCAACTGATTCGTAAGCCCCGCAAGCACCAGCCCGTACGGACGAAGTCCCCGGTACTGGAGGGATGTCCGCAAAAACGCGGCGTCTGTTTGCTGGTTAAAACCGTGACCCCCAAGAAGCCGAACTCCGCCCTCCGAAAGGTGGCTCGTGTTCGTCTCTCGAACGGTAAGGAAGTCACCGCTTATATCCCCGGTGAAGGCCACAACCTTCAGGAGCACTCCATCGTCCTCATCCGAGGCGGTCGTGTTCGTGACCTTCCGGGTGTTCGCTACAAGGTGATCCGCGGCGTGCTCGACACGCTGGGTGTTGCCAAGCGTATGCAGGCTCGCAGCCGGTACGGTGCCAAGCGTCCCAAGTGATCGGTGTTCTGCGGGGCTTGTTTCGACACGTCACCCGGATCCGTTCGATTGGTTTACGCGGCAAGTTGCCTGAGTTGTTCGAAATTATTTTCCGTGAATTCGCTAGGTTAAAAGAAGGGTTGCTCAATGGCTGATCGCTTTACAGCCAGTCGTGCTCAGTTGAAGCCCGATCCACGTTATGGATCGAAGCTCGCTTCCAAGTTCATCAATTGCCTGATGCACGATGGCAAGAAGAGCGTCGCTCTGAACGTCTTCTACACCGCGATGGACTTTGTGGCCGAGAAGGTCAACGACCGTGAGCCGATTGATGTCTTCATCGCCGCCGTCGAAAACTGTCGTCCGTCTATTGAAGTGCGGTCGAAGCGCGTGGGTGGTGCGAACTACCAAGTGCCAACGCCAGTCAATATGAAGCGACAGCAAACGCTGGCGATTCGCTGGATTCTGGAAGCCTGTCGCGACAAGAAGGGCCGTCCGATGAGTCGTCGGCTCGCCGATGAGTTGCTTGCCGCTTACCGTCGGGAAGGCGTTGCCATCACCAAGCGTGAAAATGTTCACCGCATGGCCGATGCGAACAAGGCATTCGCTCACTTCGCTTGGTAATTGTTGGCCTAGTAGAAAAACTGAAAGCCAGTCGCATTTAACGCGACTGGCTTTTTGTGTTCTTCGCCTCCCTGTTGAAAGGAGTGGTTGAAGGGGGAGAGGGAGGATGTGGAGTCGGAAGTGACGGGAGTTGGTAACTCCAACCGCTTGCCATGAGATCACGCGGAAGGCGCGATTGGAGTCTTCTGTCGGATCGTTGCTTGATCGATTCGCGAAGTTTTCGCAGTCATCGGCAGCTAATTCTTGATCGCCTGAAAGAACGCACCCTGTGGTTTGAGTTGCAGACATCGCGACGGATGTCGTGATTGCCGACTGTAGGCGTGTCATTCACGCACGACATCCCATCGTGATCGGCCCAATGCAGCACCACATAGAGCGGCGCGTACTTCCGGTTCTCTTGGGGTGAATGACAACAAACGTGACCTGATGCGGTTCCTCGTAGCCCCATTTCGGTTTCACGCCTGCTGCAAATGTCTCAATTGCTCGCCCGTTGATGACGGCGTCTTTGGAAGCATGCTTGGTCGGAATTCACGTCGTGGTGCCTGAACGCAACGGGAGAGAGACGAGTAGCAACAGAGCATACGCAGCGGTTTTCATCGCAGTCCTCCAAGCAGGAATGCTTGATGCACGAATTAACCGGTACGTGCTAGCGTCCGGTTCAGTGATTTTGAGAACCGGGGCTAACGCCGCGCGGCTCATGGATGTTTGGTTTCCGATTCCCTCAGCAACGCGCTGTCGCTGAGTCATTCTGTGAATCGTTCCGGCCAGCGAACGGTGGCGCTTGGCTTGGCGTTGTGACGATAACCGAAGCCGTGACCGGCATTGGCGAACAAGTGCAGTTCGGCGGGAACTTTGGCTGCTTTCTATTTGAAGTACAGACTGGCCATCCCCTCGGCGATGTCAGAGCGGTCGTTAATTCCTGCAGCGATGAAGACTGGAGGCATCCCGGCTTCGACGGTGAAGCGGCCGGAACTTCCCGGATAAATGAGGGACTGAAAACGGGCCGGCAGCTCGATATCCGTCGAGTCCTTCTGACCGGCATCGTGTTTCATCGCGGCATACGCCGCGAGTTCGCCTCCGGCTCAGATGCCAAGGAATCCCACGCGGTCGGCCATGAGATGCCACTCGGCAGCGCGACTGCGAACCAGCCGCAAAGCACGCCGCGTGTCCGCCATCACATGATCCTGAATCGTGTCAGCACCCGCTTTCTCGCGAGCGAGCCGGAGCTTCAACACGAACGCTGCAATGCCTCGACGCGGAACCATTCCGCCAGCACGTAACCCTCGTGCCGTATGCAAAGTTTCGAGTGCCCGCCTCCGGGGCAAATGCTGACCGCCGTGCCCGTTGCCTTCTCGCGCTCCGGGACAAACGGCGTGAGCGTAGGGTTATGAACGTTGCCGCAATTGTCTCCGACGACTTCTTCCGCATCCTTCGCACGCGTCTCCGAGCCAGGAGCACCATTGCTCCACAGCGGAATCGCCCCCGGTAAATCCGTTGGCAGTTTCGCGAAGGCCGCAACCGAGGACCACAAGACAATCACAGCAACCAGGCAAGACTTCATGGCATCTCCTGCGAACTGGAACACGACCTCTTCCAGCCTACTTCGACTTCAGGCCGACTGTATTCACCGCGATGACACGGTACTGATGAGTCTTTCCGGCTTCGGCTTTGTTGTCGGTGAATCGCATCTCAACCAGCGGTTGCGTGGGGGTGTCGCTGTAAGAGAGGTTCTGCAAGACCGGGCGTCCGAACGAGTTCTTACCTTGCTCGGGAACGTTGGCGAGGAACTGCCCGTCACGCTCGATGATGAAGCTGGCGAGACCGCTTTCGAGGTCGGCTTCGGTGGACCAAGTCAGCACATTGTTTGAGACGCGCAGATTCGTCGGAGCAGGCGGAGGCGTTGCGTCGGTCACGGCCGAGTCTTTGACGTACTGCGTCCACGCTGTTGCCACAGACTCATTCGGGAGCCACACGGTTTTTTCCAATGCACCGGCGAACTTCGCAGCCGGCACGGGAGCCACGACATTCGCATCACCGGCATTCAGCGGAGCAAGCCAGCCGTCTTGGCTCGACATCGGCTTCAGTGGGTCGCCGCTGTTTGCGGGCAAACGCGCGGTCAGACAGGCATCAAACCACGGCATCGCCAGATAGCGTTGGTTGCCACAATCATGGCTCGACAGCGGATCAATCGACACGCCGATGAGTCCCCCTTTGGCTCGCACTGCGAGGAAGAAAGCTTCGTTCCCCGGCCACACTCCGGCGAAGCGTCCCTCTCTATCTGAGACACCTTCCTTCGTGCCAAGATTACACATGACTGGCACTTGGCAAGCCGCGTCCGAAATGGTGTAAGGCGCGGGCTTCCCTTCAGCGGCGGTGATCGGCGGCACTCCCGAACGGAGCCAGGCAGCGGCCACTCGATCGGGATGCAGCAACGTCATGCCGCCGGCCCAATGTCCGCCGCCACTGTGTCCCCACAAAGCCCACGGCACGGTCGCCAATTCCGGATGACTCGACTTCGCGCCCAGTTCGGTCAGTGACTTTTGAAACGCTGCGTCCGAGCCATTGCGAGGATCGCACCACAACTGGCAGTTGGCTTTCTCAGGCTGCTCATACACCGGGCTGATCAAAGCGCAGCCGTGCTTCTTGGCCAAGGCCTGCCAATGCAGATCGAACGCGCCGGTCTGCCCCGACTTGCACGAGCCTTCGCCACAACCGTGCTGATGCACGATCAACCCGCGCAGCGTCTTAACCTCCGACGGAATCCAAACGGTGAAGCTCGCGGGATAGACCAGTTCGCCCGGCTGCGTCGAGCCTTCGTAACGCACTCGGTAGTACGGCGGATCGGCGGACAGAGAATTCACATACGGCGGCTCTTGGGCAGCGACCGTACCAACCAGCACGACCTCAGTCAGAATGACACAGAGCAGCACAAACAGACGCATGGTACTCACCCAAAGTTTGAGGTTTAAGAATTGGTCAGCAATCGACTCGGCACATGATCGAGCAATGGCAGTGGGATCGCTATCGCGACGACGATAACTCGGAGGCAATACAAAACAGATGCTGTTCGCCGCGAATGAGAATGCGGTTCAAGGCCGGAACGGGCGAGCCGATGACGGACTCGGCCATGTCGTTTTCAGACAGTAATTCAAACTTGTCGTTGGCCACGCTGGCGACGAAGACCGTTCCGTCTTCGCGTGGAGCAAACAGCTTGTCCCCGGCAACCAACGGCGAGGCGTAGTAGTTCATGCGGTGCTTGGGGAACGCCCCTTCCCAGATCGTCTTGCCGGTGGCGGGATCAATGCTGGCGACTTCACCGCGATCACGAACCAGGATGACACGGCCTTTGTAAGCCACCGGAGTTGGGACGAACGTCCCCACGTCGTCTCGCTGCCACACATGATTGGTGGCGGTGACATCTCCGCTCCCCGTCAGTCGAATCCCATGCAGGCGCGGGATGCCTCGATCGTTGCGACCGTATGCGATCACCACCACGTCCCCGACGATCACCGGTGTCGCGATCGCAGGCCACAACTTGTTGGCGTCAGGATTGAAGTTGCCGCA
>CAMAYU010000056.1 GCA_945862235.1 Schlesneria paludicola DSM 18645
GGCAAGCCGTTTTCCTATGACCCGCGCACCGAAATGGGCAAGACCCTGACCCTGGCCGAATCGGAAGCGGGCCAAGGCAATCTCAGCCTGACTCGGTTGCGCGCAGGCAACTCCACGGAAGTCGTGTTGAAGCTTCCGGTGCTCGGGAGCTATAGCGCTACGGCTCCTTATGATTGCCCGAAGTCCAAACTCATTCTCGAACGTGGGTGCAAAGATCTTGCCACGCGGATGGCGGATCCCTCGTATGCCCAACGGCTGGACCCGATCCCCCGATCGCTCAATGCGCTCGCCCTGTTAGCCAGCGGCGACCCCGCCTACCTCCCGCTGATCAAGCAGGAAACCGAGTGGGCCGCGAACTACAGCACCGAAGGAATGGCAACATGGTACTACGGCTACGTCATGATGTTCCTGGCCGAATACAAGATGGCAACGGGCGATGATTCGGTTATGCCCGGCTTAATGCGGCTCGCGCTCGAAGCGGCTCATGGTCAAAGCGCGGTCGGTTCGTGGGGCCACAGGTTTGCTCGGCCCGACGGACGACTTTACGGCTACGGGATGATGAATTCCCCCGGTTTGCCTCTGACGATCTCACTGGTGATGGCGCGTGAGGCCGGCGTGAAGGATCCGGCCTTGGATCTGGCGATCGAACGCAGTGCCAAACTGCTCCGCTTTTACATCGGCAAAGGCGCGATTCCCTACGGCGATCACCATCCCTGGATTGAGAACCACGAGGACAACGGCAAGTGCGGAATGGCCGCCGTGTTGTTCAACTTGCTCGGTGAATCGAAAGGCGCGGAGTTCTTCTCGCGCATGAGCGTTGCCTCCCACGGACCAGAGCGTGATTGCGGGCACAGTGGCAATTTCTTCAACATGCTTTGGGCTATGCCAGGCGTCGCGCAGTCCGGCTCGAATGCGACCGGCGCATGGATGATTGAGTTTGGAGGTTGGTACTTTGACCTCGCGCGGCGCTGGGATCACAGCTACCTGCACCAAGGCCCGCCAGAACCTGACGAGGACAGCTACGCGGGATGGGATTGCACTGGCAGCTATCTGCTGGCCTACGCCATGCCGCTGAAGAAGCTTTATCTCACCGGCAAAAAGGCGGGTGCCGTGCCGCAACTCGATGCCGCCGCCGCCCAATCACTCATCGTCGACGGGCGTGGTTGGAACAACAAAGACCGCCACAGCTTCTACGATGCGTTGAGTGACGAACAACTCCTCGAGCGGCTTGGCAATTGGTCGCCCGTCGTGCGCGAGCGAGCGGCCATGGCGCTGGGACGCCGCAAGGATGCTCCCGTGACACCTTTGGTCGAGATGCTCGATTCTCCCAGCCTCGATGCTCGTTACGGAGCCTGTCAGGGTTTGATCTTCCTTCGCGGACGTGGAGCTCCCGCCGTGGAGGCCCTGCAAAAGACGCTGGCGCATCCAGACCTCTGGCTCCGCAGCAAGGCCGCTGAAGCACTCGCTGCTATCGGCGCGCCGGCCACGAAGGCGGTGCCGCAACTGCTCGAACTGCTGGCTCGGGTCGATGTGAAGAATGACCCGCGTGGCATGCAGCAGCGCTATCTTTCGTTCGCTCTGTTCGACAATGACGGATTGCTTGGCCGCTCACTGGAAGGCGTGGATCGCCCCGCGCTTTATAAGGCCGTGCGGGCCGGGCTGAAGAATGAAGACGGTCGTGCTCGCGGCAGCATTGGTTCGGTCTATCGCCATCTCTCGCTCGAAGAGATCAAGCCTCTGCTGCCTGCCATTCACGAGGCGATCGTCCAGCCCGCGCCGAGCGGCGAGATGTTCGCCGACGGGATTCGCGTGGAAGGCCTGCGTCTGCTGTCGCAGCACCACATTGAGGAAGGCATGAACGCTCTGGTGATCTACACCCGCGATCAGAATCCCTGGGCAAGCCAGATTCGCACCCCTGAGCTGATGAAGATCCTTCTCACCTATGGCACCCACGCCAAGGCGGCCATTCCGGAACTGACCAAGATCGCGAACTACTTCGAGAAGGATGAGAAAGACTTCCCACCGCATCTGATGCGTATGAAAGCCAAGAGCGTCCGCGAAACGATCTCTGCGATTGAAGCCTCGACGGAAGCCCCGGAACTCATCCGACTCAAAGAGGACAAGAGTCCCAAGTGAAAATCAGAACCACCACGCAAAACAAACACAAAAAACGGAACAACAATGAAACAGAACACCTTCAGGCGCATCACAATGAAATACATCGCCACATTACTCATCACGACACTCTTGGCTGCCGCCAGCGCGGACGCGAAGCCACTCAAAGTCTTCATCCTCGCCGGCCAATCCAACATGGAGGGCCATGCCGAAATCCGTACGTTTGACTACATCGGCAAGGATCCGCTTACGGCACCCATGCTCAAGGAGATGCGCAATCCCGATGGCACGCCACGGGTATGTGACAAGGTCTGGATGTCCTATTTGACAGGCCCTTATGACGGCAGTGCCAATGGCGAGGGCCTGGGGAATTTGACCGCCGGCTTTGGCGAACGCGGCAATCAACCCACCAAGATTGGCGGAAAGATCGGGCCTGAGTTCACGTTCGGAATCTCTATGGAGAAGGAGCTAAAGGAGCCCATTCTGATTATCAAGACCGCCTGGGGCGGCAGGTCACTCAACACCGAATTCCGTCCGCCCAGTGCCGGGCCATACACGCTGCCCAAGGAGATCCAGGAACTGTGGGACAAGCATCCCCAGGGTGCCCACGGGATTCCCAAAGCCGAGGACCGGAAAAAGTGGCAGGCTGACAAAAATGCCGCGTCAGGTGTGTTTTACCGAATGATGATCGAGCACGCTAAAAAGGTACTGGCGGACCCCAATCGGGTCTGTCCGGTATATGACGAGCAGGCTGGATATGAACTGGCCGGTTTTGTCTGGCTTCAGGGTTTCAACGACCTAGTCGATGGGCAGACCTATCCCGGCCCCGACCAACCTGGAAAATACGACGAATACTCGCGCCTTTTGGCACACTTGATTCGCGATGTTCGCAAAGACCTGTCAGCCCCGAAGATGCCATTCGTGATCGGCGTGCTGGGGGTCGACGGTGAGAAGCATGTGAATTTCCGTAAGGCTATGGCCGCGCCGACCGACATGCCCGAGTTCAAGGGCAATGTGATTGCCGTCGATACCGCCCCTTTCTGGGATCATGACATCGCCGCCGCCCAACCCAAACAGGGCGAATACAACAATATCGTCGCCACGGCGCATCGATTGAAGGCAGATGGCACGCTCGACAGGGAATGGAAATGGGCGAATTACTGGAAGCCGGTTGGCAAACCTCTGCCAGAGGACCGGATCTGGCGCTTCGCAACGATTGATGCCACTGAGCAGAAGGACAAGATGGAGAAATATGACGGCAGGCGTTTCCGTGACATCACGCTGCCAGCCGGGATGGAGAATTGGTACATGCCCGACTTCGATGACAGCAAGTGGACATCCGGCATGGCCCCCATCGGAAAGGGCGCCTGGAAACACAGCGGAATCACCTTGGACAAATCCCCCTCAACATGGGGTAAGGGCGAATTTCTGCTGATGCGCACAACTTTTGAAATCGAAGACCTCAACGGCGAGTCATATCGCATCGCGGTTTTGGCGAGACAAGGATTCCATGTCTATTTGAACGGACAAAAGATTCACACCTACATCTGGTGGCAGGACAAGCCACAATACGGTTCCATCGTCCTCGGAAAAGAACAGATCAAGCATTTGAAGAAAGGGAAGAACGTATTGGCGGTCTATGCCAATGACCAATATGACCTTAACTCCCCAGAACATTATGCCGCGATCGATGTGCGGATTGAGAGTATCACCAACGCAGACCAGGAGAAGCTTGACCTCGCCTTGGAGGAAGTCCTTTCGCCCAAAGACAGGGAGGCCCTCAAAGGCTCTTCCAATGGCGGTTACCACTATTTAGGCAGTGCGAAGATCTTTGCCCAGATGGGCAAGGCATTTGCCGAGGCCTTACTGAAGTAGGAAAAGAGGGCAGGGCCGAATGGCACTGCCGCCTAGGTTTTGCTTGAGACGGGTGCGCAACGGTGGGACGCACGCGCGACAGCATGTGCCGGGGGGGGATGGTCATCAAGAATTCGAGGGCGGAGCGAAATACTGGGCTGGGTGGCCAGACCGGCTTGGCCTATCTTTCGCCCTCGGTGAAACCCTTCTTGGACGCGGCTGGCAGGCTGGACCAGGGAGGGTCTCATGTCTTTTACACCGCAGTTCAGCGGCGCGAACAGATCGTTTGAACTGGTGAGGCGGTCGCTGTTGGATGGCGACGGTCTGCCGTTTCAGGATGCGTTGACGGTCGAGCAGATGCGGCAGGCGTTCGAGGCGGAGGGGGTCTCGTTCGGTGACGCGAGCAACGGCAGCGCGAGTGCGACCGACGAGGGCGGAATCGTCTACACGATGGGCGTCACGTTATGGTCGATGCTGTCGCAGGCATTGTTCACGGATGTGCATCGGTCGTGTCG
Organism: Schlesneria paludicola DSM 18645; assembly: GCA_945862235.1. Lineage (GTDB taxonomy): Bacteria > Planctomycetota > Planctomycetia > Planctomycetales > Planctomycetaceae > Schlesneria > Schlesneria paludicola_A. Next base: position 4,485 of record CAMAYU010000056.1, read on the forward strand.
GGCGGCGGTGCAGCGGGTGGCGATCTATCGCGCGTTGCTCGGCCGCGCGGTCTCCTCGACGAACACGGGAGCCTACTGCCGCGCACGGGCGATTGGTGTGTTACTTGGGACAGTCCTTGTTCGATGTAGACGATCGAGCCGACGAAATGCACCGAGATGCGGTCGTCAGTGCCGGTATGAACGATGTCGTCCCAAAGCTGTCGGCATTCTTTGTCAGTCCAAGAATTAGGTGCGCTGGTAGATCGGAATGACGAACTGGGGCGACTTCTTCAGGAAATCGAGCAGCTTGGCTTCAGTCGCTTTCATTGGACCTCTCGCTGGAATTGCTGTTTGGTTCGGGTTTCGGCTTCGCTCACACCATGAAGGAAGCAACGTTGGACGGAACTGTTCTGGTTCAATGAACTATTGAAACGGGATGTTACCGGGGTATTGGCCGACCGGGCATCACGTCGGGATACGGTCCAAGGAAGCGTTCGCCGTTGAAGTGGATCAGGTGGTCTGGGGCTTCGGCGATCCAGACTTCGGTTTCCCAAGAGATGTGCGAGAGGAAGCTGCGCATGGCGTCTCGCGACGAGAATGCCGTGACGAAGACCAAGCCGGCGGTGGAGCCGGCGAAGAGTTCTTTCAGTTCTTTGCGGCGTTTGCCATCGACCGGTCCGGCGCTCGTCACGGCTTCGATCAGGACGAGCCAGTTGCGGCGTGAGTCGAACACGACAACGTCTGGCATCTTCGCGGCGGCGGCGACGGTCACACCGATTTGGCTCAGGGATTTGGCATCGAGATGCAGGAACTTGTTCTCGGCGTCGCCGACGTAGAGCAGGACTGCTCCCGGCGTGAACCGGGGACAGAACTCTTCGATGACTTGCTTGATGAGCGGGTTCTGTCCGCCGGGTGACAGCGTGATCGTTTCGCCCGACGGCAACGTCACCGGAATTCGCGCGATCGACCGCTGCCGATGAAGTTCATGGCGGGTGTGCTCGCGACTGGTGAGGTACGCGGCGAGTAACTTCGGCCATTCGCGGCTCCCGAACGATTGGCAGAGTCGCAACGCGGACGCCTCGACTTGATAGACCGTCTTGCCGCTGTTCGTCGGTCGTGCCGGGTCGTCGGGATTGCGGACCACCAACCCCGCATCGACGAAGTATTTCACGGCCTCGTCGCGAATCGTCTCGCGCGTGTTCGGGGCGTAGCGGACGGCGTACGCTTCTCGCACGAACTCGATGATGGGCGTGATGCCGCGCAGCGGATTGGTCGCGGCTCGCCAAGAACCATCCGGTGGCAGATCCAAAAGGGCGAGCAACGTGTATGCGGCCACTTCGTTCGACTGCTTGGGACCGAAGCCTAGTGCTTTGAGAATCTCGGCGGCTTCTTCCGGTTTGGTTCGCTCCGGCTTTCGTGTTGTTGGACTGCCGCGTTTCGCCATCACCTCAACTCGCTTTCCAGTAACTGGTCCAAATCCAGTTGATCGGGAAAGTGGTCGCCGAGGTTTACGCCCAGGCGTTGCAGTTCGGCGGCGGAGGGATAGGGCAGACTCCGAAGGTCCGTCGCGTTGACCTGCGTATGACCGTTGAACTGCCGAAAGTATTGGTCGACCGCTGTTGAATTCAGATACGCGGACAAGCCTCGGGCAAGGCTCGGCTCCAAGCCCATTCCATCGGCGTGAAAGTAATTCAGATGATTCTCGAAGCCGACTCGTTCGCACGCGATCCGCGTTGGATCGAACACGCTCGCGACGATGCGTCGCCGTTCTTCCTTGGCACTGAAACGCTTCACCAAGACGTAGGTTTGATTGGCGACCAGCAACTCCGCCGTGTCGCGGACATCGTCAATGGCGTTGGGCTTTTTGCTCGGCGACTTTGGCCAACGGATGAAGCCCGCCTCGAAATGACAGGGATAGATTAATGGCACGGTGCCCGCTGCCGAATCCTGTCGGAGATGATCCTTCGCTCGAAAATCGACAACTCGCCCCGTCGAGACGTTCAAGCCAAGATCGCTTAGCGAAGACGTGAAACGACGAACGCGATCTCGCGCCGCAGTCTGCGACTCGTCCTGCATGATGTGAATGAACTGCTCGGCGTCATCGGGCCGAACGACATCGGCGTAAGCCAGCCGTGTTTCGCGGATGCACGCGCCCGGTTCGCCCGAACTGCTGGAGATCACGACGTGGGCCGCGTGTTTTCGCGACTTCACCGCGCGAACGATGAGGTTCTCTTGCAACACGCTGTCGCGCTGAAAGGCGGCTGATCGGGAATCAAAAACGTGCAGCCGCTCCAGCGACATCGAATCGAGGAACTCACGTCGAAACGGTCGAAAGTACGGGCCGTTGCAAAAACTGCGAGGAGTGATCGAGACCATTTCCCCACCGTCGCACAGCAACCGCGCCGCCAGTGCAAGGAAGCCGGTGTAGAGATTACTCGTTTCGATGCCAGCTTCTCGCAGGAACCGTCGCGTGTGCGAATCGCTGTTGATCTTCCGGTAGGGAGGATTGAGCAACGCCGCGTTGAAGGGCGTCTGCGCGGAAGCGAAGAGATCGTCCCGCACCAACACGAGCGATGACTCGATGAAATCTGCGTGACGAATCTCGCCGTCGAACTCGATGCCTCGTGCCGCGCACATTGACTCGCAGCGATCGAACGTCTCACGCAATCCGCTCAACACTCGCCCATCCAATTCATACGCGACAACGGCTAGACGACTCGGCCTGTGTGGTCGTGAGCACGCCATCCGCACGAATGCCTCAGTCAATGCGCCTTCGCCCGCTCCCGCATCCAACAGTCGAATTTCGTCATTCGAGTTTTCGAAAAGCGACGCCATGAATTCCGCAACCAGCCGTGGCGTGAAGAACTGGCCGAGTTCTTGCTTGCTTTCGGAAGCTGCCGGTCTTGGAAGAGTCGTTGCGGTCACTTTGTTGGATGCTCCAGCGGCAGAGATTGAGGGCCTCGAACGGAACGGGCGAGAGTCTACACCGTGGTCATTGAGGCGACATCCATCGGAAACTAGCAAAACGGCACTTGTCGGCGAACGACTCGGTCGCGAAGTGCCGCGCGAGGAGACGAAGGAGATCACGCCGCATCTGGCGTTCTTCCAGCGGATCGCGGCGATGATTCGCAAACGGCTGGCGGATGACGCCGGGCGGATGCAGATCGCGCGACATCGATGCTGCCGTGAGGCAGGTCATCGGCGACGCGGTGGATGCGGGCGAAGTGATCGACCTCTTCGCGGCGGCGGGTTTGGACAGGGCATCGCCTTTCCCGAATTGGGGTGCCACGGTCACGGAGCTTCGACGTGGCCGTGCGCGGACGCGAAGGCCGATTCGCAAACTCACGGCCACGTCGAAGCTCCGTGACCGTGGCACCCAATACCCCAACTTCAACAAGGCGATGGCCCTGGCTTGGACGCGGCACGGCTGGACATCCTCAGCGAGGACTTTTTGAATCGAGTCAACGCGTCATCAGCCTGTTGAAAATCAGAAGTCATCCCCGCGCAGGCGGGGATCCAGTACCTGAAGGCCAAAGGCGCTGGATTCCCGCCTGCGCGGGAATGACGCGAGGGTAAACGAAAGGGGGCAGACCCCCGCCGGTTTTCAAGATCAGCGAGCGGACGAACCTCGTGCAGGCGCAGAAGTTCCGCGAGGCGCTGGAGAAGGCGATGCTCGGCTACACGAACAAGCAGATCACCACTGCCGAGATGATCGCCAAGCTGCTGGAGCTGGCGAAGTGGGTCCGGGAGGCGAAGCAGCACGGGCAGGACCTGGGGCTGAGCACGGAGGAAGTCGCGTTTTATGACGCACTGGCGGAGAACGGATCGGCGAAAGAAGTGATGCAGTCCGACCAACTCCGGCTGATGGCTCGTGAGCTGGCCGAGCTGGTCAAGCAGATGCCCAAGCTCGACTGGACGCAGCGGGAATCGGTCCGGGCAGACCTGCGTCGCCAGGTGCGGAGGTTGCTCGCAAAGTACGGGTATCCGCCGGACCTGTCGGAAGATGCGACGCAGCTTGTGCTCAAGCAGGCGGAACTCTCGACGGGTGCGGGTGCGTAATACGGCCGAGGCGTGATGGCGATGACGTGAGCACATCAAAGTCATCAAGGTGTCAGGAACGCGTCAGGGACCGATTCGATCGATTTTCTCGGAGATGGTTCCTGACAACTTTTGTTACACGGACTCCTTTCTTCAGCCCGCAACCGGAGTTCGCATCGCCATGCGGAAATTGGCGACGGCGGATTCGGTAACACGACCCTCGCGCGTGGCCGCTTCGCATGCGGCCGAGCGAATGGCGAGGACATCAGCCGGAATGCGGCTGAGGGCCAGAAGCGACTCGCTCGTGAGCCGTCCGGCCAGCGCGAGAAACAGTCCCGCAGAGTGGCATCTTTCCGCCAGTACGGCGAGCGACGTGAGATCGCAGCAGTCCGTCAGCGTGAGACCGGTCTTGGTGAACGTGTCGATCAGCAGGCCCGAGCAGTTCGTATCAATGGCCGCTGTCAGCACGTCGTCGATCGGCGGTGACGTTGCCGCGTCGGCGTCGGCATACGCGACCGCGACCCAGTTGAGTCGCGCCGTTCGATCCACCTCAAACAAATGGCGGACTCGCAGCCACTCGTCGGACCAGTTGTTGTGTGGCGCGAGACGACTCATGCCGAGCTTCGCGAACGTGACCGATTCTGGAAGCGGCGAGGCGCTGCGCACGTCTCGCCAATTATGGACTTCGCCCAGTGCGACGCTCAGCGGGACGGGCGTCGCGCGGTGAGTTTGCTCGTGGTTCGAGTCGGCAAGCTGTCGGGCAATTGCCGCAATGACTTCGCTGTCGGCCATGCCGAGGGACCCGCGCCGCGGCTCCTTCACGTCGAGGATGTCGGCTCCACCTCGAAGGGCCGCGCTGGCTTCCTCGGGCGAACGAACACTGACCAACAACAGCGGCCCGCGCGAGATATCAGACAACAACAGGTGATTCCCCGACTCAGCACGTTCCGTCACGAACAGTTTCTCCACGTCGATCACAAAACCAAGCTTTGTTTCAAAACTCGCCCCACCGGGCTTGTCCCGGTGGAATCAGGTTTTTGCACTACTGCGATGGCAACCGGATTAGGAAGTAGTCCAAAGACCTGAAGACCACGCCGGCAAGCGGGGTGGGGTTTCAAAACAAAGCCCGGTGCGGTTAATGAGCAGGTCTGTGGCTGGGATCCGCGCTTCGCGGCCCCCAGAGTCGTGGAACACGCGCCCGTCTGGGGGCGGCGAAACGCCGACCCCAGCCACATGTCACACGTCCTCGCTCACGCTTCGGGTTGGTGTTGCGTGCCTCAACGCCCCGTCTTCAATTGGACGGGTTGCAGGCCGCGGACGGTGATCGTATCGGCACCCCAGTCTTGGCGAAACTGGCGGTCTCCGATGATGCCCATGGCTTGACCGGCATTGCGTCGCAGATCGACTCCCGCCGCCGGTTGCAGGTACGCGAGCAGCTTGCCGTCCGGAGCGATCAGCGCGTACTGCGGCCCGCCGGGAAACGTTTTCGATATCGGTTGCACGAGGCCCGCGCCGGCGAAGCCGTTCGGGTTGGCGGGGCGCGTCGTGTTGGGAGCCATCGCGCCACCGGCCGTTCCGCCGGTCGCTGTCCCCGTTGCGGGTTGTCCGGCTTGAACCATGTTGGGGATCGGTTGATTGGCGAGCGGCTGGCCCGCACCGAGTGTCGGTTGTGAGACCGGTGGCGTGGAAGTGGTGTTCGCCCCCAAGGCTCTCAACTGAGACTCGCCCTGCTGTTGGAGCGACGCCAATTGCGCATCGCGCTGCCGTGTCTCGGAGGTCAGCTTGAGAAACTCCGAGTAGTCCGCGTGAATCTTTTGATAGCGTGTGACCGCATCCAAACGGCCCGCGATCACATGGCTCATCGCGGGTTGACTGACTTCTTTGTCGAGCGTGCGGTACTGCTCGGCGATGTTGTCGAGATTCCACGTCGGTGGTTCTTGCATGACCATCTCACGGAACTGCCGGTCGATCTTGTCGAGTCGCACTCGGAAGCCATCGGCCGGATCGACCTTCGACGAAGTTCCCTGCTCGCCCGGTCGCGGCTTCCCACCAAGTGGTGCGGGACCGGTTGAGATCGGCTTGGCGAAGGCATCAGGGTCTAAGCCCTCGGCCACAGGTCCAGACGGCTTCTTGCCGCGCGGCAGTGGCTCGGCGGGAAACGGTTCCGAACGAATCGCGTCGGACGCGACGAGGGCTTTGCGGGGGATCCAGCGCCATTCGCGCTTGATCGGGCTGATCTTGTACATCAGCTTGGACCGGTCCTCGAACACGAACGTTTTCTCGCCGAGAATCTGGACCGCATCGCCCTTGGACAGATTGCCCTGAATGGTCGTGAACTCATCGGGATTGATCGAGCTGCCAATGTGAACGACGACGTTGTTCGCCTTCAGCACCCCCGCGTTGTCCCCCGACTTTTGAACGTGCTCCGCAAGGATCCAACTGAAGCTGCCGGACGGCGGCGCGATCATGCACCAGCCTCCCGGATCGTGGCGATGGACCATGACCTTGTCCGCTCGCTTCAGCTTTTCGGTCGGATAGAAGTTCGGGCCGGGACCGCTCCGCACGTACTCGCCATCCAGATCGACGACGGCCTCGTAGGGAAATTTGCGATCTTGCGCTGTGGCTTGCGTGATGAAGTGACTGACGTCCACTAGGCACACCGCGACAAACAGCGCGGAGCGAACGAGTGACCAGCGCGGAGAGATAGAGCGCATGTGAGCCTCCTTAGCTATACCCCACGCGGCACAAAGTGAGTGGTTTCTGAGCGGGGCGGCGTCAGCCCCCTGGCTCTTCCCAAGCGTGCTTTACGCCCAAGAACCGGGAGCTGACGCCACCCCACTCAGATGTCTCATCACTGACCGCGCGAGGTATAGAACAGCATGGAAAACAAGAACGTGATCGGGCGTGAGAGGTGAGGACGAGTCTGTCGAGTGACGCCCTGACTCAATAAAACGTCCAAGGGAAACCACCTTCCCTAAGAACTTGTCCAGGAACAACTCCAACTCGAAGCGTGAGCGAGCACGCATGTCGCTCGACTCTCGTCCTCGCTCACGCTTCGGATTGGTGTTGTTCTTGGACAAGTTCTAAGACCGCGCGGGTTCTAGTCCACCGGCAGAATCTGCTCAATATCGGTTTTGCTCACCCCTGATAGGTGACTCGCCTCTGGTTCAGACCGCGCGAAGCCGCGACAGCGTGGCGATTGGGGTTGGCTCACTTGGAGGCCAAATCTATACTCCGCGCGCATTCGCCGAATTGAGGTGAACGCCGTCAGAAATGACGTATTTCTTGGCACGCCACAGCAGGGAGGCATCGCGTGGACAAGGTTCTGATCGCAGGTATCGAGACGGTCGTAGGCGGCAATCTCGCAGTCGGTTTGGCTCAACGAGCATTGGTCACGGGCGTCAGTCTCAGTGAGCCAGTTCACATCACGGGGATCAACATCGAAGCGCGCGTCGCTTCCAACAGTGAAGCCGTGCTTCAATTGATCGAGCGGGTGCAACCCAGCCGCGTCGTCCTGTGCGGCAACGCTTCGCGTGCCGGTTGGTCGGGGAGCGCGTTGCCGAGCGAAGGCGATCTCGCACAAGCGGCCGCGTGGAGTGAAGCCGCGCGACAAGCGGGCATTCAGCTCACGTTGATCTCATCCGACGCGATCTTTACCGGCCCGTGGATGTTTCATTCCGAGAACAGCCAGAGCCTCTGCCCGACCGCACCGGCCCAAGCCTTGCGCGACATCGAAGCGCGCGTCCAAGCCGATTGCCCCGACGCACTGATCGTGCGGACGCATGCCTTCGGTTGGCAGCCGGGTGAAAAGCAAGGCTGGATCGAGTCACTATTGACTCGGCTCGAACGCAGCTTTGAAACGGAACTCGATTGCACCCGCTATGCCTCACCAATCCTCGCGTCTGATTTGACCGAAATCATCGCCGGCGCATGGGCCACCGGTCTGAGCGGCATCTATCACGTCGCCGGTGCGGAGCGAGTCAACCCAGTTCAGTTCGCCAGTCGCCTCGCGCAGCAGTTCCATCTGCCGATCCCACTGTCGCTCGCATCGGAGTCACTGATCGGTCGCCCCAGCGGCTTCGGTTGTGGCGAGACCTCGCTGCAAACCCGCAAGGTCCGTCGCGCTCTCGGTATGTCGATGCCCATGCTCAACGAAGGGATTCAACGCCTCTTCCAACAACACGCCGACGGCTACCGCCAGCAATTGTCCGCACGAGCCAGCCTGCCCATCAGCAAGGTAGCGTGAGCTGATCCGGTCGAGCGTCAGCTCGCTCAAATGCCTTTCTGAGCGGGGGACGTGAGTCCCCTAGTCCTTGGGCGTAAGACCGAATTGGAAAAACCGGGGGACTCACGTCCCCCGCTCGGAAGTGGCAAGCCAAGAGGGCTAACGCCCAAGAGCGACGCGGTTCAGCGCGGCATTCGATGTCACCGTCTGATGTGCGCATCGACTGGCAGGTGCTTGAGACGGGCGATACAAGTTTGTCGCCTGTCGTGGATCGTGGTTGTGAAGGCTCGCCTTTGGAACACGGTCTCGCGGGCAATCCCGCCTGAACTCGCCTCCCGCGAACCTGCCCATGACTCCGCTCCTTCGACTTGTCACGACGCCGGTGATCCTCACTGGTGTGCTGTCTGCGACACTCATCACCGCACCGTTTGCTTCCGCTCAAGAGCCGGCATCCGCCTCGTCGCAGGCGGCGTCGCCGCTGGCCAAACGGTTCACCGACGAGAGCCTTCCGTTCGTCCGTAAGCACTGCTTCGAGTGTCACGGCGAAAAAGATGTTCAAGCCGATCTGAGTCTCTTCGCCGACACGAGCCCGGCGTCAGTGGTGAAGCGACGCGCGGTGTGGGAGAGCGTGGTTGAAATGATTTCGACGGGGCAGATGCCTCCGTCGGACAAGCCGCGTCCCGAGCAAGCTGACACCGACAAGTTCCTCGCCGCGATCAATGCGGTGTTTGAAGATCACGATCTCCACGCACCGCTCGATCCGGGTCGAGTCACTGTGCGGCGGCTCAATCGGGTCGAGTACAACCGGACCGTGCGCGACTTGATGGGGATCGACTTCAACGCCGCCGAAGACTTCCCGTCGGACGACATCGGTCATGGCTTCGACAACATCGGCGACGTACTCACAGTCTCGCCCGTGCTGATGGAACGTTACCTCGCGGCGGCCGAGTCGATCGTCAACAAGGCGATCCTCGTCGGCCCACCACCGCCACCACCGAAGCGGCATCTCGTCGCGACGTTTCTGCGATCGACCAAGATGGAACAGTTTCGCGAAGTGAGCGTTCGCAGTTTGGAGGCCGCTGGCAATCTCAGCACGGTTCACAAGTTGACGGTCGCGGGTGAATACATCCTGCGGTTCCGTGGTTGGGGACGGCAGGTCGGGACGGAGTCGGTGAAGATCGCGTTCGAGATCGACGACAACGAAATTGGAACGACCGACATCAAAGCGACGAAAGACGGAAAAGAGACGTTCGATGCCAAGCCGGTCTGGCTTGAACCGGGCGAACGTCGCGTCGCAATCGAGTTCCGTAACCCTGAGATCGACGCCGAGATCGCGAACCTCGACGAAGCTCAACGCGCCCTGTTCGTGCAGTTCATCGAGTTGGAAGGGCCGCTCGACATGATCCCGCCGTCGCACAAGATGTTGCTCAAGTGCGACACGACGAAGAGCAAGCCCGAGCAGACGCGCGAGGTTATGAATCGTTTTCTTGCGCGAGCCTATCGTCGTCCCGTGACCAAAGACGAAGTGGAACGACTCGTGGTGCTGGCAACTCTCGCGCAGGACGAAGGTCTGTCGTGGGAGGCTTCAATGCAGCGGGCGATGCTCGCAGCGCTCGTCTCGCCCAAGTTCCTCTTCCGACTAGAACTCGATGATCGGCCGAATCCCCCCGCGACGACCGAGCCTTCGTCACCGAACAACCTCGCGCCGCAAGCACTCGATGAGTACCAGCTCGCGTCGCGGCTCTCGTACTTCCTTTGGAGCACGATGCCCGATGACGAACTCTTCGCACTGGCGGGCAAGGGCGAACTGACGCAGAACCTTGATGCTCAAGTTCGACGGATGCTGGCTGACCCCAAATCGAGGTCACTTGTCGATCAATTCGCGATGCAGTGGTTGCAGCTTCAGCGGCTGAAAACGGTCTCGCCCGACACGAAGCTCTTCCCGCAATTCGACGACGCCCTGCGCGCGGCGATGTTCCAAGAAACCGAACTCTTCATCGACGCCATCATCCACGAAGACCGGAGCATCCTCGATCTGATCGACGCCGACTTCACGTTCGTCAACCGACCGCTCGCCCGGCACTATGGCCTCGAAAACGCGATGAGCAAGCTGCCCGGTGCCGATCCGCGCCGCCGACGGTCCGATCGAAATCGCGAACTCGACTTCGAACGGATCACACTTCCCGACAAGCAGCGCGGCGGGCTGCTGACTCAAGCCAGCATCCTCACCGTGACGAGCAACCCGACGCGCACATCACCGGTCAAGCGAGGCCGCTGGATTCTCGAACAGATTCTCGGCGCACCGCCTCCGCCGCCCCCCCCGAACGTTCCCGAGTTGCCCGAAGGAGACAAAGCCCAACTGACCGGATCGCTTCGCCAGCGCATGGAACAGCACCGCGCGAATCCTTCGTGCGCGAACTGTCACGCGAAGATGGACCCGCTCGGCTTCGCCTTCGAGAACTTCGACGCCATCGGCGGTTTCCGTCAAAAGGACGGTGAGTTCCCCATCGAGACGGCCGGTGTCCTGCCCGGTGGCAAGACGTTCCAAGGCCCGGCGGAACTGAAGACGCTCCTGATGGAGCAGCGCTCCAAACTCAGTCGCAACCTGACCGAGAAGCTGATGACCTACGCCCTCGGTCGCGGACTGGAACACTACGACCGCCGAGCCGTCCTCAAAATCCAAACGGCGCTCGAACAGAACGGCTACAAGTTCTCGACCCTCGCCATCGAGATCGCCAAAAGCGACCCGTTCCGGATGAAGCGCGGCGAGTGAGTGAATGCGAGTGCATTGCCCACGCAGTGAACCGACGCGGCGAAGCCGCGGCCAAAGTAGCTTTCATCGCTCCGCGTGAAGGAAGCCATGCGCGAGTCCAACATGGATTGGCATCATCAGCGTCCACTTCCCATCGGCTTCCTTCACGCGGAGCGATGTAGGCTACTTGTTGAAAATGCCTGATCCCAATCGCACGCCCCCGCCGAGTCACTCCTCTTCTGGCTGCGACTCCATCCACTCACCCGTCAGCCGCTTTACGAGGATCGTCGCGTAACAGCCGCGAGGCAGGACGAACTGCAACGTCACGCGCGAGCGGCCGGGGTAGAGGTCGTCGTCAGCCGAGTGGATTTTCAATTCGCGCGGGATGAGCAGCGCGGCGCGCTCTCCCTTCGAGAAGAACGCATCGCGCGGGTACTTCACGCGGAGTTCTCGCAGTGACAAGCCTTCGTCGGCGAGAACCTGTTCGTACAGCGCGAGGATCGGGCCGGGTTCGAGCTTCAACCGCGCTGATGGGAGTGGCAGCGGAGTTCCGGCGAGTAGCGTTCGTTCGGAGTCATTCAGCTCGGTGAAGAACGGGACGTTGGCCGTGGCCAGCGTCACCGATTGGAGCCGCGACGGATCGACGTGCTGCTGCAGCCAACCCGAGAGGATCAGGTTCCAGAGGTCGCTCTGAAATGCGGCGAGCCACAGGCTGCGCATGTCCTGTCTCATCAAGGCCAGCGCTTCACGGAAGCGCGTCGGGTGATCGCACAGATAGGTGATGATGCTGCGGCGAGACGACTTCGGCAGCGCGGCCTTGCACTCGATCCACTTCCCCCACAGATCGCGGATCAGTTCCTTCTCGACCTTGTCACCGGGCCGGTCGTGCGGGTTGGCTTCGGCCAGCGCGAGCCACAACGCCCGCTCGTAGTCTCCCAAACACCACGGCTTCGCGATGAACTCGCCCGACGCACCGACTGACCCGAACCGCTGGTCGTCGAAATAATTCGGCACGCCATCCCGCGCGACCGCTTCACGCTGAGCGACGATCTCGTGCGCGGCCCCAGGTGTCAGGTTTCGCATCACCACGTGAAAGCGATTCGCGGCGATGTCGTGCGGTCCGAAGGGACGATCCGACTGGCCCTGATACGCCAGCGTGAAGTGTTCCTGCTGCATGTCCCGCTTCGGACCACGTTCAATCGTGACCCACTGCCGCGTGACGGCATGCTTGTCCTTCAGTCCGCCATAACTGATCTGTCGGCGCGACACATTCCAACGATCGGCGATCGCAGTAATGGCCTCGGGCGTCCCGAGCGACTTCTTCGACAGCAGATAGACCGCAAACGAACCACCCTTGAGCGGAAAATCGCTCAGTTCCTCGACTTCAAAATCGTCCGGCAAGCTCTTGAGTTTCATGCGGGCAGGGTAGCAGGGGACGTTGGCAGTCGAAAGTGCGGCCACAAGAGACGTAATGAAGGGCTACAACGAGATTGGCACTTGCGAGCGATCACGTCCGCCGCGTCTAATCGCCCTCGTTGCTGAATCGTTTTTTCCGGATGAATCGACCGTCCCAAACTGCTCACTCTGAAACTCGAACGCCGCACCCATGCAAGTCGTCATCACTGCCGTTGGTCCCGATAACCGGGGCCTTGCCGATCCGATCATTCACCATGTCACCGGAGCCGGGGCGAACATCTTTGAGATTCAGATGTACGACCACGACCTCGAACGATTGTTTGCGATGCACCTGCGCTGCGAGTGGCCGGGTGACGCGCAGTCGCTTGTCGCGTTGAGGTCTCAGATGCAGGACATCGGCCGCGTGAAGGACTTGTCGATCCGGACGTGGTCGCGCGACGAACGGCCCGGTCCGCCGAGGATCGCGATCTGCACGACCTATCGTCCTGAACCGGCGCTCGCGGTACTGCGAGCCATTCGAGACAAGCGGCTCCACGCGACCCCCGCCGTGATGATCGGCAACCGCGATGCGTGTCGCGGCGTGGCAGAACAGTTCGGCGTTGATTGGCATCTTGTCGGCGATGCCAAAGGGGAACCGAACAACGAGCAGATGATTGAACTCTTCGACCGCTACGATGTCGATTACATATTGCTCGCGCGGTACATGCGCGTCCTTCCCGCCGCCACCTGCTGGCGCTTCGCGGGACGGATCATCAACCTGCATCACGGACTGCTGCCGCCGTTCCCCGGTTTCCGACCGTACGAGGACGCCTACCAACACCGGATGCTCACCTATGGAGCGACCGTCCACTTCATCGTTCCCGAGTTGGACGCGGGCAATCAGATCATTCACCAAAGCACGTTCACGGTCTTCCCAGGAACGCCGCTCGACCAGATCAAACGTCAGGGCGAGACCGATCACGAACCGAGTTGCCTCGTCGAAGGAGTCCGCCGCGTCGTCGATCGCGAAGTCGAACTCCACTTCCATCGCGTGGTACGACGGAAGCTGACGGGTGAGTGACTCTCGCAGCGGTTCTTTTCACCGTGTGGCAAGGGTTGGCGCTTCGCGTTCTCCAGCCACAACGTGTCGCAATTGCGATGTTCTTCGGAGGCGTTTGTTTACTTCGCTTCGAGCTTCGCCAACGCCCGCTGACTGACTCGGGCGAGGTACTCGCCCCCCTTGGTGGCCTTGCGGATGTCCTCGATCACCGGACGGGCTTTCTCGCCGAGATCGGCGAGTGCCGTGATGGCCTGAAGTTGGACGGTGGCCTGCGGGTGCGCGAGGTTCTCGACTAGCAGCTTGAGGTGCGGCGTCGGGTCTTCCACCTCGCACAACCACCGCGCGGCGACGAGCTTCATCGGGACTGGTGACTCGCGGTAGATCACGTCGCGCATCACGGAGGCATTGCGCGTGTCGGCCTTCTTCAATTCGCGGCCCCATTCGTTCATCAGCCAGATCGCGTTGGCGGGGTTCTGAAACTTCTCACGCCGCTTGGCGTCGGAAAGCGCCTTCTTGCCGACCGGGCTGACATCGCCGGGTGCTGGGATGATTGTTGTTGAGAGAGAGTGATTGAAGGGTGCCGAGGGAACGTGATAGTGGTCGTTGTTGGTTGAGGCGATCACGCGCGTGCGCCAGTGCGGCAGGGCCTCGTTCTTCGCCGGGTCAATCTTGGGCTGACCGGGTTGGAACCGGACGACCTCGCTGTCACGGAAGCCGATGCGACAGGCTTTGGCCTCCAACTCGTCGCCGCCCTGCAATGGGACGAGACCGTTCGAGGGAGCGACCTTCCAACGCGACGCGCTCTCGTTGGACTTCGGGGCCACCGGTCGAATGCGGTAGGCGATGGAGGCTCCCGGGGTCAGGCAGGTCAATTGGCACGAGGTCAGTCCCGGCTCAATCTCTGTGGACGCGGGAACGATGCCGGGCGCGGCGGCTTGATCGGACTTGGCACCCGGTCGCTGGAGTTCGTCGAAGAGTGGTTCGGGGATTAGGCCGACATCGCCGATCTCGCGCATCCAACCTTCGAGGCGCAGCCGCAGCCGTTCAAGCGTGATGACCAAGCGCGGGTCGTGAGCGAGGTTGTTGATTTCGTAGGGATCGGCTTCGGTGTCGTACAGCTCTTCGACCGGCTTCTGTTTGCGGAACCAGTCGGCTTGAGGGCCGGTCAACTCGCCCGCCGCGTGCAGCCGTCGCCACTCCTGCATCGTGGGCATCTCGTTCATGTAGGCGATGTCCTGCGAGTAAGGCTGCCACGGCATGAAGTTGCGGACGTAGCGGAAGCGCTTGTCGCGTACGGTGCGGATCAGGTCGTAGGTCTCGTCCATCCGGTCGCGGTGTCCGTAGACGTGTTCACGCGGTTTTTCGGCGCGATGCGGGCCGAAGAAGGCTTGGCCTTGGAAGTGTTCCTGTTTTGGAAGGCCCGCGAGCGACAAGACCGTCGGGGCGAAATCGACAAACGCGGTGAGGTCGTCGATGGTCGAGCCGGGTTTCAGCGCGTCGGCGTTGTCGGGACGAACGTGCTGCCGCCACTTCTCGGGGACGTACACGATCAGCGGAACGTGCAGGCCGGTGTCGTAGAGCCATCTTTTGTAACGCGGCATCCCGCGTCCGTGGTCGCCCCAGAACCAGACGATGGTGTCGTCCGCGAGGCCGTCTTCTTCGAGCTTCTTCAACACTCCCGCGACCTGCCCATCCACGGCCGTGATGTTGTCGTAGTAGTTCGCGATGTCTCGTCGCACGATCGGCGTGTCGGGATAGAACGGCGGGACGATCATCTTGGCCGGGTCATGCCGCTGCTCGGGCGACAGTTTGTCAACGAGTTTCTTTGTGGCGGGACTTGGATCGCGAATCTGGCTTTCGTGAGTCGTTGTGAAGTTGATGACGCTGAAGAACGGCTGACCTCTGTCTCGGCCGCGCCAATCGGCCTTGTTGCTGTTCTCGTCCCAAGCGGTCGCAGGCACGTCGAACTGATAGTCGGTCTTCACGTTGTTGGTGCAGTAGTACCCGGCCTGACGCAGGTACTCGGGGAAACACTTCACGAAATCGGGAGTGACTCCCTTGCACCGCATGTGGTGCGTCCCAATCGACGGCGGGTAACAACCGGTGATCAGCCCCGACCGCGACGGCGCACAGACCCCTGCGTGTGTGAAGCACCTCGTGAACCGCACGCCCTCCGCCGCCAGCCGGTCAATCGTCGGAGTGACCGCGTGATTGTCACCGTAACACCCGAGGTCCGGGCTGATGTCCTCGACACTGATCCAGAGAATGTTGGGTCGCGCGACGGGCGGCGTGTCTGCCGCGGATGTCTCGAACGATCCGAATGCACAACACAGAAGTGGCACCAATCCGATGAGCGATTTCATGACACGATTCCTAACGAGGGCATCACAGGCATTCGCCTCTGGCGAGCCGGGCGGCGTCAGCCCCCGGACTCTTGGACGCGGAGTCCGGGGGCTGACGCCGCTCGGCACTCACTTTGTCATTCACTCCGTGCCGCTCAAAGTGAGTGCCATTGGGCTGACGCCGCTCGGCTCACCTGCTCAGATTTCATTGCGGGTTCACTACGGCGAACGGGTCTCTTCTGCAACGCTGTACGAGTCGGAGTCGCGGTGGTTGTAGTGGACGATCAGTTCGGCAATCAGTCCGACCGCAATGGCTTGAGCGCCGAGCAGTGTGGACGCGATCGAATAGGCGAGCAGCGGGCGGTTGCCGATCGGAGTGGACGGCCAGACGGAGCAGACGTTCATCAGCAACCAGATCGCGGCGAGATAGCTCAGCCCCGCGAAGCCGAAGCCCAAGCAAACCAGCCCGACCCAGCCGAGCATGTGATGCGGTCGTTGCCCGTAGTCGGTGAGGAATGTCACCGTCAGCAAATCGAGGAAGCCTCGGGCAAACCGTCGGAAGCCATACTTCGAGTAACCGTGCTGGCGCGAGCGGTGATTCACGCCCAGCTCGACGACGCGAAAGCCCTTCGCGTGGGCGAGGACCGGCACGAAGCGGTGCATCTCGCCGTAAAGGCGAATTTCGCGAGCGACCGCGACGCGGAACAACTTCACGCCACAGTTGTGATCGTGCAACTTCAGGCCCGTCAGCCGACTGACCAGCCAGTTGAAGACTTTGCTCGGGTAAGTCTTGTGCCACGGGTCGAGCCGCCGCATTTTCCAGCCGTTCACGAAGTCGGCCCCGTCGCCTTCATCCAGCTTGGCGAGGAAGCTGGGGATCTCGGCCGGATCATCTTGCAGGTCGGCATCCATCGTCAGGATGAGATCGCCCGTCGCGCGTTGGAAGCCCGCCGTCAGCGCGGCCGCCTTGCCGAAGTTGCGTCGGAATTTGATGCCGCTCACCCGCGAGTCGTCTCGCGCGAGCTGTTCGATCAGCTTCCAAGATCCGTCGCGCGAGCCGTCATCGACGAAGATGACCTCGATGTCGAGCGACCGTTCGGACGCGACCTGCACAATCTGCGCGTGGAGTTCACGCAGACTTTCAACTTCGTTCAGCACGGGAATGACGAGGGAGAGTTTCATGGGCGAGAGTGTCAGCGTTCCCGCCGGGCCATTCAAGCGATCTCACGAAGTCCGGCTTTTCCTAAAGCCAGACTTCAGATCGTCTCGGAAGTGGGTGCCGTCGCTGTTTGGTCGTCGTCTCTTGAGCCGTTTTCAGGCCAAACCTTGCAACGTGGCCATTGCCATCTTTCTGTCCCCCATTTTTCTGCTGCCCGCTTTCGAGCCAGTACAGAAAGAGTCCTTACAGAAAGATGTTGGACAGAAAAATGGTGGAATCGGGCCTCACTTCTTGGGAGGGCAACTCTCTCGAACGAAACGATCTTGGTCAAAGGGAAGCAACTTTCCCTCCTAGACAAGCAGAACTGCTCGACACTTGGGCCAGATGCGCACTTGTTGATGTGACCACCACCTGACGACTGCACTCCTCGGAGGTCGCTTTGGCGTGCGACAGTGGCAACCGACGAGCAACCGAGACATGATGCCGCCCGATCACTCTTGGAAGTGACGAAGATGGGATGCGGGAACGGAGCCTCATTGTGGGTGCGACCGAAGCAACCTAAAAAACCTTTGAATGGGAACCTGTTCGATGGCCGATGCCAAGCAACCGCAGTTGATTCACAACGTCTACTTCACGCTGAAAGACGGGACTCCCGAGAACACTCAAGGGCTGATCGCCGCGTGCGACAAATACTTGAGCGGTCATCCGGGGGTGGTCTATTACGCCGCCGGGCCGCTCGTGCCCGACTTGGCTCGCCCGGTCAACGTCCGCGATTTTCATGTCGGGTTGAGCGTGGTCTTCGAGAACAAGCAGGCTCACGACGACTACCAGATCGCCCCGAGGCACTTGCAGTTCATCGAAGAAAACAAGCCGACATGGGCACAGGTGCGCGTGTTTGACACGTACGCCTGGGCGTAGGTCAAGCGACGGGGACGGAACGGTTGAAGCCACACGAGAGCGAGCATCACGATGGGTGACGATCACGGTAAGACTCAACAATTACCGGCCAAGCCAAGCGCCGTCGTCACATTTGTGACGCGGCTGTGCGCGGTCGCGTGGTTTGGAGTCTTGTTTGGCGAAGTTCTGCCGCGTGGTTTCGTTAAACATGCGTGCATTCTATTTGGATCGCATGCAGCAGTGCTGGCGTTCGTTACCGCAGTCCTCTTTTGGTTGGTGCGACGACAGGCTTTGCTGTTCTTGCTGGTGATTGCTTCGGCTCCACCGGTCGCGTACTTCGCCGTCGTGATCCGGAACGTCGCGAAGGCGCGGGGCTGGATTGGATGAGCGGGCAGGCGGGTACGAGAGATGTCCGGCGAGCGGAGTTCGTTACACCAACCCGCAGCATGAGCAAGAACGAGTGACTCGTTCATCGCCCACGAATCGTCCTTGCTGACGCTGCGAGTTGGTGTGGGACAAAGAAACGACCGGGGGCGTGTCAGGCGAACCCAACACGCCCCCGGATCAATACCTCACGACAAGAGCGGGCCAACGCCTGTCGCTCGGCGTTGAGCATAATTTGCAGCTTGCGTGCCGACGGAGGCGAGTCTTGGAAGATTTACATGGAGATGTGGAAAGCCTGTTCATTTTCCGAGATTGGGCTTCGATGCCCCAGTTTGCTGGTACGAGAGACTCGCGGCAATTCCATTCAACTGCGACATTTTGCTGTTTGATTTTTGAGGCGACTTGTTGTTGTTCGTAGTTAGTTATCAACAGGCAGATAAGCGGTCCCATTTCGTTTTGACGGTCTGCCACACTTTTCTAGTTCTGAATTGATTGACCTTCTCATGACCGAACCTCGCCCAGATGCTGTGATCTCACATCCGACATCCGCTCGTTCCACATCTTCCAGCCCGATGACCGTGCCGCGCTTCATGGCGGCGAAGTCCAAGGGAAAGAGGTTGTCGGTCCTGACCGCGTATGACCATTTGTGGGCGGGTCTGTTCGACGAAGCGGGAGTCGATGCGATCCTCGTGGGCGATTCGCTGGGGATGGTCGTCCAAGGGAAATCGACCACGCTCCCGGTAACGCTCGACGAGATGATCTATCACGGCGAAATGGTCGTCCGCGCCGTGAAGCAAGCACTGGTCATCGTCGATCTGCCGTTCATGTCGTACCAAGTGAGTCCGGCTCAAGCGGTCGAGAACGCAGGGCGAGTGTTCAAAGAAACCGGCTGTGCGGCGGTGAAGTTGGAAGGGGGCGTGCATCAAGCGGCGACGATCAGGGCGTTAGCGCAGGCTGATCTGCCGGTGATGGCTCACGTGGGGATGCGGCCTCAGTCGATCCGGCGGCTCGGTGCGATGTCGAAGGTCCAGCGCGATGAAGTCGAACTGCTGGCCGATGCCCGCGCGGCGGAAGAGGCGGGCGCGTTCGGCATCGTGCTGGAGCTGATCCCGCGTGGTATCGCGGCCAAGATCACGAAGGCACTGTCGATCCCGACGATCGGTATCGGTGCCGGTCCCGACTGTGACGGCCAAGTCCTCGTCAGTTGCGACATGCTCGGGCTGACGGACGGCTTCCAGCCAAAGTTTCTCAAACGCTTCGCCAACCTGCGCGAGACCGCTTTGAACGCGACGCGGCAGTACATCACCGAAGTCGCCCAAGGTGAGTTCCCCGACGCAGCTCACTCGCACGAGTAATGGACGTAGGATGGACGCCCCGTCCGTCTGCGATCTTTCTGACGGACGCTCAGACAGTGCCATCGCCCCTTTCAATTTGGGGTGCCACGGTCACGGAGCTTCGAGGTGGCCGTGGAATTGGGAAACGCCTTCACGTTCCCCTCTGGCTACGTCGAAGCTCCGTGACCGTGGTACCCAATTCCCCCGCCCCAACAAGGCGAGGGTTCTGACGCTTGAAGACTCCGTGACGACACGGACGGACGGGGCGTCCACCCTACGGTGCCCCCCGATACGTGAAGGAAAAACTCTTCGCCGAAAGTTCATCTCAGCCGGTTGCGACTTGGCACGCGCATCGAGTAGTTCTCGTCGCGACAGTTTTGTTCCAACGGGTTCACTCTTCGGAGAAGGTTCATGCCCAAATTGACGGTGGAAGGTTTCGGCGAATTTGAAGTGGCAGAAGGAAAGCGATTGGTCCTCGCGCTGACTGAAGACGCCGGTGTCGATCAGCTTCATGCCTGCGGAGGCAACGCGCGGTGTACGACCTGTCGCGTCGAGGTCGTCACGGGCGAACCTGACACGATGACGATGGCTGAGAAAAACGTCCTGATCGCCAAGGGAGTGACCGGCGTCCGACTGAGCTGCCAGATGCTGTGCGACCAGGACATGATCGTCCGCTGCCCCAGTCGCTGGCACGGCAGTGGTCGGCCCAGCCCCGGCAACGTCCCGACGGCCGAGATGTCTCCGCCGCCTGAGTGGACGACGAAGTAAGGGATGGTGGGAACGGGCTAAGCCCCACCCAAGATGCAAGCAACACCACCGGGCTTGCCCCGGTGGCTCGCGGGTTTTTGCACTACTCGCTCCACCGATTCGACTGAACGCAGAATCAACAGTAGTGCAAAAACCTGAATCCACCGGCGCAAGCTCCGGTGGGGTTCGCTTGTGTCAGGGGTCGAGAAAACAATGCGGTGCGGTCTGCGAGAGGAGTACGTTTGATGCGAGTTGTTCTCACGGTGGTGATGGTGTTCGGTCTGGCTGTGACGACCTTACAGGCCGATCACATACGTGACCTTCAAACGGCGGCGATTGAAGCGAACAAGGCGGAGTTCGGCCACTGGGGACATGATCCGGCGAACTACAAACAGTGGGGGACGCACACCAACCGGCTGATCCCGGTCTACACGTTCGGAACGCTGTCGCCGAGTGGTTCCGCGAAGTCTGGTGACTCGTCCAGTAAGCACGGTCCCGTCGATCTGCGGAACTTCAACGGAGCCAACAGCGCGTATCGGGACGAAGCGAAACTGAAGCGACTCTATGGGCGAGTCCCCGCGCACACGCTCAACAAAGACGCCGAATACCTCGATCAGACGAACGTGTACGACCTGCAAAAAGCGGCGTTCGACAGCGGTCGCAAATACGTGTTCCTCGTGATCTTCGATGGCATGGATTGGGACACGACCCGCGCGGCGGCGATCCACAAAACGGCGTCGATTGGTTACACGAGCGGACGCGGCACGGGACTGCACTTTCAGGATTACACGGCGGGCGGGACGACTCAGTTCGGGTTCATGTGTACGAGTCCTCACAACGCGGGAACGAAGACGGACCCGAGTTTACAAACCGTGCTCAATCCCGGCGGCACGATGTTCGGCGGCTACAACGTTGAGCATGGTGGACCCAATCCGTGGACGCCCGGCAACGATGGGCCGTATCTCATCAGCAAGTCAGAACAGAAGCCGTTCCTGCACGCTTACACGGACTCATCCAGTTCCGCGTCGAGCATGACGGCGGGTCTCAAGACTTATAACGATGGCGTGAACATGGACTACGCCGGACAGCCGGTTCGTACGATCGCTCACTGGGCGCAGGAGCAGGGTTTCTCGGTCGGGGCCGTGACCAGCGTGCCCCTCAGCCATGCGACGCCCGCGTGTGCATATGCTCACAACGTCGAGCGGGATGATTACCAAGACCTCACGCGCGACATGCTGGGTCTCAAGTCGATCGTCCATCCGCAGGAGCCGCTGCCCGGTTTGGATGTCGTGATCGGCGCGGGCTATGGCGACGTGAGAAACAAGGACGGCAAGGACTCCACTGATGCCGCCCCTGCGGCCAAGGCGGCTGCGGAGGCCAAGACCAGCACGACCGAGCCAACCAAGAATCCCGCCGGCTCCAACTTCGTCCCCGGCAATGCCTACTTGACCGATGCCGATCTCAAAGCGGTCGATGTCCGCAACGGCGGCAAGTACGTGACAGCCATTCGCACGAAAGGAGTCAACGGACAGCAACGTCTTCAAGCCGCGGCTAGCGAAGCCGCGGCTTCCCAAAAGAGGCTGCTCGGTTTTTACGGCGTCGGCAAAACGAAGCATCTCCCGTTCGCGACGGCCGACGGCAAGTACGACCCGACGATCGGTCGCGCGGGGAAGGACAAGATCGAGAAGTACACCGCCGAAGACTTGGTCGAGAACCCGAAGCTCACTGACATGACTTCGGCTGCGATTGAAGTCCTCTCGCAAAACAAGCACGGCTTCTGGTTGATGGTCGAGTCGGGCGATGTCGATTGGGCGAACCACGACAACAACCTCGACAGCTCGATCGGCGCGGTCCACTCGGGCGACGCGGCCGTCAAAACGATCACCGATTGGGTCGAGCAGCACAGCAACTGGAATGAGTCGCTCCTGATCGTCACCGCCGATCACGGCCATTACCTCGTGCTGGAGAAGCCCGAGTTGCTGATCGCGCCGAAGCAGTGAACGACCGACCAATTATCCCGTTGGGTGGGCTGTACCCACCAATGATCGGCGTCACAATTACTGTCGTGATTTGGTGAGCCGGGTGCCGTAATGCCTCGGACTTTTGGCTAAGGAAATCCGGGGCCTTACGGTACCCGGCTCACCAAAAGATCTGACAGAGGACACATCGACAAATCAGGGTGGGCTGGCGCGGCGAAGCGCCGCTGGTCCCACCGTACATCTTTCGCAGGTCAACAAGACAATCGCCTTGAGCCACGGCTGAGTTGGGCGAGCCGCGTGGACTTCGATAAACTACCGCCGCTTCACTGTTCGCCAGTCACGTCGCTCAGAGCATTCGACCGCTCAACGACATCCTCCCGCAAGCCGCCTGTCACCATGAGCCACTTCCAAATGGACTTTCCTCCCGCTGAGTTCGAGTTGCGACGGCAGCGCGTGTTTGACGCGATTGGCAAGCAGGGCGTGGCCGTTATCGCGGGCGGGGCTGCGACCGGCGCGTTCGATCTGTTTCGGCAGACGAACGAATTCCATTACCTCTGCGGTGTCGAGGTGCCTCATGCGTATCTGCGACTCGACGGGTCGATGCGTTGGACGACGCTTTATCTGCCACGACGCGATCCCAAGCACGAACGGAGCGAAGGGACACAGCTCAACTCCAGCGATCCCGCAGCGGTTTGCAAACTGATCGGCGTCGATGACGTAAAGCCGTTGGAGGCACTCGTCGCCGACCTGACTGACGCGACGAGTCTCTTCACGCCAATGGCTCCGGCCGAAGGCCGCGAAGCTTCGCGCGACACGTTGCTGCACGCGAAGCACCTGCGAGACGCCGATCCGTGGGACGGGCGGCCTTCCCGCGAAGAACACTTTCGAGAGAAGCTGGCTAGCGTCTGTCCGCAGGCGGAATTCCACGATCTGACGCCAATCCTCGACTCCCTGCGGCTCATCAAGAGTCATCGCGAAATTGAACTGATGCGCCGCGCGGGACGACTGACTGCGAAGGCCGTCGTCGCGGCGATGCAGATCACTCGGCCCGGCCTCTTTGAGTTCGAGCTGGCGGCTGAAGCGGACCATCTCTATTTGCGAAGCGGTGCGATGGGACCGGGCTATCGTCCGATCGTGGCCAGCGGCGCGAACATCTGGAACGCTCACTACTATCGAAACAACAGCGTGCTGGCAGATGGCGATCTGGTCCTGATGGACTACGCGCCGGATGTCGGCTGTTACACGAGCGACATCGGCCGCATGTGGCCGGTGAATGGCACGTACTCGCCCGTCCAACGCGAGCTGTACGGCTTCATGGTCGAGTATCACAAAGTGCTCTTGAAGGGGACGATTCGCCCCGGAGTCCTCATCCGTGACTTGGCGACGGAAGCGGCCGAGGCCATTCGTCCCGTTTGGTCTTCGTGGCCGTGGTCGAAGCCCGCCTACCGCGATGCCGCGCTGAAGATGATCGACAGCGAAGTCGCCTTCACGCACCCGGTCGGCATGTGCGTGCATGACGTGGGGAGCTACAAGTCCGACCCGCTGCGACCGGGGTTGGTCTTCGCACTCGACCCCCAACTGTGGGTGCCAGACGAACAGCTCTACATCCGCGTTGAAGACACCGTCGTCGTGACCCCCGACGGACTCGAATCCGTCACGAAGTCCGCCCCGCTGGAATTGGATGAGATCGAACGGATCGTGCAGGCCGGTCGGTGACCGCGGTTTAAGAACTACTAGCCCGACGCGCAAGCGAGGGCTGGACGTTCGTCAAAAGCGAAGCCCTCGCTCGCGCGTCGGGCTAGTTTGAGCGACTCTTCTCATTGGAAGCTCTGTCACAGTCCGCGTCGCGGATGGCAGCGCGGAACGACTTCAGTCAGAATGCCCACCCTTGTTTGGAATGCCCGTCCTCGTTTCGTGATCGCCCCGCTCAATGACCACGCTCACCGTTGAGAACTACCTGAAGGCCACGCTGCAAACGACGCAAAAAACGGGCGTCGATTGGGTCACGACCGGTCAACTGGCGACAGCGCTCGCCGTCTCGCCGGGGACCGTCACCAGTATGATGAAGACCTTGTCCGAAGCGGGTCACGCCGAGTACCGGCCCTACGAAGGTGTTTGTCTGACTCCCGCCGGACGGGCCGTCGCGATGCGCATGGTGCGACGACACCGGCTGATCGAACTGTTCCTCGTTAAGACGCTCGACTTGTCGTGGGACCAGGTTCACGAAGAGGCCGAGAACATGGAGCACGCCGTCAGTGATGCTCTGATCGACCGCATCGACGAATTCCTCGGCCGCCCCACTTCCGATCCGCACGGAGACCCGATCCCCTCCGCCGACGGTGAACTGCGCGAGCAAACAGATCGCGCGATCCCACTCTCGACCGTGGCCGCTGGGACGCGGATTCGCATCGTGCGCGTCGTCGATCAGGGAGCCGAATTCCTCCGATTTCTGAGTGACGCGGGCGTGACCTTGATGTCCGAAGGAACCGTGCGCGAGAACTCGGCCGAGGCCGGCATTGTGACCACCTTGATCGCGGGCCAACCCGTTGCACTCGGACTCCCCGCCGCGCAACACCTGCTGGTCGAACCGATCGGCGAGTGATTTGCGTTTTGCAGTTCATCCGACTTTTTGTCGGGAGTTGACGATTTCAGTGATGACGGATGCCGTCGTTGGTTTTCATTCCGAAGGGATGAAGGCTCGGATCAACTTCGGTCTCGATCCCGTTAACTCGGATGATTCACCACGAATCTCACGAATACGCACGAATCCAAACAGAGGGAAGAACATGCGCCGCGATGGGGCTTAGGAACGGGAGCGCAATAACTTCCCGAACTGTGGTGATGTAGTCCGGACCAAGGGGTCCGGACTACGACCTCGGGAAGTTATCGCGCTCCCGTTCCTTAGGCATAGTTCAGCCGTCTGCCTTTGCTCGCCCGTCCTCAAGTCTTTTCTGATTCGTGCATATTCGTACTACTAACGTTTTGTTTCTTTGCGTGCCGAGTCGATTTGAGTTGGCGAGACTAGCTGTCAATCCTGGCTTCCACTGACGTGAGGTCGGTGGGGGAGCCTTCCAGGAATCGAAACAGCGCAACTTCAAAAAGCGTGAGCGAGGGCGAAGTCTATCGATGCTGCTGTTCTCGCAGCGAGTTGGTGTGAGTGACGACGCTCACCGATATACTCCCCGCCCCGTTCGCCCTGATTGATCGTGCTTCTCGGAATACGACGACTCATGCCCATGATGCCTCTGTTACTGGTGTTGGCCAGTTATCTTGCCGGTTCAATTCCGTTTGGACTGCTGATCGGTCGTGCCGTCAAAGGGATCGACCTGCGTCAGCATGGGAGCGGCAACATTGGGGCAACCAATGCCGGGCGAGTCCTCGGCAAGAAATGGGGCCTCATTTGCCTGGGCCTCGACGCGCTGAAGGGCCTGCTGCCGGTGTGGCTGCTTCCCGCGATGCTGTTCGATGCGGGGGACTCTTCGCTGCCTCACTTCGTCGTGCTGGCGGGGGTCGCGACGATCGTTGGCCACATGTTTTCCTGCTGGCTCGGTTTTCAAGGAGGCAAGGGGGTCGCGACATCGCTCGGCGTGGTCACCATGCTCAGCCAGTTCGGGATGCTTGCTGCGATGACGACATTCATCGCCAGCTTCGCGATCTGGCGCATTGTGTCACTCAGTTCGATGCTCGCGGCAGCGGCCTTCAGCGTCTATCAACTGGCAACACTGAAGCCGTCTCCGTTTGCAGCGAACTCGTGGAGCCAAGGGCTGTTCGCGATCGCGGTCCCACTGCTGATCGTGATTCAACATCGAGCCAACCTGCGCCGGTTGCTGAAGGGCGAGGAGCCGCGGTTCACATCGAAGCGCGAAGCTGCTTCTGCGAGTGAGTCACCGAACGCGGGATGATTCTCTGCAAGGAGCTTCGCCGCCACTCGGATCCGTTCTGCGATCCGCCACATCTTTCTGTTGGCCTCTTCAATCGAAGAAGACCACAAAGCGTGCAACAGAAAGAGGGGGGGGGGCTGACATGGCCCGGCCGTAACGCGCACAGCCAAACATCACGCCGCGATCTCGTAGTACGAGTCCGGTTTCGATCTGCCCTGCTCGCCGCCTCAGCAGACTTCGACCTCGTTCATCACGGTCGCATCATCGGCGACTTCCATTGCCGCGTGAGTCACAAGCTGCTTGTTGTAGTAGGTCGAAGTGCGGCCCGTGATGATGACGCAGCCATCCACGTAATGAATCCGCAGACCTCGAACGCGACCCCCAGTCCGAAACTGGATCGCCTGTTCGACCTGTTCCACCAAGAAATCGGAACCGGGGGCGAGCAGCGTGGCACTCATGAGCATCCTCCTTGAAATCGAATGACCTCGCATGAGATGGCTAAGCCTTCTCGTGTGGCAGCGAGGCTGGAAACAGTTCGGTTCGAGATCGAATCCGAACGGGAAACGCATGGTAAATAGGCATTCGACAGCGAGTGATCGTGAGACAGAGAGATCGAAGAAAGACCTCTTGAGATGAACCGTCCCTAACAATTTGGCTTCCCTGCACCGCTCTGAACGTCCCTGTTACACTCACCGCCCTCAGTCGAAAGCTCTGCGACTACCCAACGAACCGTGTTGGTTTGGTAGCCTCAATCCTCTCGACGCCGCGACAAAGTACCTATCGCAAGTCCAAACCGTCAAAACAATTTTCCGTGAACGAGCCAGTTTGTCGAAAGTCGGCTGGTCTTCAGGGTGGCCCCGCTCGACGGCATTCTGGATAGGACGGCTCCGCTCCCAATCCTTCCGCTCCATGAGGACACACTTCATGCAAGACGCCGCGCTTCAATTCCTCAAAGACCTGCTGCACGCCCCGAGTCCTTCTGGTTACGAACGGCCGGTGCAGGATGTCGTCCGTCGGTTTGCGAAGGGCTTCACCGACGATGTGAAGACCGACTGGCATGGCAACGTGGTGGCGGCGGTCAATCCGAGTGGCTTCCCGCGGATCATGCTCGCCGGGCACTGCGATCAGATTGGCCTATTGGTCAAGCACATTGACGACAAAGGTTTTTTGTGGGTTCACGCCATCGGAGGTTGGGATCCGCAAGTGCTCATCGGGCAGAACGTGCAGGTCTGGACGAAGTCCGGTCCGGTGGCGGGAGTCATCGCGCGGAAGCCGATTCATCTGCAATCGCCCGAGGATCGGAAGGTCGTCCCCGAGATCAAGAACCTGTGGGTCGATATCGCAGTGCAGGATGGCAACGAAGCGCGCGAACTGGTGGCCATCGGTGATCCGATCACGGTGACGCTTGGCTTTCGCGAGTTGCGGAACGGTTTGGCATCGGCTCCGGGAATGGACAACAAGGTGGGCGCTTGGACCGTGATGACGGCGGCTGAACGAGTCGCACGTGGCAATCCGAAAGCGGCGGTCTTCGCGGTCTCGACCGTTCAAGAGGAGATCGGACTGCGCGGTGTGCAGACGAGTGCGTTCCAGATCGACCCGCAACTCGGGATCGTCGTCGATGTTACTCACGCGACCGACTGCCCGACGATTGATGAGAATCAATACGGACGGATCAAGGTAGGCAAAGGCCCCGTCCTGTATCGCGGTCCCAACGTGAACCCGGTCGTGTTGGAGCGACTCGTTGCACAAGCCGCTTCGGCCGAGATTCCAGTCCAGATCAACGGCCTCGCCACGGCAGCCAGCAACGACGCGGCACAGCTTCAACTGACACGCGGCGGCGTGGCGACGGGACTCGTCTGCATCCCGAATCGGTACATGCACAGCCCCGTTGAAGTCGTCTCACTGAATGATCTCGACCAAGCGGCCGAACTGATCTCGCAGTTCTGCCTGTCGGTCGATGCGACGAGCGACTTCACGCCGTGAAAACAGCGAAGTCCGG
>CAMAYU010000057.1 GCA_945862235.1 Schlesneria paludicola DSM 18645
AGCAGGCACGAAATGAAATAACCCGCTCGATTGAGCGGGTTTGGACAACGTGCAGCAGCATTCGAGTCAGCGTCCAAGCACGCCACGCACAAGTCTCGCACCTGGGTGGATATTCAAGGCATAAGCCACGAGTCGCCCCTGACCCGGAGCCGGTACGGCCCTGATTTCAGCACGTGACGGAAGAATCGTGGCCGGACCAGCAGCCGACGCCTCACTTTGGCAAAAACACACGAACGTCACAGCGACAGTAAACAGCACGCCAATTCGCAGCTTCATGGATGCACTCCTCATTGTTGACCATAGATTCAAATTGACCAACTCAGCGTTTAAGTAATAGCAGGTCCGAGAGACCTTGAAAGTCCATAATTCAATTCTGTCACCGCCGTGAACCAATAGCGTCCCGACCAAATGATTCTTTGGTTTGTACCGGTTCTTCCACGAAGCTGTGGGAGACTGTCTGCTGCCGTTCGTTCTGTTCGGTGGCCAGTTGCACAGCCTGATCGACCAACACCTGCAGATCCTCAACCGTCAGCCGTGGCCAGCACCCGATCAGACGAGCCAGTGGGGGATCGTGTGCATACAGGGACGCATACAACTCGGCTCCAACAACGGTTTCCGCCTTAAGGGCCATGTCGCTCGTCGTGGCTTCCATCGCATTGCGATTCAAGGATGTTTCAGGGCGGACGACAAACGAACGGCTGCACCGCGACACTGCCACCTCATCGGACTGCTGTCGACCTCTTGGCGAACCTTTCACTATCATCGCGCGCGGCGAGGTGACTCGCAGAGCAGTTTCGTGAGTGATGGATGTTCTCCGATCTGCTGGGTCTCTTTTGGGCAGACCATTCTTTCGATGGCAGCATTGTGCAAGGTGGCGCGATCATGGCGAACACGATTTCTTCGACCTCCAACAAACCCGATTCACCGAGTGCCGGAACGGCGCAGCGACGCGGCGGCGGGCGATGGTTGATGTTTGGTTTTCTGTTGCTGGCGATGTTGGCGACGACGGTTTGGTTTGCCCCTGCCATCGTGGCCAAGACCGAGTTGCGGCAACGGATTCCCGGGCTGATCTTCCCGACTTATCCCGGCAAGGTCGAAGTCGGGGAGACCTCGATCGGTTGGTTCTCGCCTATCGTGGTCAAAGGCTTGCGGGCGGAGGATGAGACCGGGCATTTGCTGCTCGATGCGAAAGAGTTCTCGACGGTGGAGACGCTGTGGACGCTGGCGACTCGCCAAACCAATCTCGGTCGGATGAGGCTCGTCGATCCGGTGATCTCGGTGACGATCCGGCCGGACGGATCGAACCTCGAAGACGTCTACGCGAAGTTCATGTCCGGTCCCGCGAGTACCGCGCCCATACCGGCGTTTGAATTTGAGATGGTCAATGCGCGGGTTGAACTGGCCAACACATCGGCCAACCGCGAATCGACGATCACACCGGTGTCGCTCCTCCTCGCCTCGACCAAAGGGGGCGTGGACGACATGCAGGTCACAGTCGGTGACGTTCCCGAGTCGGATGCTCCGAATCGCGACAAACCGAATGCAGTGGTCTCGGATTGGCTGGCCATTCGGTTTGGTAACAAGCCGAGTGATGATGCCGCCGCGACGACGGCCGACGCGCAGCATGTGCGACTCAAGGCGCGGGGTTGGAATCTGAACAAGCTGCTTCCGGCCCTCGCGCGATTCGAGCCAGCAGCCGAACTGGCGGGTCAGTTCGATGCCGACGTGAAGGCTTCGCTGCGATCGACGGCCGAGGCGTTCGATTGGACTTGGGATGGGGATGTTTCGTTGCGGGAGTTGGCGGTGTCAGGCTTGGCGGCGCTCAAGCAGGACAAGGTGGCGCTCAACGCGATCTCGGCGGGAGGCCGCTTCACGAGCCAAGGGGGTCGCCTGTCGATGGTCGATGCGAAACTGACAACCGATGTGGGCGAATTGACCGCGACGGGAGACCTCCCGCTCGCAGGACTCACATCCTCAGCAGGGCTGAACACCGTGCAGTCGATCATCGGTGAAGAGGACTTCCAACTGAACGGCCAAGTCGATCTGAAGCGACTCGCCGCGCTGTTGCCGCAAACCTTGCGAGTCCGCGAAGGGACTCAGATCACGGCCGGGCGAGTCGATGTGTCGCTCACGGGTGAAGAGGCCGCAGGGACTCGACGCTGGAAGGGGAACGCGACTCTGGCTGGTTTGACCGCCGTCAATCAGGGTGAGTCGATTGCGTGGAAGACGCCCTTTAAGACGGCGTTTCAGGCGCATCGGCAAGACGGCACGATCATCGTCGATCAACTGACGTGTCAGTCCGACTTCCTGCAAGTCTCGGGAGGCGGCACGCTGACAGATGCACACTTCACGGCGAGCGGCGATCTCAACAAGCTCGAACAAAACTTGGAACGGTTCGTCGATCTCGGACTGGAGAAGATCGCGGGACGGCTGAAGGTGGACGGTTCGATCAAGCGTGAGGGAGCCGACCGGGCATCGCTCATCGCAGCGGTGAACCTCGATAACTTTCAGTGGAACGTCTCCGCCGACAACGTCTGGCACGAAGACCATTTGGAACTGATCGCGACGGCGGGAGCGGTGACCGACGGCGCGACGACGATCAATCGGGTCGAAGCAGCATCGCTGAAGATGACGAGCGGCGGTGACTCACTCACCGCGAAGTTGCTCGCGGCGGTCGATCTTCCGGCCGCATCAACCGCGACCGACGCGGCTGCGACATGGCCGGTGACGGCAACGCTGACCGGCGGCATGGGGACGTGGCAGAACCGGTTGAAGCCGTTCTTCGTGCTGAAAGGCTGGCAGTTGGGAGGCGAAGCCCACATCGACGCGACCGTGGCGGCGGGGGCGAAGCAAATTGATCTCGAACACTTGGCGATCAACATCGAGCAGTTGCAGGCGCGCGGACTCGACTGGTTCGTGCAGGAACCGCAGCTCAAACTGGAGACCGCCGGTGTGTGGAAGGTGGCCGAGATGGAATGGTCTTCGCCGCAATCGACACTCGTCGCGAGTGCCGTTTCCTGCCGGATCGACAACCTCGCGGTGGCACTGACGAAGGCGGGTGGTCTCGCCAAACTGGAAGGTGATGCGGCGTACCGCGCCGATCTCGACAAACTCTCCCGCTGGAAGAACCAAGCGATCGAACAGCCTATGTACCATCTCGTCGGTGCGTTGAACGGCAGTGCGAACGTGACCGCGACGGACGGGGGGACGCTGATGACGGCCGATCTCGATGCGAACGTTGAGAAGCTGGTCGTCGCGGGGCTGAACGCGCCCGCCGGGGAACAGCCGCGTTGGGAAGCGTTGTGGCGCGAACCGAAACTCCATCTGACCAGCAAGGGAACCTACAGCAGCACGCGCGACGACCTGAAACTCGACGCGGCGTCTGTCACGGCCGACGGCTTGAGCGTTGCGACACAGGGAACGATGCAGAAGCTCTCGACCTCACAACAACTCGATCTGACGGGTGAGATCGCTTACGACTGGGAAGTGTTGGTCCAACGGTTCGGCGCGCAACTCGGCAAGGACATCCAACTGACGGGGAAGGACAAGCGGTCTTTCGCGGCGAAGGGGTCGCTGGCCAGCTGGTCGTCGCTGACAGCCACGGCCTCCTCATCCGGGACGATCGCCAACGCGGGGGCTTCCGCACCGACGAAGGTTCCCACGACAAATGTCTCGTTCGCGAATGACCCTGCCAGTCTCGTGGCGACACCCACTGTGACGGCCTCCGGTGCGAGCGGGCTGACAGACTTGAGCGGTCAAGCGGGACTCGGCTGGCAGTCCGCAGTGATCTATGGATTGACGGCCGGGCCGGGTGATGTGTCGGTGAAGCTCGACAAAGGAATTTGCGTGTTGACCGTTCCCGAGATGACCGTCAACGAAGGCAAGTTGCGATTCTCGCCGCAGGTCCGTCTGGATCAATCGCCCGCCATGATTGTGCTGACTCAAGAAAAGGTGATCGACCAAGTGCGACTCTCACCCGAGCTGTGCGGATCGTGGCTGAAGTTCGTGATGCCACTCTTGGCCGATGCCGCTCAAGTGGAAGGCAAGTTCTCGGTGGACCTTGCAGGCGGGACGCTGCCGCTGCTGTCTCCTTCAACGGGCGAGTTCAGCGGTGCGATCGGAGTTCACACGGCGCAGGTTCGACCGGGACCGTTGACGATGCAGCTCCTTGGAGTGATTGACCAAGTGCGTTCGGTACTCCGCCAGCGTGCCGCAACGGGGCCGCAGCGCGAACGCGTATTAATGGAAATGCCCGAGCAGTCGGTCGATTTCAAACTGGCCGACGGTCGGATGCACCATCAGGGGCTGACGTTCCAGTTTCAAGATGTCACGCTCCGCACGAGTGGTTCCGTGGGCATGGACGAGACGCTGAATCTGATTGCGGAAATCCCCGTCCCCGATGAATGGGTGGCTGGCAAGAAGTTGCTGGCCGGTTTCAAAGGGAAGTCGATCAGCATTCCGATCGGCGGCACGCTCAAACAACCTCGCCTCGACAGCCGCGTTCTCGGAGACCTTACCAAGCAAATGGGAGGCTCCGCGCTGGAAGGGTTCCTCGGGGATAAGTTGGGCGGATCACTCGACAAGCCGCTTGAGGGGCAGCTCGAAAAGAAGTTGGAAGGTGCGTTCGACGGCCTGTTCAACAAGAAGAAGCCTGCCAAGCCCGCGCCGAAGTGAGGCACGTCCTCCAGAGCGCTTGTGAACCGAGAGTAGACCGGTCGCTCCGTGACCGGAATCGTCGAGTCACGGAGTGACTCGTCTACTTTGGGCCAGAGAGTTGCCGGTCGCCCAATTGGGGGCTTGACGCATTCCTCCGCAAACGACAGAAGCCCGGCATCCATCGGATGGCCGGGCTTCTGTCGTTTTTTAATTCGCCGGTTCGCAATCACGCTCTGCTGAGCGGGATATCGCGACTGTCGTCATCGATCAGCTATCGGCTGGCGTCGCGGAAGGATCTTTACCGATCCGGCGCAGCACCGCGCCCGACTTGGCGACCAACAGCTTGGGCTCATCTTTGGTCTTGGGAAGCTGAATCCGAGTCCGAGTCGGCTTATCCGTCGTGGGATCGATCAGCATGGCGTTCGAGGCGTTGATCGCCATTTCGATCGACAGCCGTCCACCTTGAGGAGCCTTCGGATGCCCGCGCTTCACATGCTTATAGGCGCGATTCACGCCTTCCACGACGATCTTGTTCTTCTCGCGATCCGTTCGCACGATCTTGCCGCGCGTTCCCTTGTCGTCACCCGCCACAACTTGGACAACATCGCCAACTTTCAAACGCATGATCTCTCCCGAATTCCCAATAACTTCTTAACTTGATCGTCCCGGCGCGGCACGCCAGAAGCTTCCCTGCGACCCCAAAATGAGTTCGATCCAACGAAGCGGTCATCCGAAACGCCGGCCTCATCAAGCGGGGCGATCGCCAGCCAAGGCTGGAAGGGGGCGGGAGAATGGCATTTTTGCCGCGACTTTGCAACGGCAGCGGCTCTGTGCCGGAGCTTTTCCCGGTTTCCTACGAGGGTCGCCCGCATTCCGAGTCACTTCGTCGCGAGTGGCGGTTCGGCACCGACGCAATAGAGCGCGGAACTGGACCGAATGAACAGGTCTCCGTCGCTGATGGCGGGGGTCGAATTGAAGATGCTCTCGTCCGATTCCGCGGAGACGCGGTTCACGGCGAGCAGCTTGTACTCGGCCCCTAACTCCACGACGTAGGTTTCGCCCGAGCGGCCGACGAAATACATGCGACCGTGCGACGCCACCGGCGAGGCGTAATCTTGGCCACCTCGACCGCCACCACCGCCTCCCAATCCCCCGCCGCCGCGACGGCCTCCTTGAGTTGGACGATCATCGGCAGGAGGAGCCGCTTCGGCCGGACTGCCATCGCTCTTCAAACGCGCCTGATAGACGCGCTGGCCGGTCTTCGCATCAAGGGCATTCGCGACGCGGTCAGAAATCCAGTGCAGGCGACCGTCGTGATAGATCGGCGTGCTAATGCGGCCCCGATCGCGCCCCGACCAGACAACGTGCGACTTCGTCACGTCGTCTTTCCCGCCAGCTTTCACCGCGATGGAACCGCCGCTGCGACCTTCGATCGCGTAGACGATCCCGTCGTGAGCGATCACGCTCGAACACATCGACTCAGAATCGGCCGCTTCGCAGTACCAGCGCAGCTTGCCGGTATCGGGATTGAAGCCCCAGACTTCGTAAGGGACGCCCACCACAAGATCGGTTCGGCCCGCATCAACCTCCACCAGAATCGGCGTCCCCCACATGCTGCCGAATCCGTCGGCGGGCTGATTCCAGACTTCCTTGCCGGTCTCCCGGTCCAGCGCTACGAGCGCATGGCTTTCGATCGACGCAGTCACGATGACGAGGTTCTTGTACAGAATCGGACTCGACGCCGTGCCCCAGCCGCGCGGGTCCGAATCCTTGCCGACCTTGGTTTGCCACAGCTTCTTGCCGTCCATGTCGAACGCGACGACACCCGTCTTGCCGAAAAACGCGAAGATGTTCTTGCCGTCGGAAACGGGTGTATGCGAGGCGTAGCCGTTCTCGGTGAACATGCCGCGATAGCTGTCTTCGGGCAACTCGGGATCGATCACGGTGTTCCAGAGTTGCTTCCCCGTTTGGCGGTCCACACAAACGAGGTGCCGCTTGAGCTGATCCTGCTTCGCGTCGCGTGCTGTCGTCGTGCCATATCCCGACCAGCAAGTGACGATGACCTTGTTCCCCACCACGATCGGGCACGACAGGCCCGGCCCCGGCAGCTCGAACTTCCACTTCATGTTCTTCGTTTCGCTCCACTCGACCGGCGGAGCTTTGTCGTCGAGTGAGACTCCCGCCCCGTTCGGGCCTCGAAAGCGAGACCAATCTCCCGCTGAGACCGGAGCCATTTCGTTCAAGCCGAGCATGCCAACAACAATCGCCAGCGAAGCACATCCTCGAAGAACACGATTCATTTGCGACACCTTTCGCGAGCGGTAATGACGGGGGTGAAACGGCCACCGCGAGGCTGGCCCAGCCGAAGTCGGCGGGATCGTAGCGAGGCAAACGTGAAGTGGAACTGAATCGCCGCGATCGAGTGAGTGGCTCGGCATTATTCGTTTGGCAGCGCAGTGGTTCCCGTTTAGAAATGTCGCCTCGGTGACGTTGTCTAGCTGGGGCAAGCCTGTGGCCGTTCTACTTCGGTCCGGCAGCACTCAACGAAAACACCCCGATCGCCGCGTGGCCACCGGGGTGTTTCTGTTTGATTGAGAACGAGGATTCTCACCGCTGACAGGTCTGCATTCGCCGCTCGAACGTCAGGCGTTGAGGTAGCCGTTCTTCTCAAGGTACGCGATCACTTCGTTGGTCAGTTCTTCAATTCCCTTGTTGTTGGAATCAAGGACCAACTCGGGCTTTTCGGGGCCTTCGTACGGATCGCTGATGCCGGTGAAGTTCTTGATCTCGCCCGCGCGGGCCTTCTTGTAGAGACCCTTCGGATCGCGTTGCTCACACGTTTCGACAGTGGCATCGACGAGGATTTCGATGAACTCACCCGGTTGCAGCAACGCGCGGACGGCATCGCGGTCGGCGCGGTAGGGCGAGATGAACGCAGTCAGTGTGAAGTTGGCGTTGTGAGCGAACAGCTTGGCCACTTCACCGATGCGACGGATGTTCTCGGCACGGTCTTCGGCCGAGAAGCCGAGGTTCTTGTTCAGGCCCATGCGGATGTTGTCGCCATCCAGCACGACACTGTGCTTGCCCGCGAGGCTCAGCCGGTGATCGACCGCGTTGGCGATCGTGCTCTTACCGCAGGCGGACAGTCCGGTGAACCACAGCACGGCCCCCTTGTGTCCATTCAACTTGGATCGTTCGTCCTTCGTCACTTTGTGTTCGTGCCAGGTGACGTTGGTGGCCTTTTGCTCGGTCATGGACAGAAAACTCCTTGCGATGTTTGAGTCAAAACAATTGGCATTTCCGACCCAAACCAAAGGGGCCGAAGCGTGAGGCCGAGTTTAGGGAATGCCGTGATCGGTGGAAAGGCATTCCAAAAGGAGGCGTTTCGGCGGGCCGACAGCGTTGTTCTCGATACGAGCAGTCACTCGATTCGGGTGAGTGTCAGGAGTGATCGCGGTCACTATGATCCCGCTCCCTGTTTCTGATCCTTGCCGAGGACGGGGTTCCGCCTTTCTGACCGGAGTGGCTCGCGCGCATGTCCTATCGCAGCGTCAAACGACTGCTGGGTGAAACCAGCCTCGAACGGAAGTGTCGCCTGCTGTTTGGCGGCGGTCTGTTGCTGTTGATCTCGGGCAGCTTCTGGATTTACGCGAGGCAGATGCAGCAACTCGTGTTCGATCAGAACACAGACCTCGCGCGGTCTCTGGTCGCGAAAGTCGTCCTCGAAAAACACGCCATGCGGTTTGAGAAGGACAACGGCAAGGAACCGCATATCGAGCGCATGTCACACGACCTCAAGCCGGATGACCTCAAGGGAGGCAAATGGGCGCTGCTCAACCCCAACCCGAGCGACGCCGCCTCGAGATTCCTCAACGACAACGACTTCGATGCCTACGCCGAAATCTCGAAGGGGAAATCGGAGTTCAAACAAATTGACCGCAAGTCGCAGGAGTTTCGGTTCTATGCCGAAGTCCGCGCCACGGAAGCGTGCCTCGATTGCCACCGCGGACTGGAGCACGGTTCCGACAACAAATCGGGTGAAGCACTGCAACTCGGTGCCCGGCTGGGATTGGCCAAGATTACGATCCCGCTCAAGAAGACCTACAGCTCGCTGTCGTGGAACAACGCGATCCTGCTCTCGACCGCAATCGTCACCGCGTTCCTGGCGATGCTCGCCGCGTACACGATCGTGAGGTACGTCATCGTCAAGCCGGTGCTGCATCTGAAAGAGGTCAGCGACGCCATCACGCGCGGCGATCTCGACCAGCGGGCCGACATCCGCACAGGCGACGAGTTCGAGGAACTCAGCCACGCCTTCAACCGCATGCTTCGCCATCTGACGACCGTTCAAGAAGACCTCAAGAAACTGAACAGCGGGTTTGGTGCGAAGGTGGACGAATTGGCTCAGGCCAACCTCCAGCTCTACGAGATGAACAATCTCAAGAACGATTTCTTGGCGACGATGAGCCACGAACTGCGGACGCCGCTCAATTCGATCCTCGGTTTCAGTGACGTGTTGCTGTCGAACGCACAGGTTCTGAACGACAAGCAACGCCGCTACGTGGGACACATCCAGTCGTCGGGCCGCACGCTGCTGAACCTCATTAACGACGTGCTCGATCTGGCGAAAATTGAGAGCGGGAAAATGGAGCGGCATCCGGTCGAGTTGTCGCTCGCCGACCTGATCGAACGGACGGTCGGATCGATGACGGCGCTGGCCGACAAGAAAAACATCGACCTCAACTGGCAAGTCGATCCGGAATTGCCCGTCTTGCTGCAAGACCTCGGCAAGCTTCAGCAAATCCTCAGCAACCTGCTCTCGAACGCGATCAAGTTCACACCGGAAGGCGGCCGAGTACAGGTCCGCGCCGAGCTGCGCGAACCCGGCCGCTTCGCGCTCATCGTCGAAGACACCGGCATCGGCATCCCGCTCGAAGATCAAGAACGGATCTTCGAGAAGTTCCGTCAGGGAGCGGCGATCTCGGGCCAGCGCGACTCACTGACCA
This sequence comes from Schlesneria paludicola DSM 18645, assembly GCA_945862235.1. Classification (GTDB taxonomy): domain Bacteria; phylum Planctomycetota; class Planctomycetia; order Planctomycetales; family Planctomycetaceae; genus Schlesneria; species Schlesneria paludicola_A. The sequence goes on from CAMAYU010000057.1 coordinate 9,663, forward strand.
GAGAGTTCGAAGGCACCGGACTCGGGCTGTCGATCACCAAGGAACTGTCGAAGTTGCTCGGTGGTGAGATCAGCTTGCAGAGTGAGTTTGGCAAGGGGAGCGTCTTCACGATCAACTTGCCACTGCGAGTCGAGTTCGTCACGGCCGTCGTCGAATCTCGAACCCGCCCTGTCGCGGAGGCCGTCGATCTACAAGCCGAACGCCCATCGTCGATCACTCGACCACCCACGGCAACGTGATGTGGCTGTTGTTCAGGGCCAATGCCTTTTTGAAGCTGGGCTGGATGTAGGGTGCGACCAGCTCGCTTCGAGCGCCGGCCTAACATCCGGAAACACCGAGAAATCATGGTGGGCCGGCGCGGCGAAGCGCCGCTGGTCCCTCCCTACAACTTTCGCCGACACAACAAGGCGATGGCCCTTACTTCTGGCCGCGAGTGGTTTCGCTAATCCTCGGTGGGTTTGCATGTTTGCAGATGCAATCTCCTCGAAATTGTGGGTGCCGATAGGGGGGGGCGTTCGGTGCTGAGTCGTGTCATTCTTGTCTCAGACCGCGTGTTCGCAACCCTTTTCAACCGCAACACGCCCCCCTAGAATGCCGCCCGCTCAGCGGGAATGCCGAGCGACACTGTTAGTATTGGGGCGGTAGCTCAGTTGGGAGAGCGCTGCGTTCGCAATGCAGAGGTCGGGGGTTCGACTCCCCTCCGCTCCACTGAAAAAGCCTTGTTCGCAAACACTGCGGACAAGGCTTTTTCGCTTGAAATCATGGGGCGTCAGTTGCTCTTCTCAACATCAGTTCAAAGGGGCGCGTTCGGGGTTAGTTGTTGTCACGTGTGTCGTTGGAGCAGACCTGCGGTTGGCCGTGGGGTTAATGTGCCGGCCAGTCGGAGGCGTTGATCAACTTGGATTTGCTATACACAGGCACTCAAATTGGGCGAGCGCCGTGCCGGACATTGACCAGTTCATTCAGAAGCACGTCGTCAAGGAAGCTCAGACCTCCAGCCGCATCGAGGGGACGCAAACCGACATCGCCGAAGCGTTGATGTCCGAGCAACAGATCCAACGGAAGTGCGCGAATTAGCGGCGACTCAGGGCAAGCGGTTCGCGGTGATCGCGGATGAGACTCATAGTTCGCAGACGGGCGAAACCGCCGCCAAATTGAAGGCCGTGCTGTCAGCGGAAGAATTACAGGAACTCGGCGACGGCGGAGAAGTCCGCACCGAAGACATTCTGGCCGCTCAGATGGCGTCAGGGGCGGAAGACGCGGGGATCACGTTTGTCGCATTCCCCGCGACGCCAATGATCAAGACCAAGACTGTGGAACTGTTCGGCACTCACCCCGATCCCCGCCAACCGGCCAGCAAGACGAATCTACCGACGCCGTTCCACGTCTATTCGATGCGGCAGGCGATTGAAGAGGGTCTCATTCTGGACGTGCTGCGGAACGACACGACGTGCAATCCGGCCCTCAAACTGGCTCAGACAACTGAGCGGCAAGGCGTTCACAGGAACACGGCTCAAACCGGGAAGTGATTGCGGCCCCGTTCCTCAATGAGTTCACCGAGCACGGGTGAGGTTCGATTTCTCTTGGCGTATCAAACGAACAAAGCCTGTCACAGGACAGGCTTTGTTGATTGATCCAGAGACTTCCAACGCCGAGCCCGCAGAGCCACACGTTCAGGTGACTGGCTTCCACAGCGTGGTCATTCTCAAGCGAGGCGGCTCACATGCCGGTCTTGGCGCGGCGCAGTTTTCGGCGTTTGATCTTCCATCGTCGATCTCGCTTCTGCTTGGTCGTCAGGTTCTTTTCTTTCATCGTGAATCGTCTTCCATCTGAATCTGAGGTTCATGCGGCCCGGTTCGGCCTGTAGGTCGAGGAATGAGGGGTCAGAAGATAGCAAGCGAACCCTGCTCCGCAAAGCCAACGCCGTCAAATGTTCTTTTCTGCCGCCGCCTCCGCTAGAGTGGGCCGCACTGAAACGACTTTTATAGGCTTGGTTCAAGTCGAGGTAATAGCCAAGCAGAAGGCCCCTCACCCTAACCCTCTCCCCGCAAAGCCGGGGCGAGGGGACAAGAGCAGGCAACTGATACCCAAGGCCGCACCCATTTGAACCATGCCCTTTTATGGACTGCGAACTCTTCCCCACATGCCCGTTCTTTCTGAATCGTCTCCCACCGTCCGCGATCGACTCCTGAGCCTGCCTCCGCTCCTTTACGGCGGATTGAAGCTGGAGTCGCGGTATCTGCTTTCGCCGTTGGCCGGGTACACGAATCTGCCGTTTCGCCGGATCGTGCGTGAGTTGGGCGGGGTTGGATTGGCGACGACTGATTTGGTGAACGCACGCGGGTTGCTCGACCGCAGTCCGAAGACGCTGCAACTGATCGAGACCTGCCTGGCGGATCGTCCCTTCGCGGTGCAAATCTTTGGCGGCGATCCCGTCATCATGCGCGATGCGGCTCAGTTGCTGGAGGCACGCGGCGTCGATTCGATCGACATCAACATGGGCTGTCCGGTCAGTCGCATCACGAAGGTGGGAGCCGGTGCGAGCCTGATGTGCCAGGCCGATCGCACGATTGATCTCGCGCGGGCCGTGGTCGAATCGGTCAAGATTCCGGTCACCGTGAAGATGCGACTCGGCTGGGACAGCACGCAACTGACGGCCCCGGCGTTCGCGCGTGAGTTCGAACAAGTCGGCGTGGCGGCCGTTGCCATTCATGGTCGCACGCGCGAGCAGGGCTTCAGCGGGGTGGTCGATCGGACGGGAATCCGCAAGGTGGTCGAGGCGGTCGAGCGGATTCCGATTATCGGCAACGGCGACATCCGCACGGTCGAAGAGGGCGAGCGGATGTTCGCGGAAACCGGGTGCCATGCGATCTCGATGGGACGCGGTGCGTTGGCTAATCCGTGGCTGTTCCGGCAGTTCGTCGAGTGGGAGGCGACGGGTGAGTACTCGCCCGCAGGGACATTCGATGATCGCCTTGTGCTGCTTAAACGTCAGTTCGAGTACGCCGTCGAGCAGCGCGGGATCGAGCGGGCGATCACGTCGTTCCGTAAGATGGCCCATTGGTATTTGAAAGCGATGTGTGTCTCCGCCAGCTTGAGAAACCAACTGCAAGAGGCGCGGACTCGATTGGAATTTGATACGGCTCTCGACGACATCGCCTCGCAGGGACCGACACGCGGCTCGCGTTCGGGACTGCTCCCGAGTCTGCACATCTCTGTTCCGGCCGGCCCCAATGCGAACTGGTGATCAGCCGCACGTGGGAGAAGCTGACACTAACCCGAAGCGTAAGCGAGGAGGCAACACCAGTCCTCGCTTACGCTTCCGGTTAGTGTGAAATGTGCCATCCGCACTCGTCAGCGGTATAAGCCGGGGTCCGGTGATTCAAAATTCAGTTTTCGCCGCGAAAAGTGAACTTTGAACCACCGGACTCCGGATCGTCTGAGTTTTCGAGGTTGGTATTGTCGATCGAAGAACCCCTCACCCCGGCCCCTCTCCCCCGTAAAGCCGGGGCGAGGGGTGAAATCTTGAAACAGCAGTTCCACCTATGACCACGAACAGACTCAACACGGCAACGGCTGATACGGGCGCGGATCGTGTCATTGAAGACGTGGCGTGTACGGTCTGCGCGTGTGTGTGCGACGATTTGAAGATCACCGTGCGCGGCAATCGCATCGTCAAGGCGGAACGGGCGTGCGGGTTGGCTGAGCCGTGGCTGCTCGGTCAGAACGCGATCGAGGTTCCCGAGGCGACGGTTCGGGGGCGCGAGATTTCGTGGAACGAAGGCGCGCGCGCGGCGGCCGACATCTTGCGTGACGCACGCGCGCCGCTGATCTATGGCTTGTCGCGCAGCAGTACGGAGGGACAGCGTGCGGCGGTCGCCTTGGCCGATCGACTGGGGGCGACGATTGATTCGACCGCATCGGAAGGGCACGCGCCGTCGATTCTCGCCATGCAGGAGTCGGGTGAATCGACCTGCTCGCTCGGTGAAATTCGTAACCGTGCGGACCTCGTCATTTACTGGGGTTCCGATCCGGTCGAGTCGCATCCGCGGCACATGGAGCGGTACTCGATGGAGCCGACCGGGCTGCACATTCCGCGCGGTCGAGCCGACCGGACATTGATCGTCGTGGATACGAAACGCACTGCCACTGCGGAACTCGCCGACTGGTTCCTGCCGATCGAAGAGGGTCGCGATCTGGACGCCTTTTGGACACTGCGCGGCCTCTTGCGTGGGATCGAACCGGCACCGAACTCACATACGGGACTGCCACTTGACGATCTGAGACTACTGGCGGAACGAATGAAGTCGTGTCGGTGCGGAGTCATCTTTTTCGGATACGGTGTCGCCCGCTTGCCGCTCGGAAATCGGAACGTCGAAGCGCTACTGAGACTGGTCATCGACCTCAACCTGTTCACGCGGTTCCATGCACGGCGGATGCGCGTCATGGGTGATGTGACCGGTGCCGACAGCGTGCTCTGCTGGCAGACTGGTTACCCATTCAGCGTCAACCTGGCGCGAGGCTATCCGCGCTACAATCCCGGTGAGTTCTCAGCGGGCGATCTGCTGACTCGGCGCGAGGCGGATGCCGTGGTGTTGATTGGCTCGGCTCGCGTCTCAACCTTTTCGCCCGCCGCGTTGGAGCATCTGCGATCGGTCCCCACGATCCTGCTCGATCACGCGCAAGCAGACTGCCCCATCGAACCGACGGTCCGGATCACGACGGCGGTGTATGGCGTTCACTGTCATGGCACGGCCTACCGCATGGATGAAGTTCCGATCCCGCTGCGTCCGGTCCTCACGTCGAATGCTCCGACCGACGGCGACGTGCTGCGGGCGGTGGATGGCTGGTTGTGAGGGAGACGGACGCTGTGTGGGAGTTCCTCGACCGCATCCGCAGGGCCATCAGCTTGTTGGGTCTGCACACCCTACGTAACAATGGCGATGGCCTTGCCGCGTCAGCGGATGGTGTCGAGCGCTGAAGAGATCAGTTGATCGGACGCGCGGACCACTCGCGAGTTGACTCCGTACGCGCGTTGAGCCGCAATGAGAGTCGTCAGTTCCGTCGTGACATCGACGTTGGACTGTTCCAAGGCGCGTTGCCTCACCACACCAGCGGCATTGGTTCCGGGAACCGCCGTGATGGGCAATCCGGAAGCGTCGGTCTCGCTGTAGCGGTTGTTTGCCTCGGTGCGCAGACCCGCCGGATTGGTGAAGCGTGTCACGGTGACCTGACCGAGGATCACCGGCGTCGTGGGCGAAGAGCCGGTCAGAACGGAGACCACTCCGGTGTCATCAATCGTCGTGGCAATCGTGTCCAACGGAAACGTGATCGGCGGTTGGAGAATCGATCCGTCGTCCGTCACCATTCGGCCAGTCGAATCGCGACGAAAGGTCCCATCGCGCGTGTACTGCGTCGTGCCGTCAATGGCTTTCACGGCGAAGAACCCTTTGCTTTCGATGAGCAGGTCCAAGTCCTTGCCGGTCAGGACTGAGGGACCTTGATTGAAGTCGCGGAGCGAAATGTCGGAGACCCGCACCCCGCGTCCGACTTGAAGATTGCTCGGACCGTCATAGATCAGGTCTTGAAAATCGACGACGCTCCGTTTGAACGAGGTCGTGTTGACGTTGGCCAAGTTATTGGCCGACGCATCGAGCTTCGTCTGGAAGGCATCGAGTGCCGTCGCGGCGGTGTACATCCCGGGCAGCATCGCGTGGTCTCAGTGAGTTGCCTTGGAGTGAGAGCGGAAACTGTTTGAGAAGGCTGGCCAATACCAACCCGCAGCGTGAGCGAGGGCCGGAAGCCAAGCCGACTCGCTCACGCTGCGGGTTGGTGTGGCGGTCGTATTGATAAGGTCGAACAGGCGGGACATCCGCCATGATGTGCGAGCCGTTGCCGTCACACGCCGTTCACAACAGGCACGCCAATCACAACTGATACGGCTTCGCGCGCAGGGCCATCGCTTTTTTCAACGTACGGTGGGACCAGCTCGCTTCGAGCGCCGGCCCACCATTGGCAAGCATCGAGAAATCATGGTGAGCCGGCGCGGCGAAACGCCGCTGGTTCCACCCTACAGGTTACGCAGACCCAACAAGGCGATGACCCTGCTTCGCGCGGGTGCGAGCCTCGATTCGCTGACATTTCTCGTCGCGAAGTGCCGTCCAATCCACGTCGCTGCGGACACCGCGACCCGCAAGCTTGGGAAGTTGGATAAAGACGGCATGGCCCGCGCAGTGCGAGTAATCGTCCTGTCCGTCAGAGTCCGATGGTAGAGAGACGAGACTTTGTGTGAGGTCTCGAAACCAACTTCGGCGACAACTGCCGTTGGGAGCGCGGGTAGCCAAGAACCCCTCACCCCCGACCCCTCTCCCAACAAAGCTGGGGCGAGGGAAGAAAATGACAGGAACACGCGGTGATTCGAGGGCTGTACAGCGCTGCGGGCGGAATGCAGGCGACATCGCTTCAACAGGATGTCACCGCGCAGAACCTCAACCACGCCGTGAAGCCCGGCTATCAGCGCGAGGTCTTGCGGTTCCAAGCCAGTGGGCCGATGGAGGCACTTCAGGGGCCGGAGACTTCACTACACACCGACTTCAGTCCGGGGACTCTCGAACACACCGGCAGCTTTTTGGACGTGGCTCTGGATGGGCCGGGCTTCTTCTCGATTGATGGTCCGAGCGGCCCGCTGTATTCGCGGTGCGGTACGTTTGCACTCAACGGTGCCGGGCAGATCGTCACACAAGAAGGTCGCACTGTGCGCGGGACTGGGGGACCGATTGAGATCCCGCCCGGGACTTCGCAGATCGAGATTCTCGACGATGGCACGGTCGTCGCCGACGGGGCGGAACTAGATCAGCTTAGCGTCGTGGCCTTTCAGAATCCGCACGAACTGCGGCGCGTCGGCACGACCTACTTCGAGGCTCCTCCGAACGCGGCTCGCGACACCACGGGGCCGAACGTCCGGCAGGGTTATCGCGAGCAAGGAAACACGACGATCGTCCACGAGATGGTGCAGATGATCTCGGGACTCAGGCAGTTTGAAGCAACGCAGCGTGCGTTGCGGTCACTCGGCGACGCCATCGGTTTGAACACGCGACCGCTCAATAGGTGACACGATCATGATGAAAGCCTTGTTCACAAGCGCGACTGGAATGCAGGCCCATTCGACGGTCGTCGATACGACGGCGAACAATCTCGCCAACGTCGACACCACCGGCTTCAAGCGCAGTCAGGTCGAGTTCCAAGACCTGATGTATCAGACCGTCCGCGCTCCCGGTACGCAGGGGGCGAATGGCCTCGAAGTCCCGACGGGGATTCAAATCGGTAGCGGTGTTCGCACTTCGGGGATTTCCAAAATTTTCTCGCCGGGTGCGTTTGAAAATACGAGCAACCCGAACGACGTTTCGATTCAGGGGCAGGGCTTCTTCCAAGTGGCAATGCCCAACGGCGACTTCCGCTATACGCGTGACGGTTCGTTCCGTCAGAACTCAGCCGGACAGTTGGTGACGGCTGATGGCTTTCTGTTGCAGCCGCCCATCTCCATCCCCAGCGACGCCCAAGAGGTGACGATCGGTACGGACGGCACGGTCTCCGTGGTCACCGCTTCGACTCCAACAGCGACACCCGTGGGGAACCTTTCGTTGACGCGATTCCCCAATCCCGGTGGTCTCTCGTCCGAGGGACGCAACCTCTTTGCCGAGACATCCGCATCGGGGGCCGCAGCACAAGGGACACCCGGTGAGAACGGCCTCGGCACGTTGCAGCAGGGATTTTTGGAGCGATCCAACGTGCAGGTCGTGACCGAACTGATCCGGCTGATCACGGCACAACGCGCGTTTGAAGCGAGTCAGCGAGCCGTTTTGACGAGTGACCAGATGCTTCAAACCACCAACGCGATGGTGAGGTAACGCCGCTATGCAAGTCTCTCGCGATCACTTCGTTCGTCTCTTGATTGCCTCCACGTTCTGCGTCGTGGGGCGAGACGGCGTTGTCGTGGCCGGTCCGCCGGTGCCTGTTGTTGCGAGTGCAAAGAGTTCGTCGCCATTGGTTCTCGCGTTGCGGTCGCGCGTGCAAGTTGCTGGTCGTGAAGTTCTCATCGGCGACGTGGCTGCGGTGTCGGGCGGCAATGCGGAGCAACGTAAGCGAGTTGAGGAACTCGATCTGAACGATGCGCTCGCCACGGGTGAGTCGATCGAGATCGCGCCGCCTCAGATTGAATTTCGGTTGAGGCTAGCAGGCGTCGATCCGGACGATGTTTCGATTCGCGGTACGGCGGTTCGAGTCACAGCAGGCCGCGCGGTCTCGTCGCCGGGGCGAGTCACTGGGGTTCGCGAAGCGTCAGCCCAAACTCTCTCGCAACCCGTGCGTTCAAATGACGTGGCATCCACACTGGAACAACTCGTCGTTCAAGCGGCTGAGGACTGTGTGCGAGGCAAACTGCCGTGGTCGGCTGACGATGTGACGGTTCGCCTTGCCGTGCCGCTGCCGCACGAGGTGACTCAGGCAGTTGCGGCCTCGGGCTACGTCTGCCGGGCGTCGTTGCGAACAAATGGGCCAGCGGTCGGTCGCATTCAAGTTCAAGTCGTGGCGGGAGCTACCGGCAAACGGTCCTTCGATGTCGCCGTCCATCTCGATGTGCGGCATTTCGATGGAGTGGTCTTGGCCGCGAAAGCACTCGAACGAGGACACACGATTCAAACGTCCGACGTTTACGTCGATCGGCAAGACGTGACGACGCTGAGTGACTATTGCTCGAACGCGGACCTGCTGGTCGGTGCGACGGTCAAACGATCCGTTCGCCCCCTCATGCCCGTCAAATTGAGCGACGCGGAGTCGAGTCGTTCGACCGCCAACGCGGTGCTCGTCAAGCGGCGTGATCGAGTCCGCATGGTGGCCAAGATCGGCTCGCACAGCATCAGCACGACTGGCGAAGCGCAGCAGGAAGGTCGCTTGGGAGACACGATCCGGCTGCAAAACATCGAATCCAAAACGTTCGTTCAAGGTCGCGTGACCGCCGCGAACGAAGTCGAGATCACGTATTGAAGGGAAATCGCGATGACACGGCGAGAATGGGTGCAAGCGTGGTTGTTCGGGGCGATCCTCACGCCCACTCTGACTGCCCGCGCGGATTCGATCTGGGAACGCCGCGAGCAGCGCAGCGCGTTCCTGTTCGTCGATAATCGGGCGCGGCGGGTTGGTGATCTGCTGACAGTCACCGTGAAAGAATCAACCGGCGCGAAGAACAATGAGGAACGGACGCTCGATAAGGGAACATCGGCGGCCGGAAAGATGGACTTCTCAGGGAAGACGGGTTCGGACGGCGCGAGTCGCTCTGCAACGGCGGCCGTTAGCGCGAAACAAAGTTCGGATCGCTCCTTCCAAGGAAGCGCGGGCTACGAAAGCGATCGCCTGCTCGTGGATCAGATGACCGTCACCGTGACCGATGTTCTGCCGAACGGCAATCTGGTGATCGAAGGTTATCGGAAGCGAGTCGTCTCGAACGAAACGCGGCTGCTCCGTGTGACAGGCATCGTGCGGCCGAACGACATCGAAGGCCCCAACGTGATCGAGTCCAAATACATCGCGAACTTCAACCTCGTGTATGAGGGAGCAGGCGTGGAGACGCGGTTCACCAATCAAGGTTGGCTCGGCCGGACCACGAACCGCATCTGGCCGCACTGAGTCGAAAGAGGGTTGTCGGGAGCGTGGAGTTTTCCAAGTAGTCGTCATCGCTCCGCGTGACGAGTCTTTCACAATCGGACGACTGAACTCACGAGGCTCATCACGCGGAGCGATGATGGCTACTTGGAAGAGGAACTGAGTGATGGCGGTCTGCATTCGATCTCTCTCGCTGCGTCGGAAGTGTCTGTGCTTGAGCCTGCTGGCTCTGCACGGACTCGTCCTGTTTGGCAACGCCGCATCGTGTCGGGCGGAAGTACGGATCAAGGACATCACGGAAGTCGAAGGTGCTCGCAGCAATCAACTCTATGGAGCGGGTCTCGTTGTCGGGTTGAACGGAACGGGGGCGAGAACGCTCTCCACGCAACAAATGGCCATCGACATGCTCCGCAAGATGGATGTCACGTCCAAATTGGCGCGGCAGTCACTCCTCGACAATGTTTTCAAATCGACGAGCATTTCCACGGTGATGGTGACGACCGAGATTCCGCCGTTCGCACGCAAGGGGAGCCGGTTGGATGTCGTGGTTTCGGTCATTGATGACGCGATCAGTCTGGAAGGGGGCACGCTGCTGCTGAGTCCACTCAAGGGAGTTGACGGCGAGGTCTACGCGGTCGCCCAAGGGCAGTTGACGATCGGCGGCGTGCGGGTTCGCAGCACAGGGACTGGTGGCCAGCAGAACCATCCGACGGTGGCCCGCTTGCAGGGGGGGACGATCGTCGAACGGGAGGCGCTCGGAAAGATCGACCAGGGCGGAATGGTGCGGCTGCTGCTGCGGGAAGCCGATTACTCAACGGCCAAGTCCATCGTGGAAGCGATCAATCAGAAGTATCCCTCGACAGCGCTGGCCGTCGATGAGGGGACGATTCAGATTCGAGTCCCGCTGACTTGGTCGCGTAATCTGCCCGACTTTGTCAGTGAGATCGGACGACTCAAGGTGACCCCCGACACCATCGCCCGCGTCGTCATCAACGAACGCACGGGAACGGTGATCGTCGGCCATCAAGTCCGCATCTCCTCGGTCGCCATCGCGCATGGAAATCTCGTCATCAAGCCGAACGTGACACTCCCGCCGTCGCCCGGCGCGGAGGGCTTGTCGCCGTTCCCCGGCGCACCGCCTGCGTTCGGTGAGCGCTCGGGCGATGATGTCGATGACATTTTGGAGGCACTCAAACCCCGCGACTTGTCACGACCACCACAGCCCACGTCGCCGGTGTCGATTCACAATTTCGATCAGACTTTTACGGTGGCCGAACTTGCCCGCGTGCTGAACGCGCTGGGAGTCTCGCCCCGCGATTTGATCGCCATTTTTCAGGCATTGAAGGAGTCGGGAGCCATGCACGCGGAGCTGGTGGTCATGTAGTAGTGAGGCGAATACGAGGAGCGACATCAGGTGCAACCCCGGATTTCACGGAGAACACGGAGAAGGCAGATCAGGATTCGTGGTCTGTGTCTCATCTGTGTCCTCCGTGAAATCCGGGGTCAGGATTGTTCGTGTCGGGGCATCGTGAGTGGCAAGAGCTGGTTGACCCGTAGGATGGACGCCTCGTCCGTCCGAGTCGCAGCCGTTCGTGACGGACGGACGGACGAGGCGTCCATCCTACGAGTTCGCGATGTTTGTGAGATTTGATTCGGACCGAACTGATTGAGGAGTTGGCCATGTCGGCGATCAGTAGTTCCGTGATGTCGGGTTCGTTGCCGATGACCTCGGTGGCCGAACGAGGTCAGATGTCGTCAATGAACGGGAATGCGATGTTGAAGGCGGGTGGCTCGACAACACCGGATTCGACGGATCAGAACGCGCGCGTGGCGAAAGACTTCGAGGGGGTATTCGCCTCGCTGTTGCTCAAGGAAATGCGGAAGACGTTGGAGCCGGGGACACTGTTTGGCGAGGACTCGGGAGACGTGTATGGCGGCATGTTCGACTTGTACCTTGGCCAGCAGATGACACAGTCGGGTGGATTCGGTTTGGCGAAGATGATTCGCGAGTCGTTGGACCCAAAACAGAAGGTGAACACGGCAGGGTAGGCACTGTTTTGAAACTCGCCCCACCGGGCTGGTCCCGATGGAATCAGGTTTTGCACTACTCGATGACTGCCGGATATTGAACTCGATGACTGCCGGATATTGAAGTAGTGCAAAAACCTGAAAACCACCCAGGCAAGCGGGGTGGGGTTTCAAAACACAACCGAGTGCAAACGATTTGTGGAACACTCGATTCATTGCAGAGCAAGCCAAGTGTGATTGAAGAGGAAGCCCCCCTCTCCCGCTGAGCCGGAGCGAGGGGACTGGAACAGAACTGAAGCAGGAACAAGTCACACATGAATGCCGTCCCCTCATCACTGATGGAACCGCCGCACCTAGACGGTCCGGTGGCAGAGCTGTTGCTGTCGCATCTGAGTGCGGAAGAGTCGTCACTCGCAGCCATGCTGCACGCGGTGCAAAACGTTCACAACGCGCTGCGTCATTTGAATGACGATCAGTTGCGTGAAGCCTTAGAAGAAGAGTCGCTCGCGATTGCCGGCGCCAGCGAATTGCAGCAGCAACGCTGGGACTTGCGAGTTGCATTGGCTGCGGCGCTGGGGGTCGAGCGAGACGAAGCCACATTGGGGCGCGTCCTGACGGTGGCCACGGGGGCCTTGCGGGAGGGGGTCGCGCGATTCCGAAAGTCATTGGCCGAGATGTCCACTGAGTTGGAGCGGCTCAACCGGCAGAACGGGGCCATGATTCGGCAGTCGTTGTCACTAACGCGAGGCATCATTGGCCGACTGACGGGGCAGCGGACGGCGGGTGACACGTACAACGCGGAGGGCAACCGCGACGAGGTCCATGTGGGATCTCTGGTTCAGTGGGGTGGCTGATCATGTTGAAACTTTCCGTCGGTTCATCGGCGCTCCAAGCCGCTCAAAAAGCGTTGGAAATCACCGGCAACAATATTGCCAACGCGAGTACACCCGGCTACCACCGTCAGGTGCCGATTCTGTCCAGTCAACCTGCGATGCAAGCCGAAGGGTTCTCGATCGGGCGCGGCGTTGAGTTGAGCGACATCACGAGGGCGGTCAACGAAGAACTGGAAGCCTCGCTGACGCAGCAGTCTTCCCAGAACGGTTCGGCACAAGCGAAGTTGACGGTGATGAATCGCTTGGAATCGCGTTGGTCCACCAACGAATCCTCGCCGATCGGACGGCTGGAGTCCCTCTTCAACACGCTCGAACAGCTTTCGACACGGTTGCAAGACGGTGCGTCGCGGCGTGTGGTCACGTCCACGGCTTCGGCGACCGCCCGCGAGTTCAACTCGCTCTCCACCGACATGTACCGCATGCGTGAGGGCCTCGATCGCTTGATCATCACGGCGGCCAATGAAGTGAATCCGCTCACCAGCCGCATCGCCGACTTAAATCGCGAAATTCAAAGGCTAAACGGGCAGGGAGTGAAACCGAACGACCTTTTGGACCGGCGCGGCGAACTGCTCAATCAACTGGCCGAACGGTTGCCGATCGAGGTTCACAACAGTGGGCAGGGGCAGTTGACGGTGTTGTCGTCGGGATTCCCGCTCGTCATCGGAAACAAAAGCCATGACATCGCGATGTCAGTGAGCGATGCATCAGAAATTGCCGTGAAGGTTGTTGGTACCGATGCGCCGTTGCCCATCGAAGAGGGAAAACTCGGTGCGCTGCTTGAGATGCGCAACACAGGATTGAAAGGCTATCAAGACAAGCTCAACACGCTCGCTCGCGAAATCTCTCGAACTTTTGATGCCATTCAAACGACGGGCGTCGGCCAGGGCGGAGGTTTTCAACAACTGAACGGGCAGCGCGGCACTCAGAACGTCCTCGCGAAGTTGAACGCCGCCGGACTCTCGTTTCCACCACAAGCCGGTTCGCTGTACGTCACGATGACCAACTCGACGACCGGGGAACGGACAATGACCGAGGTGGCCATCGACCCGGCATCACAAAGCCTGAGTGATGTCGCGAACGCGCTGAGTGCCTCGGTCCCAAACTTGAGCGCCTTCGTTAACAGCCAAGTCGGAACGCTCTCGCTGATTGCGGCCCCCGGCTACAAGTTCGATTTCACAGGCGGCATCGATCCCCAAATCGCGACCAGCTTTTCCGCCGGCACGACGACCACGGCCACGCCCAGCGGAACGTTCACCGGCACGACGAATGACTCGTACAAAGTGACGTTTCTGGGGACGGGCACGATCGGAGTCACGCCGGGTCTACAAGCCCGCGTCACCGATCTAGCAGGCGATGCTGTGGCGACACTCGACATCGGACAGGGATACGAAGCGGGGCAACCGCTTAGCCTAGTCCACGGTGCCAAGATCACACTCACGCCGGGAACGGTCGCGATAGGGAACTCGTTCACGACAAAAGTCGCCGGACAACCGGACTCCGCCGGAATCCTCACGGCATTGGGATTGAACACGTTTTTCAGCGGAGACGACGCCGCAACGATGCGGGTGAACGACGATCTGCTTGCGGATCCAGATCGGCTCGCCACGTCACGCTCCGGGCTTGTCGGCGATTCTTCCAACCTGCAACGCATGATCTCACTGCGCGACGGACAGTCCATAAACGGACAGTCCACGTTTACCGAGTCTTTCAACCAAACGCTCGGTGAGATCGGGTCCGACGTCAGCTTCTTGAAACAGCTCGACGAAACCAACCAACTGTTGACGGGTCGAATCAGCGACGAGATTCAGAGCGTGTCGGGCGTCGATCCGAATGAAGAGATGGTCCAAGTGCTGAAGTACCAGCGGATGTTTCAAATGGCGGCCAAATACATCAACACCGTCAACCAAACCCTGGATGAGTTGTTGCGACTGCAATGACGAACGAATGGTTGTGATCGGTCACTGAGACCTCACGCTGTCCCGTTCAGAAGTTTTATCGCCGCCCACGGAGGCCGATCATGCGAGTCACTTCGGAAATGCAGAGCAATCAGTCGCTGCGTTTCATTCAATCAAACTACGCCCGCTTGGCGAAGCTGCATGAACAGCTCGCGTCGGGAAAACGGATTCAGCGGCCATCCGATTCACCCGCCGAGATCGTCCAAATCCGACAGAACAGCGCCGAGAACCTGCGGCTCGACACGCACCTCAAGACGATTCGCGATGTGGGCGTGGTCCTGCAAAACAGCGTCGATGCACTGATCGAATCGCGTGGAGTTTTGACGCACGCCAAGGACATCGCCATCGAGGTGAACAGCGCCGCACACGACGCTGCTTCTGACAGCGCGTTCGCCCACCAGATCGACGTGGTGATCGATCAGATGCTGCGCGTTGGCAACCGCCAGCTTCCCGATGGACGCTACCTGTTCGGCGGGACGGCGAGCCACGCACCGCCATTTGAAGTCACTGCCGTGGACAGCGCCGAGCGCCCTACAGACGTGGCCTACCGAGGCAGCGATCAGGCCTCGGAAGCGGTCGTCGGCAAAGAGATCCGTGTCGGAACGCTCATCCCCGGCAGTGAGGTCTTTCAGATGCGGCATCGCGCCACCACGATCTTCACTGGCACCACGGGAGCGCGTCCCGGGACCGGAACCGATAGTGCGGTCGAGCCAGGATCGCTCGTGGTGAAGCACACACTGACCTCGATTGCGGGTGCGTCGGGAGTCAGCACGGGAACGTCCTCGGCCTCGGGCGACACGATCATTGGGCCTAGCGGCGCACACACGCTGAACATCATCGACACCAGCGGGACCGGGGCCAGCGGAACGGTGTCGCTGAATGGCGGCCCACCCGTCGCGTTCACCAATTCGGGAGCCGATCTGCGCGTCACCGGACCGAACGGCGAAGCGGTGTTCCTCAACACGACCTCCATCACGCCGGGATTCAGTGGCACGGTGTCACTGACGGCCACGGGAACAATGTCGGTGGATGGCGGTACCACGTCACAGCCGATTGACTTCAGCGCGAATCAGGTCATGACGGACGGCGGCACCGGTGAGATGACTAACGTCGATAGCACACAGATTCGCCGTGCCGGCACCGACCGACTCGATTACCAAGGGGCGACCGACGCTTTCCAAGCCCTGATCGCGCTGCGCGACGACATTCGCAACGTCCACGGTCTCAGCACGCTTGACCGTTCCAAGGCGCTCGGTCGTCACATCGCAGCCCTCGACAGAATCAACAACGACGTGATCGACGCCCTCGGCGGTCAGTCGGTGCAAGCCGAATACCTGACCAAGCTGGAAGAGCGCACGGCCGATGTGCAGCTCGATATTCAAAAAGCCACCGACGGCATTGAAGCCATCGACGTGGCCGGGACCATCGCCGCCGTCCAGAAACAAGAGAACCTGTACCAGATGAGCCTCCAGCTCACGGCCCGGATGAACTCGCTCTCATTGGCCGACTTCTTGAACTGACGGCCGAAACTCTACGAGGCTTGCTGCTCACCCGATCTTGTTCCCGCCGAACGAAGGCCGAACACCATCACGAGTCCCACGGCCATCAAGCCGGTCGCCATCCAATACGGCAGACTGCGGCCGTATTCCAACAGCGACAGCCCGGCGATCGGTCCCAAGATGCGAGCCAGCGACGAGACGCTCTGCCCCACGCCCAGCACTTCGCCTTGCTGATCGTCGCGCGTGTTGAGCGACAGCAACGAGTTGAGCGACGGCGTCGTACACGAGAACCCGACGACGCACACAGGTAGCACGTACCACAACAGCGACATCCCACCGCTCGTGGCCGCGACTCCGATCAGCCCCAAGCCGATCATCATCAGGAACGTCCCGATCAGAGCCATGCGGAACTCACCCAACTTGGGCAGCAGCCTCCGCACGAGCAGCCCCTGCGCCAGCGTGAGAATTAGCCCGATGTATGCGAAGACGTAGAAGTTCGACTTGTCGCCCACGTTGAGCTCCTTCGTGAGCAACGACAGCGTGGTCTCGAACTGCGCGAAGGCGAACGTCGTCAGGAAGATCGTTGCCAACAGCAAGCCGACATGCGGACGACTCATCGCTTTCGAGAACGCTCCCGCGTCGAACCACTTCCGCGCGGGACGACTCGCCGCGTCGGACTTGAGTGACTCGGGCAACAGGACGATCGCCGCCAGTGTCGCCAAAGCCGACAGCGCGGCGGCGACGTAGCCCGGCGCGGGACTCGGCACGCCACCGGCATCGTTTGAAACGAACCACGCGCCGAGCAACGGCCCAAACGTGAAGCCGATGCCGAACGCCGCACCGATGATCGCCATCCCCTTGCCGCGCGACTTTTCATCCGTCGAGTCGGCGATGTACGCCTGAGCCGTCGGGATCGTCGCTCCCGCAATCCCGGCTCCACTGCGCGTGATGAACAGCCAGATCAGTGGACTGAGGCCCAAGATCGGACCCGCGTTGCCGTACTGAGTCACCAGCGCGAACAGCGTGTAGAAGATCGTCGATCCGGCCAGCCCCACGATCAGCACCGGCCGCCGACCGATTCGATCCGACAGTCGTCCCCACAACGGCGCGAACAGAAACTGCATCGCCGAGAACGACGCCATCAACAGCCCGAGGACTGGCTTCGTCGCCTCGAAGTGCCGCCCGTACCGAGGCAACAACGGCAGCACAATCGCGAACCCGAGCAGGTCGATGAAGACCGTAATGAAAATGATCAGCAATGGTTTGCGAGACACGGGATTCCTACGGTTGCAGTTCAAACGAGCAGAGACTTCCAATACCAACCCGCTGCGTAAGCGAGGGCGAAGTCGTCACGACAGTGATCGACGGTGCCGACTCTACGGCAGTGTCAGCCAGCGCCAAGACAGCCAGCACAACACGGGAAACAACACGAACACCAAGAGGAGAGCGATCAGATTGGTTCTCCGTTCGTCGGGCCAGCGAGCCATGTTCGTGATGCTCCTCAAACACAAAGGCCGCGACTCAGCGAGATCGCTCGCACCGGGTCGCGGCTCGGGTCAATACAAAGACAAAATGATGTTTCACAGAATGATGAAGAGCAGGAGGGTTTGATTCATGACGCGAGACATCTGGGTCGGTGCATCAGTCACTGACGGGATTCACCTGTTTGGTTTTGGTGAGGCGGGGCCTGAAGGCACCCGGCTCACCTTAACCCTGTTCGTCTTCATCATTTTGCCCAAGATCATTTTGTCTTTGACCTAGTTCTGTCCTAACCCACCAATTCCGGGTCTGTCTCAGGGGCCGCGTCGCTGTCGGCGTCGAACCATTCGGGTTTAAAGACGATCCGTTTGCGGCTCTTCATCGCGATGTTGGACGACAGCGCCATGATGGCATCCTTCATTCCCTGTTCACCCGGACAGCGGAGACCACCGTCGGCGATCTTGCCGAAGTTGTTGGTGCGGATGCAGTGGGCGAAGTGCTCCATCTCTTCGGTGTAGCCGCGACTGACCTTGCCGATGTCGGCGACGGCCGATTGCTTGGACGGGCCGAGGCTCGCGCTGGCACTGATCGCCGGTTGGCCGTCGTTGCCGTTCAAAACGTACAGCCGCTGATCGGCGCTGGTCGTCGAAGAACCAACGCCCTCGCGATACAGCATCGCTTCGGTCTCTTGCTTCATCACGAGCGTGGCGCGGCTGCCGAAGACGGTCTCACCATACGGGTCGCCGCTGAACGAGTTCGAGTTGATCGATGAGTACGTCACGATGCAGACATCGTTCTTGTCCTCAGCGTAGTGCGGGCCGGGGAACTCGAACGTCATGTAGACGTGATCGTCCACGTCACGGTCGTCGCCCATTTGGTCGGCGGTGCCGATCCCCTTCACGCCGTAATAGTTCTTGCCGCCGTAACCGAAGCAGGCAATCGGCTGGACCTTGTTGAGGAAGATGCTCGCCGCATCGAGCTGGTGGCTGCCCAACTCGGCCATCAGTCCGCCGCCGGTGTTGTTGTACAGTCGCCAGTTGATGAGCCGGTCCATCGACGGATAGCCGAAGTCTTTCTGGAGGAACTCGTCGATCGACAGGTTCTTCTCCTTCGCACGGGCCGTCAGTTCTTCGATATCGACCGCGAACTTCTTCTGGAACGATTCCTTCGTGTAGCCGCCCGGTCGCCAGCCATCGACACCGGGGAAGCTGTTGTTGCGATGCCACTGCGCCCGGATGAACTTCAGGTCGCCCATCAACCCGCTACGCATCAGCGAGTTGGCGTTGTCGTAGAGGACGTTGTAGTGACGCTGATGTCCGACGGCGAGCAGTTTCTTCTCGGCGCGGGCGACGCGGATCATCTCCTTGCACTGCGTGACGGTGTGCGCCATCAGCTTCTCGGTCAGGACGTGCTTGCCCGCCTTGAGGCAGTCGATCGCGACCTGTGCGTGCTGGCAGAGTGGCACCGCGATGACGACCGCTTCGATCTCGGGATGCTTCGCGAGCAGTTCCTTGTGGTCCTTGTAGATTTTCACTTTGAGAGCCGATTCGCGCCCGAGCTTGCGAATCAGACCCCAGCGTACTTCGTTGCCGTCTCCGTTGAGTGCCCGCACTTGGTTCTTCGGTCGCAGGTCGGCACACGCGACAATGTCCATGTATTCGGGCGGATGCTGCGTCAGCAGGACCGAGCCTTCGTCACCCGTCCCGATGAAGCCGACCTTCACCGGGTTCCCTTGAATGGCCCCGTAGCCAAAGTAGGCCGCGCCGAGTGTCGGCACGGCGGCCGCTGCTCCGACGAGAAACTGGCGTCGCGTGAACGACACCGCTTCATGAAAGTTTTCCCTGCCGAGCTGTTCTTGTTCTGGTGTCAGTTTCATGGTGGTCTCCTTACATGTGTCAGTCGTAGGACGCGCACTCTTGCCCGTCCGAATTTGATTGCAATGCGACGCTTGCGGATCAAGCAGGACGGGCAGGAGCGCCCATCCCGCAAATCATTTGATCATTTCTTCTCAGACTCATTCTTCGGTCGTCGTGTGAACAGCACCGACACCGCCGCATCCAGTCCGAACCACTTCCCGCTCGGCATCGCGGCGATGGCGAGCAGCGCGACCATCTCGACGAAGTTTTTGTTCACGAACAGATTGTGCTCGATGCTCGGGATCTCTTGCACGCCGGGCCAAGGTGGCATCGCGAGATAAAACAGAGTCAGCAGCGCGGCACCACCGAGGGCAGAGAGTCTCGTGAACAGACCGAGCATCAACAGCAGGCCGAAGATCGTCAGCCCCCACATCGTTCGCAGATTGATGCTGCGGATCGGGCTGGCGGCGGGGGCAACCGGTCCGGTCGCGAGTTGCTCGACACTCAGCAGTTCTTCCGCCGAAGTGAACAACTCTTGTTCGAGAGCCTGCACTGGCCCCACCAGATCGCGGCGAAGCTGCTGGACCTCGATCCATTGCTTGCCGAGATGATCCCAATCGGACTTCGTCTTCGCCTTCGCATACTGTTGTTCGTAGAAGGCGAGATAGTTTTTGTATTTGTCCACGTCACCGATCACGACGGGCGTTTGTTTTGAGGCCGAGTCGCCTGCCGATGCATCGCCGTCGTCGCCTCCTTTTCCCCCCGCATTGGCCTTCAGCATCACACCAACTCGCTCGGGGTCCTGCTTCAACAACGCGGTCAGTCGCTCGTGGAACGAGAGTCGCGACGACAGCTTCGCGACCTCTTTCACCGCCTTGATGAAGTCGTCAAACGGAGCCTGCGCCGCTTTGTCCTCGGGCTTGGCTTTTTCGGCAGCATCGACAAGTCGATCTCGTTCAATGGGGAGCAGGTGCAGCTTGCCATCGACGATCAACCGCTTGGCTTTCGCGTCAAACTTGATCGCCTTCTTGCTGACACCGCCAACGTTGGCGAGATCGAAGTCGGGCGGAAGCGACTCCAATGCGGCGGCAAACGAATCCTGTCCGTCCATCAGGCGGTTGAGTCGATCTTGCACCGGCTGCTTGCTGACGCTGTTCGGCTGATCGACTGCGGGATAGTGAGCCAAGAATCGCTCACGCCAGCCATCCCATTTGGCCGTCATGTGACCATGATCGAGCCACTTTAAATCGTTCGGATCGCCGGTCATCTCACGAAACGTGCCGCGCATCGGCCCGGTCGCGTTTTTGAGATAGCCCTCGGCCGACCACGGCGTGGAGGTCTTGAGCGTGCTCAGTTTCCACAGCCCCTCGTACATCAAATGCCACCCGATCGAGATGCGGAGCAGCACGAGCAAGACCACCGCCAACAGCGAGATTTTTCGCAAATCACCAGACACTCGATCACTCTCTTCCTACGTGGGGCGGGTTTGTCACCTGCCTGATTTTTCGTCATCGATTGAAGTTCGTCGTCTCACCGCGGGGCGTTGCCCACGCGGTAAAACGATTGAGCCAGCCAATCTCACCCCGCCACAAACAGCCGGTCCACCGCCACATTGTGAACGATCGGTTCGAGCATCTGCCCCTGATTCGGCGGCGGGAAAAAGATCGCACCAACGAGCGGGAAATTGTGACAGCAGGCGAGGGCTTTTTCGACTCCGAGAACAAAAAAGGCCGTCGAGAGGGCATCTGCCAGTGCGGCATCCGGCGCGATCACGCTGACCGACAACATCGTCTCGACCGGCCAACCTGTGCGCGGATCGAGAATGTGTCCGTACCGTTTCCCTTCGTGCCGGAACCATTGCACCGCCGTGCCACTCGTGGACAGAGCCGCATCTTTCAAGAGCAACGTTGCGAAGGGCCGGTCGGGCAGGAGCGGGTTGCGAAGGCCCACCGGCCAGCCATCGTGTCCCGCGTGAGTCCCCTGCGCCCGGACGCTGCTCCGTCCGCCATGCACCAACCAATTCGAGACGTCTCGTTCTAGCAGCAGTTCCCCCGCGCGATCAACCGCATGCCCTTTGCCGATCGCGCCGAGATTGAACTCGACTCCGCTCTCGTCAAACTGCACGGTGCGGCGCGCATCATCAAACAGAACGTGACGGAGGCCACTCTTGGCGAGACCCGCTTCGATTTCGTCTCCCGTGGGGATGCGGTCTTCACTTCGACAGCGACGCCACAGCGCGACGAGTGCGCCTGCCACCGGATCGAATGCGCTGTCGGTCTGGCTCGCGATCAGTTCGGCCCGACGTAGTAGCAAGAACAGTTCGGCATCGACCTCGACCGCCGCCGTCGGCGCCAGGCGATTGATCGTCGCGAGATGCGCGTCCTCGCGGTAAACGCTCATCAACCGTTCGAGTTCGTGAACGTGTTCCAACGCTGCCGATGCGGACTCAATCTGCGAATCAGGACCATCCGGGTTGAGCATCACATCGAAGTCGCACGCCATCGCGGTGGTTTGCAGCAGCAGCGTCGGTCCGCGCCCAGGCGTGACTCGCGGAGCTGCGATCTCATCAGCGAGCCGGTTTTGAACCTGCTCCCACTCAGCACGCACGGCTTGTCCGGTGAGAAAGTCGCGGCGGTTCGAGGGTGTTGGCCCAGACATGGAACTCACCGTTTCACATCCGGAGCATTGATGAAGTCTTCGTGAGCCTTCAGTTCCTGAACTTTCCGCTTGAGGCTCTTGCGCAGCGCGGACCATTGGTACATCGACGTGCGGAAATTTTCGGCGGCGACGGGAAGCGTGTAAGCGGCATCGTCGCCTTGCGCCATGGCCCGCTCGACTTCCATCACGGCCGGCTCCATCTTTTGCTTGAGGTACTCGCAGCAGCCTTTGGCGAGGCGTTCGATTTCTTCGGCGAGACTCTTCACGTGGGCACGTTCTTCCAATCGCTCGGCATCGCTGAGCTTGCGACCAGCGGACGACGGAGCCTTGCTCGAAGCGGACTTAGTATTCACATCGACCAAGCGTCCGAACGGGTTGGCACCAGCCTTCGTTAGAGCTAACTGAGCTTCGGCACTCTCTAACCCGTGACGCGCTTTTTCAAAGTTCGGCTTGATCTCCAACGCCTTCTTGAAGTTGACGATCGCCATCTGAAGGTTGCCCATATCGACGTAGGTGTTGCCGAGGTTTTGGTAGGCCTCGGCCAGACTCGGATTCAGGCGAATCGCTTCCTTGTATGCCGAGACCGCCATCGCGTTCTGTTTGAGCTTCCGCTGGGCAATCCCCAAGTTGTAGTACGACTCGGCACACTTCTTGTCGCGCTGGATCGCTTTGCGTAAGGCTTCGCACGCCTTCTGATGTTCGCCGAGTCGGTTGTAGATGGCCCCGATGTTCGTGTGGAACCGGCCTTCCATCGGCTTGAGCATCGTCAGCTTCGTGTAGTGCTTGATCGCATCGGGTAAGTCGCCATCGAGATAGGCCACCGCCGCCAAGCCGTCGTAAGCGTCGATGCAGTCCGAATCCAAAGCCACCGCACTCTCGAAGGCATCATTGGCCGAGGCATGATCGCGGGCCTTCAACGCCGCTCGACCCGCCTCGCAGAAGGCTTC
>CAMAYU010000058.1 GCA_945862235.1 Schlesneria paludicola DSM 18645
GCCGTCCGCAGGATCGTCCGGCTGACGACCTCATTCAGTTCTGCTCGATTGAGGAACGGCACCACGACCTTGAACATGAACCGGTCGAGCTGCGCTTCGGGGAGCGGATATGTTCCCTCTTGCTCGATCGGGTTCTGCGTGGCGAGAACGAAGAACGGCTCCTTGAGTTGGTGCATCGTGCCGCCGGTGGTGACCGAGTGCTCCTGCATCGTTTCGAGCAGCGCCGACTGAGTCTTCGGCGACGCGCGGTTGATTTCGTCCGCTAGCAGAAGCTGCGTGAAGATCGGCCCCTTGCGGAACTCGAAGCGGTACTGACCATGTTCGTCGGTGGACATGACGCTCGTCCCGATAATGTCGGCAGGCATCAGGTCGGGCGTGAACTGGATGCGACGAAAGTCGAGGTCCAGCACACGCGAGAGGGCTTTCACCAGCTCCGTCTTGCCGAGACCGGGCACACCTTCGAGCAGCACGTTGCCGCCACAAAAGATCGCCGTGAGACAGGCCGCAATCGTCCGCTCCTGCCCCACGATCACGCGCCCCACGGCCTCGTGCGCGGCAGCAAACTCCTCTTTGAAGTGCCGGGCTTCGGTTTCCAACATCTCAGGCGAAACGGCAGCAGGAACAGGTGCAGTAGCTACGCTCATCGGTCGGTTCCATTTAGGAGGGTGAACCACGAAAGAGGCAAAAAAACACGAACGTAAACAGGAAGAGTTTGAACCACGAATCTCACGAATCTAAGGGGGGAAGGACAGGAGCTGACGGCATGTTGCAGGGCCGATCTCGCTTATGTCTCACGCCCTTCCCGACTTCACTTTCTGCCTTTTAGATTTCGTGAGATTCGTGGTCACTCCGCCTCGGTTGTCATTCGTCCCTTTCGAGTCTTTCGTGGTTAAGAAATCTTCGGCCTTACTTGTCTTCATCCCGCTTGCGCTTCAACGCGAGCAGGCGTTCGGTGGTCGAGGTTGGTTTGGTTTCGAGGCCGGTCGGCGCGGAAGGCGTGGACGGTGTCTGGGACCCCGCGGTTGGAGTCGCGGGCTTCGACGAGCTTGATCGTGGCGGGACGCTGCCGGAGGACGTGGGCATCGTTCGTTCGGACTTACGCGCTTGCAGGGCCGCGCTGACGGACTGCTTTCGTTCGAGGAGCGTCCCCATTGTGGCGGTCGAGGGCGCGCGGCGTTGCATGGTTAACGTTTTCCAGATCGAAGCGAAGTCGACCTGAATCCGACGGATCGCCACGTCGAGCGGGATCAGGATGGCGAGCGCGATCAGGAACCAATCGAAGATCGGCTTCGAGCTGCGTTTGGGAGCACGGCCGCGTGTGTAGATCGCGTCCTTGGTCGGATCGCCGCTGAGCATCTTGCCGCCAGTCTTATCGGCGATCTCTTGCAGCGTCGGGCGGCTTGACCGGAACCGCAGGTACTCGGGCGAGTACGACACAATGAAGCCACCGAAGGCCAGGTCTTTTCGATCGCCTCCCAAACCCTGCGCGATCGCGTGATAGCGGCCATGTCCCCACAGCGGGACCGTCGCCTGATAGCGCCGCGGGCCGACCTGTTTGAGTTGGATATTCTCGGTCTTCTGGCCCGGTCCCGACAGCTTCGCGTTCAATTCGAGAAACGCTTCCTCGGGATGAAAGTCTTCCACGACGATCACCGCGTCGCCGCCCGACGTTTGCGTGGACATCCGCAGGTGTCCATCTTTCTTCACGCGGCTGATGTCGGTCAGCAATTGTTTGACGAACGGTTGGAAACGGTCCCACGTCTGCCAGTTCGTGCCCCAGTTGGTGCTGAAGTCGGACGTGAACGCCGCCGTCTTGCCCAGCCCGTGCTGCCAGACCGACAGCACCGGGTCGATCGAATCGGACTGCTCGGCATCGGGCGGGCCGTTCAGAATCTGCATGGCCGGGTGGCCCTTGGCGGTTGTGATGACGTAGCCCTTCAGTTCGGGCATCCCCTCCAAACCTTTGACCACGGGTGATGGGAAGCCAATCGTCGGGACGAAGACTTTATTTTGCAGCAGGCTCCGCTTCAACGTCTTCGATTCCTTGATGAAGATCGCCGGGAGCTGGTTCGGGTCTTCGGGGAAGTAGTAGCGGCCGCCGGTCACTTCGGCGACACCCTGCATCTTCGAGATGTCGAGTCCGCCGTGCGGGAAGACCGCGACCATCGACACGCTGATCTGGTTGTCGATGAACTCTTTCACGAGCTGCGGGGTCGGAGCCTGTGGATCGCCGTCGCTGATGATGATCATGTGCCTCGTGGCGGCATCGCTCTTGAGCAAGCCCTTTAGTCCCAACTGCATCGTGTTCTGAAAACTGGGCATATCGCCGATGGAGGCTCCGTTGATCAGCGGCACCATCTCCTCGTACTTGGCGGCGGGCGTCAGTTCAAACAGCCAGTCTTCCCCCTTCTGGGTGTAGGCCAGCACGCCGACTTCGTCCTGTGCTCCCAAGACCTTGATCGCCTGCTTGGTGATGCGCTTGCCCCACGTATTCCCTTCAGGGAATTCGCACGTGTGGAGGATGATCGCGAGTGCCCCCTTCGGCAGCACCTTCTTCTGCGAGACATCCATCGTCACCGGCAAAATGTCTTCGATAACGGTGCGGTGATAGCCGCCGGGGCCGAAACTGTTGGGACCGCCGACCATCAGGAAGCCCGCGCCGAGGTTGTAGACCGCGTCGCGCACGGCCTGCATTTGCTGAACGTTGAATTCGTCATGCGGCACGTTGCAGAAGATGATCGTGTCGTACGGCATCAGCGACGCGGCGTCACTCGGTAGGTCGGCTCCCGCGATCACCTCGACCGCTCGCTCGCCCTCCTTGATCGCCTTTTCCAGCCGCTCCCAATCGCGGCGGTCTCCCACGCTGTCGGTGACGAGCAACACCTTGCCCTCGCCCTCAACGAAGATGTAGTTCAGCACCGTGTTGTTCTGGCTGAGACTGTCCTGAGCCTTCGGCACTTCAATCGTCGCCGTGTATTCGTAATAGCCCGCCGAGCGAAGTGTGATCGGGACCGAGTACCGGTTCTTGCCCGCTTTGTACTCGACCTCCTGCTCGGCAATGACGTTGCCGTTCTCGCGCAGAACCAGCTTCCCTTTGCCATCGCTCAGCGACGACAAGACCATCGCCGTTTCATACGTTTCGCCCAGCTTGACCTGTTGCGGCAGGTCGAGTCGCTCGAGCCAGACTTCTTCGTTGTACGTGTAGTCGATTGGCAGAACATCGACCGCCACGCCGCGCGATTTGAGATCACCGAGAATTCGCGTCAAGTTCCCTTCTGTCGCAACGCCATCGCTGACGAGGACGATCCGCCCCTGATTGTCTTCCGGCAACATGGCCGCCGAGAGCGACAGAGTCTGCTCGAGATTCGTCGCGCCGCGATCGACCTGAGAATTGAAAGCCTCGAACGGGAAGCTCATGCGCGGCGGCAATTCGACGGCGGGCGTCTTGCCGAAGATCACCAGCCCCGCTTCGTCCGCCTTTCCCTTCACGCGGTGATTCTGCACGGTCTCGGTGATGTAGTTGATCGCCTGGTCTGCGCTGTAGATCGAGTCGCTGACATCCAATGCATAGACGACCGACATCACGTCGCGCGACCGCACGGCGCGCGGCTCGGCCAACACCATCGCGAACAGGCCCAGCAGCACGAGTCGCACGAACAGCGAGACCGCTCCGCGCACCTTCGGCAATCCGCCAAACCCCGCCAAGTACATCCACCAGAACCACGGCGCCAAGACCACCAGCCCCAACATCATCGGCCGAGCAAACATCAACACATGGTCAAACTCCAACCACGCACAGAGGCCACCAAACAAGACCAAGAACAACACCAACGGCACCGCATCCCGCCATCCGATCACTTGCCGGGGTGACGGAAAAAAGCTCGCGATGATGTTTCGCAGTCGGTTCATAGAAAACTCCGCTCGTTTAACCGCAAGCCAAAGGCGAGCGCGTCTTGCACGCCTCAATCAATTGGGCACGTTCGCTAGCCAAACCGCGCTCGCCTTTGGCTTGCGGTTAAACGACCGATCTTCCGTCACAGTTCCAACTCCACCACGCGTCGATTGCCAGTGTCGCACACATAGACTCGGCCGCGCGAGTCGATGGCCAGTCCCCACGGCGTTGAGAACTGACTTGTCTGCGTTCCCGTGGTGCCGTGGCGACCGAGCAGCTTTCCGGTTCGATCGAACTTGGAAACTCGGCCCGCCGCGTATTCGACGACGAACAGTTCCCCTTGCTCATTCACCGCGATGTCATAGGGATAATGGAGGTCAGCCATTCTGTCTGACAGCCCGAGAATTGCAACCAGGTTTCCGTCCTCGCCGAAAACTTGGACCCGATTGTTGAAGGCATCGGTCACGTACAACCGGCCCTCGAACCACGCCATGCCGCTCGGTCGTTGGAACTGCCCGTCCTCAGTGCCGTAGCCGCCGATCTGAGCGACGAACGTTCCGTCAGGCTTAAACTTCTGGATGCGGTCGTTGTAGTTACCGTACTCGCAGACGAACAGGTTCTCTTCGTTGTCCTGAATGACCGCGACCGGATAGATGAACTGTCCCGGCTCGGTCCCCAGCGTCCCGAACATGCCGGTGACGTGCCCCTCGTGATCGAAGAGGACTACGCGGTGATAGTGCGTGTCGGCGACGGCGATTCGACCGTCCTTCAACACGCAAATTCCTTCGGGCTTGCCGACCGAGTAATCCGGCATCCACCACTGCCGCTGGAGATCACCGTTCTTGTCGAACACCAGCACCCGCCCGGCGTTGTCGAGTACCAAGTACTCCCCCTGCGGTGAGACCGTCATCCCGCGCGGAGCCGGCACGCGCTGGCCATCCGGCGGCATCGACCAATAGTTCTCCTGCTTCACGACGAGCGTCGGTCCGTCGGATGACTCGCACCCCACGAATAGCAGCATCGCCATGAAGAGCATCAACAGACGCAGTACCACTCGATCCCCCGCTTTCAACGTCGGACCAACCGGCCGGTGAATGAACGTTCGCCGCGCCTCATCACGCTCATCCACGAGATCGACCTCTTCGCTCGCCCCCGCAAACCGAACTGCCTCGATTCGCAATGGTGCGTGCTCAGTTGCCAAGACCACGAGTTGCTCGGGCCGAATGCAGATATCTTCTGTGAGCGGCACGGCGCTAGCCGCCGGTGCTTCTGACGGCCGAACAACCTCTCGACAACCGGCGGCTAGCGCCGTGCCGCTCACTCCAGCAATTGCTTCCAGCCACCGCTCCGCCTCATCACTCGTCAGCCAATTGCACGGTCCCAGCATCGCCGCCAACTCGGGTGACGAGGGCCGTTCGTACAGATCGCGGATCGACCCCGAGTAACTCAACTTCCCATCCGCCAAGCACAGCACCTGCCCCGCCTCGCGCAGAGCCACCTCGGAGGAGTGCGTCGCGAACACGAGCGACATCTCGTTCGCCGCACACTCCTCGCGAATCACCTTCCAGTACGAACCGACTCGCGCCTCATCAACGTGAGCCAGCGGTTCATCCATCACCAGCACGCTCGCCCGGCTGGCCACCGCGCGAGCCACACTCAACCGCGACCGCTCTCCCAACGACAACGACCCCGGCCGCGCCTCAGCCAGCGTGTTGAGGTCGAAGCGCACCAACAGTTCTTCTGCTTTGCCAGGCCGCGTCAGCGCGGTCAGATGTTGTTGAACGGTCAGATGCGGCCAAAGCCCGTGCGACGACGGAGACCAGAAGACCCCCAACCGCTCGTCACCCGCAGCCGCTCGAAACTCAACCCGCCCCGACTGAGATCGCTCAAATCCCACAAGCACATTCAACAGCGAAGTCTTCCCCGCCCCCGACTGTCCCAACACCGCCGTCACACCGCGCGCAATCTCGACCGTCACCCGATCCAACCGAGGACTTCGTCGACCTGCCAGAGAAACCGCATTGAGAGACCACAACGTCACGGCATCGACTTTCAGTAATGATCGTGAACTCTTGGTGAGCCGGATGCCGTCAGGCCCCGGACCTTTCTGACACTCGAAAAGTCGGGGGCCTAACGGCACCCGGCTCACCTGATTACGGGTCTGTTACTTGATCGCTCGCGTCATCGTCGCCACACACGACCAACCAATATCGCACCCGCCACAACGACGATCGGCCCGCCGAAAAACAAACACGCTTCCGCCGACAAGGCCGCCGATCGGCCGAAGTGCATGAAGTTGTACAACCGCACCAAACCCGGAGCCATTCCCGTCGGAGCCAGCAGGTACGCGGTCGGTAAGTCGCAGTAGGCCCAGTAGCACAGCAGGCTCATCGCGAGGAATTGCGGCTGGTCGCGGAGTCGCCAGAGAAGGGTTGAACGTTGAGGGTTGAAGGTTGAGGGGCAGAGAGTACTCGTGAAAGGTGTCATCGTGCCTGCTTCGTTTTTTGTCTTGCCTTTGTCTTTCGCCTTGTCCCCTCGCCCCGGCTTTGCGGGGAGAGGGCTAGGGTGAGGGGGCTTCTGCCTTTCGCTTCGACTCATTCCGCTTCCTCCCAGCATCTCCGCCAGATGCACCGCCTCACTCGGCCTGACCGCGTCGAGCCACAGTTGCAACACCGCCGCGCGCGGCAACAGCCACACGGTCAACGCCAACACCCACGGCAACGGAGTGTCATACAGCGGCCTCAACCACGAGACCTGAAACAGCGTGACCGCGCCAAGACTCAACAACAGTGAGCCAAGCAATCCCGGCAGCAACCCGGTCACCAAAACCCATCCCAATCCAACTCGCCCCCGCCGGGCAAGCCCGGCGGGGGCGAGTTGAGTCATCGTCATCACCCTGCGGCAGACCGTCCACGCCGTCAATCCCGCACACGCAGACACCGCCATCGAAATCACCATCTCGCGCAGCAATCCCATCTGCTGCGTCCGTTGTCGCGCGAGCCAACTCAGCCCCTCAATCGTTCGCCAACCGAGCAAGCTCAGCGGAGCCACGCATCCGACGACCAAAGCCATCAGCACGTAAGCCAACGCCCATCTCGGAACGATCCGCCCTCGTCCTCGTAGGATGGACGCCCCGTCCGTCCCTCCCTCCGCTCGCGACTCGGACGGACGAGGCGTCCATCCTACGTGTCCCAGCCAACTCACAACGCCAATCAACACCGGCAACTGCATGACCAACGGCCACGCGGCCTGACGCAGCATCTCGCTTCGTGCGAGACCAACTCGCTCGGCCGCGACGAACCAATCGGTCCAGCTCGTCGTCATGAGTAGTGCGGCCAGTTCAAACTCTTGAAACGCCACAACGGCCATCAACCCGAGAGCTGGCAGTGCGCGTTTGATCGGTCCGTGCCAGTAACACCGCCACAGGTCGAACTGTTGCGACGGATGCGACACTCGCGCGAGCAACATTCGCTGGCAATGAATCGCCGCCGCATCGCACTCGGGCGGCGGAGCCATGAGCAGCGCGACGGCTCCCACGGGAACAACGCGCACGAACAACAGGCCACTGCACAGTAACTCCGCCCACTGCGGATGAAACATCGCGAGGTCGCGGAACGCATACCCCACGAGCAGTTCGGGAAAGCAGAACGGCGCGAGTAGCCCGATCAACGCGACGGATCGCCGCTCCTCTGCCAGACCGCGTAACCAACGCTCGACCGCCGCGCAGACCGGCCACGCCACAAGACAGATCACCAGCGTCCGAGCCAGCGTCCACAAACAGGCGGACGCGAGGCTCATCTCAAGTACTCCGACTTCAGCCACTCCAAGCATTCGCGCCGTGCGGGCAACAGCGACCGCAGATCGACCCCATCCGCCGCCCACTCCTTCAACCGTCGCACTTCGTCCGGCAACTGCGCCTCATCGACCGGCCCCAACGGCACCTGCCGCGACTTCGACCGAGCCAGCGCGAGTTCCGTCTCAGCCGACGCCAGAAAGTCGATCAACTTCCGAGCCGCCTCCACCCGCTTCGTCCCCTTGATGATGGCCACCGTGTTCGGAATGCAGATGGTTTTTGTCTTCGACTCCGTCTTCTTTTCGGCCTTAGGCTTTGTCCCCTCGCCCCGGCTTTGTGGGGAGAGGGCTAGGGTGAGGGGGACTTCGCTTTTGTTCTCGGCTTCTCTTCCTTCCTCACCCGGTTGAGGAGAGGGAGTCAGAAGCACACGCACCGGCAGCATCTCAACCGGCTTCCCCTCATCCAGCGCGACGAAGAAGTCGTCGGTATCCGTCAGTCCCGCACTGCTCACGCCCTGCGCGACGAGGTCCTTCACCGCGCCATTGCCATCCACTTCACGAACGCCGCGCAGACGCAGGTGATGATGCCACTCCTTCAATCGCTCCGGCCCCCACTCATTCCAGAGGACCGTGTAATGCGTGAGCGTCGTCCCGAAGAGCGGCTTCGCGACGGCAACGCTGGCTGGCTCGAATGCGAACAGATTCTGAACCGCCTCGTCATCGGCAGAGTCTTCGCGTGTGTTGACGATCTGCACGCGCAGCCGCGCGGCGAAGCCGACCCAATGTCCGTCCGAGTCACGATACTTTTCGGGCAACCGGTTCCAGCCCGTCCCTTTGTGTGGCTCAAGCAACCCCTGCGCTTGCAGGTCCACCGTCCCGAGCAACTCGTTGTTCCAGAACACATCGCACCGAGGCCGCTGTCGCTCGGACACGATCAAGTTGACGAGTCCCAGCGACTTCGTGGCCTCGGTGTCGTACCGCACATCGACCCGGATGCCGGACTGTTTCTCGAAGTCCTTCAAGATGGCGTCGGCATAGACCGAATCGTGAGCACAGTAGACAACCAGCGAATCCGAACCGCTTCCGGTTCCCGGCATCCCCGCGAACCACAGGCCCGTCAGTGCGATTGCCGAGACAACCGGAAGCAACACCAGCCAGCGGCCGTTTGAAGTTTGTGAACTCACCGAATTTGATTCCTGTTGCAAGCGATCTTGTCCCCTCTCCCCGCAGAGCCGGGGCGAGGGGACCGGAAAGGAACTCTTGGAATAGTCCACTACCTGTTCGACTCTGTCCCGCCGGCCTTGCCGTCGGCCCCGACGAGGATGACGTATTTCTTTCCCACGGCGAGTTCGACTTCGGGTGTGAGTTCCTGGGCCTCTCCGCCTCGGGTCACCTTGACCGTCTTGATCACGGTCGTCTGCTGGCCGACGGCCAAGGGAACCGACTTCCCCGGAGCCACATTGTTGGTGTTGGCGTTTCCCTGCGACTGGCCGTTGGCCGTCTTCATGCCGTAGGTCACGGAGACATCGATCGCGGCGTTGCTGCGGTTGTCGACCGTGATCAACCATTCGTTCGGAGCGGGCACGCTGCAACCGAGCAGCAGCGCTGACAGCATTGCGACGCACAGACCCTGCGTTGATTTACCATCCCAATTCATGAGCTTTCCTCCGGCGACACTCTGGAAAAAAACCACGCCCACGGAGACCGCAGGCGTGGTGTGATGATCTGGAAATCGGACTCGATCACTTCGACTTGTTCTTCTCTTTGCCCTTCTCGAGCGCGTCGAAGTAGCTCTTGATCCCGTCGTGATAGCCGGGAGGAATCTGCTCGGTGTTGAGGGCTTCCATCGCCCCTTGTTTCACGGTTTGGACGAGGGCCTTGTAGTCGCGGACGACTTCGCCTTTTTCGTTCTCGCCCTTTTGCTGCATCGACATCAGCATTTTGCCCGCGACGACCGCCGACTTGGACTGTTCGGACTTGAAGCCCGTCTCAACCGAGTCATCTTCGGGAGCCTCGCCCCCTTTGCCAAAGCCGCGTTCGCCTTGGAAGTCTTTCCCCTTCTCTTGCTCCTCTTCCGACTCGGCCCCGCCCTCGGCGAGCAACTGCGCGTAAAGCTTTTCGTAATCTTCCAGCGTCTTGAACTCACCGGTCTTCTGTCCGTCGAGCTTCTCCTGTTCGTTCAGTTTCTTGGCCTGCTGGATCGCCTTGAGAGCCTGCTCCAATTCCTTGAGGTCTTTCATCGCCTGTTCGAGGTCTTGGAGTTCCGCCTGCGAGAGTTCGAGCGACTTCATCGCCGATTCGAGTGCCTCTTGCGACAGATCACTCTGCTCGGACAGTTCGAGTTGCTCCATCGCCCGTTCGAGGGCCGACGCAAGTTGTTCGTTGTTGAGCTTGTCCTTGGCCAACTCTTCGAGGGCACCCAACTTCTCCTTGAGTTGCTGCATCAACTCGGATCGTTCAACCGGGTCTTTCGTTTGAGCCAGCTTCTGCAACGCCTGCTTAATGTCGTTCAGTTCCTTCTGAACGCCACCCGCATCGCCCTGCTGGAGTTCGTCCATCCACTTTTCGAGCTTCTCATCTTTGTTGGCTCCAAACTGCTGATCGCCCGACGGCGAGTTCTTCAGCAAGTCCTTCAACCGCTCGGCACTGATCTGCCTCCACAACTTGCCAATGTCCTTCTGCTCGCCCATTAACTCCTTGAGATTGTCGAGCTTCCGATCGGGCTGCATCTTGTTGAAGGCGAGTTTGAGTTCATCAATCGCATCGTCGGTCGCGTTGTGTTCTTCATGCTCTTCCACCTTCTTGCGAACCTCATCCAGACGAAGCTGCGTCGCGAGCTTGGCCTGCTCCAATCGCTCGTGTCGTTTCTCGACGAGACTAGCTTTGGCGACCTTTCCAAACGGATCGAGTTGTGGCAGCGAGAGAACCAGCGCCGCGATCCCTGCCGGAACCCAGACCGCGTGCCAGAACCGCGTCTGCCATTCGAACGGCAACACGCGCTCGGGAGAGACATGCTTCGCACGCGCCTCGGCTGACTTCACGACCAGCGGCTGATACTCGCCCGCCGACGTGTCGATCAGCGACAGCGTGAGATACAGGTCTTTGGCTCCGGTCGAACGATCAACCAGCCGCGCCGCATCGGGGAGCGTCGGTTGACGATGAACGAGCAGAGCCACCAGCCCCGCCAAGACCGGCACGGCAGCAAACGCCAACCACGTCGTGTTCGAGGCATCAAGCCACCCCGGCGTAAGTCCCGTCAATCGCGCCGCCAACAACGCCGTCGCGAACACTCCGCACAGGACCAGAAACGCCCAGAAGAAGCTCCTCCCGACAGCGGCCAGCCGCATCCGCTGAGCAACTTTCAACAACAACTGGTAGGCAACAGAAGACTCAGCCATGACTACCTCACCCGCCGGGAGACACTTTGTCTGATGATCGACCGGCAGCAGCTTAGCCATCGATCTTTTCTGCGGCAAGCGGTTTCTTTTGAGGCGAGTCCAACTTGGCCAAGTCCCCGACCGGTTGCTCGCGTTGGAATTCAAGTACGGAGGCGGGGCGTTGAGCTGCGGGGATCGACAGCAATCCCGCCAACGTCTCCCAGCGAGAATCGTCAAATTCGTCGAGGCCCAGTCGCAGCGATTGGCAGTCCTCGCACTGACGGAGCGTTCCTCCCAGCCGATCCCACCACGAGAAGACTGTCGCATAGTTCGAGTTGGTTTCGACCGGCTCGCGCGAGTGATGCACCTTGTGCAGGAACGGCGTCACGATCCCTAGTGCCAGCCACCGGTCGAGACTGCCCACCGAAATATTTGCGTGATGAAATGCCGTCGCCGCGACGACCAGTGTTTCATGCACCAACAACTCCGCCGAAGTGACGCCGAGCAGCGGGATCAACGTGAGTCGCACGATGGCCGACAACACCAACTCGCCGGTGTGAAACCGCAGCGCCGTGGTGACATCCATCTCGCGATCGGCATGGTGCATCCGGTGAAATCGCCACAGCAGCGGAATCACATGATTGGCTCGATGCCAGAGGTACAACCAACCGTCCAGCAGCAACACCGCCAGCACCAGTCGCACTCCACCGGGCAACGACCACACGTGAAGCAACCCGGTGCGATGCGATTCGGTCCATGCGGCCACACCCACAGTGGCCACTCCGAACGCCAGCGCGAGCAACACAGTGTTAAGCAGTGCGAGGCACAGGCTCCGCGCCGCATGCCGCCAGCGCCCGTGAGGCTTCTCGAAAAACGGGCGTGCCGACTCCCATAACCACAGCACCACCAGGACAGTCACGAGAACCACCGGTTTCACCCACGCGGGGACCGTGCCATTCCAGTCCACTTGGCCACCTCATTTTTTCTTCGCTGGTGTGAATCCCGCATCGAGCAGTTCCTGATACCCGGCCTTCAACGGCCGCACGTCGTAGCCTTGCTTGGAAAGAATCTCACCCGCCGCCACAGAGCGGATGCCGGCCTTGCAATGCGTGTAGACGATCTTGCCCTTCGTCACCTTCTTCGCGGCCTCGGCATCCTTTTGCAGTGAGCTGAGCGGCAACAGCATGGCCGCGTCGAGATGCCCTGCATCCCATTCAGCCTGCTCGCGCACGTCGATCAGCACGGCCTCCTTGTCCGCCAGCTTCTGCTTCACCACAGCTAATGAGTCCTTGGTGTGTTCGACCGCCACCGCGTCCGCAACGCTCCACAGACAACCGGCCACGATCAAAACCAACCACGGCAAACGAACGCTCATCCTTCATGCCTCCTCATTTTTCGCAACTCGACAATTTTGAAACGCTGTTGATCGCTTCCGGACTCCGATCAGTCTTGACCACCGAAATGCGGCAGCGGACGCGGATGATTACACAGACGACGGGAACTGCAATGCTGATCGCGCTCTACACCCGCAATCGGGTACAGTCGCCAATGGGTGGTCTCCCATCAAAACGCTGCGTAACAAGCATATTTGAGAAGATGGCTCTGTCACTCCGCGACAGAAGACGCGATCAACATGGAACATCCATCTGCTGAGTCACTTCGCATGAACAGCAAACGCCACTCGTGCGTTCTCGCGCCCTGTCGCGGAGCGACAGGGCGACCACCGATTGTCGATGGCGTTTACAGACCGATTGAAGCCGGAGACTGATGCAGGGTAGGCTTTGGATCGTGGCATACGTCTGCACTCCGAATCGCTTCAATTGCACAGATCCTCACGATGCCCGGCTCACCGGAACGGAGCAGTTGTCGAACTCCCAGCCTCCTTCATTCTGAAAATGCCCCTCCATGCCGTACCGCATCTCCCGATGCCAAGTCATCCCACTACCCGATCATCGCGCGTCGTTTGTCATCGACGGGCGCGAGCGGCTTTGCTGGCACTTTGGGACGAGTTATCCCCGACCGTTCTTCTTCCCGCTGAATGGCCCTTCGGGCGCGAGTCTGACTCGCATGGGACACCCTGGTGCGCCGAACCACGATCACCATCAATCGGTTTGGTTCGCGCATCACAAAGTTCTCGGGATCGATTTCTGGGGAAACACGTCGGCCGCGCGCATCCGACAGAAGGAGTGGCTGGCCTATCACGATGGAGACGACGAGGCGGTGATGGCCGTGAAGCTCGGCTGGCACGACGGTCATGATCCGAAAGAGCTGATCGAACAGGAGCTGATCGTCGCTGTTCGATCGGGTGACGCAGCTCGCCCCAATGGCACGAGCGAAACGCTGATCGAACTCCAATCGACATTCCGTCCCACGGCCGACATGCTCGAATTCGGCAAGACGAACTTCGGGTTCCTTGCCGTGCGAGTCGCCAAGAGTTTGTCGGCTCACTTCGGCGGCGGTCAGCTTTCCGATAGCGAAGGCCGAGTCGGCGAACCAGCGATCTTTGGCAACCGCGCCCGCTGGATGGACTACAGCGGACCTGTCGTCTCGCCCGCTCTGAGCGGTGCTGTGACCGAAGGGATCACCTATTTCGATCACCCGTCCAACCCGAGCCATCCGACTCACTGGCACGTCCGCGAAGATGGCTGGATGGGAGCCTCCGCTTGCTTCGCCGAACCGTTCACGACGACCAAGGCCGCGCCGCTCGT
Organism: Schlesneria paludicola DSM 18645; assembly: GCA_945862235.1. Lineage (GTDB taxonomy): Bacteria > Planctomycetota > Planctomycetia > Planctomycetales > Planctomycetaceae > Schlesneria > Schlesneria paludicola_A. Next base: position 13,770 of record CAMAYU010000058.1, read on the forward strand.
GCTCCGTTACCTGCTGCACGCTCACGCGGACCAGCCCGATCCCGCGCGAGCCAACTCGATCTTCGATCAGTTCGCTAAACGGACTCCCTTCACCGTGACCAAAGCCACCGTCAAGCATGAGACTTGGACGGTGAGACGGGGTGAATCGCTCGGCTCAACTCCCGTAGGGTAAGCGTCTCGCCTGACCATCTTCTCACGTTCTCACGGAATCACGGGCAAGCGAGACGCTTACCCTAAGTTTGCCAGCAGGCTGTTGATTGCCGCCAGCGCATCTTGAGTTCCATTGAGGCGACCGGCCAGCGGCGCGGTGTTGGCTCGATACTCATCGAGTCGCGACAAGAAGCGAAGCAGCGGCGCGGCCGTGAAGCGTTCCAGCGTGACCCAATCCCCCGCTCCCATCTGTTTCAGAAAGCAGGCGTTGATCCGTTGCTCGTGATGCAACTCTTCCGGAATCGCGAAGACCGGCTTGCCGAGGAAAAGGGCTTCGCCGAGGAGTTGATTTCCCGCCGCACTGACCAGCGCCGCACAGCCCGCGAGATCCTCGACGAACGCCCGTTCATCAATCGCGTGGAACGACAGCCGTCCGTCGCGAGGCCGTTCGTCCAGCCCGTAGATTCGCACGTCGAAGCCGCACGTACCCAGTGACTCCAACACGCACGCGGGAGTACTCGGCCGCAGGTACGACAACAGATAGCCTCCGTTGCTTGGCGTCATCGCGGCGAGGTCATCGCGCAGCATTGGGCCGACTTGCCGCACATGCTCGAAGCCCGACTTAAGCGGCGGCGTGTAGAACGATGACGTGACCGCCGCGTACTTGCCGCGCCCGTAGTAAGCGCGGACCGACCAGCTCATCCACCACGCATAGCGACGCAACAGCAACGGCAGTCCGCGCAGGTCATAGGCCAGCAAAACGTGTTGATGGTCGAGGCTCATCAGTGGCACACCGGCTCGCCGCGCAGCACGAGGGAGCGCCGGATCAAAGTCGGAAATGCAGAGGTCAGGTCGTTCGGACTCGATCTGTTTGAACAATCCGTTCACGATGGACGGCAACTCAAACCCGGCGTACTTCAGTCCGCACCAGATCGACTTGAAGAGGTCCAGCTTGCCGCCGGTGTATCGAAACTTCAGTCCCTCGATCCGCACCAACTGCACGTTCTCGACTGCGTTGTCTGCCCCATACGACTTCATCAGGAAGTCATACGCATCGTCAGGAGCAAACAGCACGAGCTCATGTTCATGCCGCAGGTGTTCGACCAATGTCCTCACACGCACGGCATGTCCGCGACCTTCACCTGCCATGCTGTAGAAGATCTTCGCCACGCTGACCAACCTCCCACAGGTCCTGCCTTGCCCCCTCGCCCCAACTCGGGCACCGCTTCGGTGGTCGGGAGAGGGCTAGGGTGAGGGAGCGTCCTTGGCTGGCTGCTCGACAGCGTCAGGCTTCTTCTTCGGCAGCACCATCTTCAATCCGTCCTTCACATCTTGAACGCCCTCTTTAACCGAATCCTTCACGCCCTCCACGGCTCCTTTGACCGCCCCCTTCGCAATCTCACCGGCCACGCCTCCGGCGTTCTTCTTGATCCCTTCGCCCAGACCTTTGAAGTTGGTCGATTGCCGGAAGACTGCGACATCGTCCTTTGAATGGAGTTCGCGATCCGGCCCGGCTGAAGTCACTGTGACGACCTCGGCCATGCCACCTTGGGAATACTCGACGATGATGTCGGCCCCCCACGGGTCCTTCTCACCCGCTTGGTTATTGGCCGGACGAATGTAGACGCCTGTCGCAGTCGTCTGGCGGTCAAAGTGGTCCGCCAGTCGCTTCACTTGGGATCGAGCCTGCTCGATAGATGGGTCGTTCAAAGAACAACCCAAAAGAATCGCGGTCAGCAGTACAAGCGATGTTGTGCGAGTCACGATTGTTCCTGACAAATCAATACGGTCGATTTAGACCGGCTTCCGTCCGACGAACTGATAGTACGGCGCGCGGACGAACGGCATGTAAGGGACTTTGCCGCGATGCTGGTTCAGCGAGACCGTTTCAAACCGGCTCTGCAAGTAGGGGATGTGGTCGCCGTTCAAGAAGACGTTGTCGTTGGCGAACCACGTCGGCCACATCGTGCGTGTGGACCAGCGGTGCTTCGCCAGTCCCTCGGCGGGCCACTTCCGCGCCACGAAGAAATCGACGACGCCGATCAACCCGCCCGGCTTGAGCATCCGCAGGGCCTGGTCCATCGCGAGGAACCAATCGGGGATCATCGTCAGTGAGTACGAGAACGTGACGATGTCGGCCAGTCCCTCATCGGGCAGAAACTTCGTGGCATCGGCATGAACGGGCGTGACGTTCGTCCAACCCCGAGCCGCCACGCGCTGTTCGGCCACCTTCAGCAACGACGAACTGAGATCGACAAGATACACCTTGGAAAAATCTTTCAACCGCTCGCCCCAGTTCTCGGCGTTCTCTCCCGTCCCGGCCCCCATATCGACCCAGACGCCTCCCGGCACGGTCGGCAACGAGTCAAACAACTCTTCCTTTCCGTGCAGCAGCCGCTTGCGAAAGGCGTCGTACCCGGTCGCCTGTCCCGAATAGAAATTCTCCAGACGCTCTTCATGCGTCTTCCCCCGGCCGCCCGTCACGGCCATGTGCCAGAGTATTTTGAGGTCATTCAACACGCTCCCCTTCGGCGGAGCAGGCTTGGTCGAGGGATCGGCGTTGGACACGAAGAGAATTCCTCTCAGCAATCTGAAACGAACTTGGCTGGGCGATGAACGAGTTTAGGAACAGTCACTCGTCGTAAACAGGCAGTTTTAGTTCGCGACGCGAACCGTGCCAGACGCAAAGGATTCTGACTTCCTGATGGTCCTCATACACGCGGTAGAAAATGCGATATCGCCCGACGACTGTTTGGCGCACACGAGGGTCGTGTGCCTCGGGATATCGCGAACCAATGAACGGCGTCCCGCGAAACTGCTCGGTCCTGGCGATGATCGAATCCACAACTCGATCGGCTGCGGAAGAATTGTCCAATGCGATGTAATCGTGAATTTCACGCAATTGGTTCAATGTTGCCTGCGGCCAGACTACTTCAAACGCCATGAGGCAATCTCAAGTTTGACCTCTTCAAGCGTGTAGACCCGCCCCGCGTCGGCATCTTCATCGGCTCGTTGAATCGCCGCCAAGATGTCCAAGTGATTGACGATCTCCTCCCAAGTCGCTTGGTCGGGCATTTCTCGAACAGCGTTCAACACAGACTCTTTGGCTGTCATTTTGATGACCTCTTGTATGTTGCTTTGATTACCCAAGGCTCATCGTGACGGTCTTGAGTTCCGTGTAGTTGGCTAGGGCCGCTTCACCGAGTTCTCGGCCGGAGCCGCTCATTTTGAAGCCGCCGAATGGGGCGGCGGCGTCGAACACGTCGTAGCAGTTCACCCAGATCGTCCCTGCGCGGACGCTGGCCGCGACGCGGTGTGCCTTCTGCACGTCGCGCGTCCAGACGGCGGCGGCCAAACCGTAGTACGTGTTGTTCGCGCGGGCGATGATGTCATCCGTGTTCTTGAACGGCAGGATGCTCATCACGGGCCCGAAGATTTCGTCGCGAGCGATCGACATCTCATCGTTGACCTCGGTGAAGATTGTCGGCTCGATGAAGAAGCCCTTGTTGCCGAAGCGGCTGCCGCCGGTGAGGCACTTCGCGCCTTCGGCCTTACCCTTGTCGATGTAGCTCAGAATTTTGTTGAACTGGTCGGCATCGACCTGCGGACCTTGAGTCGTGTTCGGATCGAGTGAGTCACCCAGTTGCCGGGACTTCGCTCGGTCCACGACCTTCGACACAAACTCGTCGTGAATCGACTGCTCGACGAACAACCGCGACCCCGCGCAACAACACTGGCCTTGGTTGAAGAAGAGGCCGAATTCGGCACCCGCCACGGCGGCGTCGAGGTCCGCATCCGCAAAGACGATGTTCGGGCTCTTGCCTCCCAACTCGAACGTCAGCCGCTTCAGTGTCTTCGCCGCATCGACCATGATTTTCTGAGCGGTCTCGTAGTGACCAGTGAAGGCGATCTTGTCGATGCCGGGGTGACGCACCATGGCGGCTCCCGTTTCGCCGTAGCCCGTGACGACGTTGATGACACCGTCCGGGAAGCCCGCTTCTTGAGCCAGCTCCGCCAGTCGCAGGCATGTGAGCGGAGTCTGCTCGGCAGGCTTCATCACGATCGTGCAGCCTGACGCGAGGGCCGGTCCCCACTTCCAAGCGGCCATCAGTATCGGGAAGTTCCACGGAATGATCTGGCCGACAACGCCGACCGGCTCGCGCCGCGTGTAGCAAAAATAGTTGCCGCGAATCGGGATCACATCGCCCGTCAACTTGTCGGCCCATCCGGCGTAGTAGCGCAGGCAATCAATCGCCAGCGGCAGGTCGGCGGCTCGTGCATCGCGGATCGGCTTGCCGTTGTCGAGCGACTCGAGCGCGGCCAGCTCTTCGAGATTGGCCTCCATCAAATCGGCCAGCTTGTTCATCAGCCGCCCGCGATCTCGCGCATCCATCTTCGACCACAGCCCGGTCTCAAACGCCGCCCGAGCCGCCTTCACCGCGGCATCGACATCGGCCTCGTTTCCCTGCGCGATCTCGGCGATGACGGTCTCATTCACTGGGTTGAGCGTCGGGAACCGCTTCCCGCCGCGCGACTCCTGCCACTTGCCGCCGATGAACATGTTGGTCTGACGAATCTTGGGAGCAGCAACGATTGCAGTGGACATGACAGAGTCTCCTTGCGCGGGTTGAACGGGGACAGAACCAGTCGCGGAACAGACTATCGCGACGAACCGGTTCGCTCCAGTTGGCAACTCACTTGGTCTGCCTCCTGTGGCCTGCCTCCTGTCCCCTCGCCCCGGTTCGGACACCGCCGCCTCGGTGGCCGGAAGAGGGCTAGGGTGAGGGGCTCTTCTCTCGCTTCACCGCACTCGGGCAGTTCGAGCTACTTGGCCACCAACTCACTCGCCAACTTGGGTGAGCTCTTCAGCGTCTGGTACACGACGCAGTAGCGTTCGGTCAGTTCGATCAGCTTGGCGAGCTTCTCGGGCGGCGCGTCGGTGTCGATGTCGAACGTCATCCGGATCGCTTGGAACCCGATCGGCACACTGCGATCCACGCCGAGCGTCCCTCGGAAATCAACGTCCCCTTCGGCGGTGATCGTTCCGCCGCGCACCGGCACCTCCATCGAAGTCGCCACCGCTCCGAAGGTGACTCCCGCACAACCGACCAGCGCCTGCAACAGCATCTCGGCCGAACAGGCATACGTCCCGTCGCCGCCCGACAACGGATGCAATCCCGCGTTCTCCGGAGCCACCTCGAACTTCAACCGACACGACACCGTCTCCACCTGCAACGTCGCGACCGCGCGCATCGTCACCAATCCCGAACCCGGATCGTCCTTGTACTTGTTCTTAAACGGAGCCTGCTTCGCACGCAGTTCGGTCGGGGTCATGAAGCGTTCCTTCTCGAATCAATTTGCGGACAACGTGGGATCGACACCGAGCGTGCCGACAAGTTCATCAACGTACTCGGCGCGGATAACTCGCGCGAGTTGCTCATTCACAAATTGTTGCCGCTCACGGATCGATTCGAGGAACGCGGGGTCGGATTCTTCTCGGTCCTTCTCGTACAGGGCGAGGGTTTCGGCGCGGTGTTGCCAGTGGGCGATATCTCGCTGTTGTTTGGCGATCAGCCGGGCGCGATACCAGTCGCTAGTGAGAAGAGCCTCTTTCGTGAACATCGCTCTCACGGTGGGATCGCGTTCGGTTTTTCCGTTCCATGCGCCGTGAGCCATGATCGTCAGCAGCGCCTTGAGCGGCGGGCAGGCGTGTTCGATCGAGCCGTCTTCGAAGTATTGGCGGGCGACGCGCTGTTGGGCTTCGACGATGTACTGCACTCCGTCCGCGAACGAGTTCACGTCTTGAGTCTCTGGCTGAAGAATCGACCTATCAAAAACCTTGTCCGGGTTGTCGAAGATGCGACCGAAGAAGCGGCGAGTGAAGCGATCGGTGATGCGGTAGCCGAGGCGACTCGCGGGAATGAGTTCTCCCTTGTGAGTGAAGTCCTGCACCGGTTCGAGCAGTCGCTCTTTGATGAGGTACGCGGGATCGCGTTCGTCGGGCGACATGCGGCTCCAGACTTCCGGCACCAGCAGGCTGATGTCGTGATCGAAGCGGGCGTTCGGGCCGACGTGGCCTGCCGCCGACGAGAAGCCTTGCAGGCCGGTCAGGATCATCGAGACGAGAGCCGCGTTCAGATCGGCCGTTGTACAAAGGGCGTTGAACGGACCTTTCGTCAGTGCCCCTTCGCTCCCCGCACCGGTCGTGGAGGGACTCTTGCCCGTCAACGAGCAGACATAGTCCATGAACAGCTCGGGCAATTCCTGATAGTGGATCGGGCTGTAAACGGCGAGGCTCCGAATCCCTTTTGCCGCTTCGGGCGGGTTGTTGCGACGGCCCGACAGGATCGCGTTGACCGGCAGATGAACGGGCTGGTCGGCGGGGACCTTGCGCCACAAGCGCGTCCCCATTTCGGCGACGTAGCGATCCATCGGCCTCACGATGTCGGGGCGGTCTTGCAGGTAGCGCGGGTTCTTGGACGGCACGCCTCCCACGCGACGCGGGTTGTCCGAGCAGACGATGTAATGGACATCGCCGTTCCGCACAGACCTCAACAACTTCTTCATCGGCGGCGTGAAGGCATCGAAGTCGACGACCTTCGTCATCATCTCATCGACCTCTTTGCGCGTGAGCGGTTCGAAGTTCGAGATGAAATTCACATCACGCCGCGCGAGGTCTGCTTCGGCCTGCTTGTCGAACCCGCGATGAATGGCATCGTCGGGCCGTTGGAAGAGGCGGTATTCGCAGTTCTGCGTGAACTTGAAGCTGGTCTCCGGGTGATCCGAATGCGTGAGCGGCACGGCGCTAGCCGCCGGTGTCCGCGTGACATTTGCTTCAGATGAACCGGCGGCTAGCGCCGTGCCGCTCACCGTGGGAGACATCGCACTCGTAGCCGCTGCTGGCACATCCGCCTTCCAGTCGTCATCCGGCTTGCTGGACGAGGCCATGTAGTTCAGGCACCGTCCCGGCACGACGACGCTCGCGCTGATGTCGTCTTCGGTTTGAACCTTGGATGCGGCAGCGAAATCTTGCCGAACCTTGAACGTGCGCCAGCCGTGTTCGCCCGTCAGGCCGACTCGCAGGTACGTCCCGACGATGCGGCGATCGTCGAGCTTCAGTTCGTGACCGGGGCTGCCGTTCACGAAGTCGACGCTGAAGTGACGCCGCCAGTTGTCGGCCCACTCGGGGTCGTAGAAGCGTTTGATCGCGAAGACGATCGCGTAGATATGCGGCGGGATCGACTTGAGCCATGCGTTGTAATCGGCCGTGTATTCGTCGGACGGCGTGAGGAGCTTGATGACGCTTCCCAGCGAGCGGCGTGGGCTGAGGATCGGTCGGCTGGGATAGACGGCATATTGCTGCTGAGCCGCCAATTCCAAAGTCCAACGCTGCGACACGTCCTTCGCGAAGATGGCCGCGACTTGATCGAGGTCCTTTTCGATGTCGGCCACGAAGACGGAGCCGTACTGCATGTAATCGACGAGCGACTTACTGATCTCGCTCTTGCCACCGCCGCTGACGGTGCAGGGCTTGTGGCAGTAAACCCCTTCGGCCGCCGTGCCGATCAGTCGCCAAGAAGGAGCCGACGGATGCTTCTCCATGCGCAGTTTGTAGCCCGACGGAGCCATGTAGACGCGATCCGGCAGCAGCGGGATACTCAGCGTCCGGTCGCCCCGCTTCCACGAGATCGTCTGCAAACGGAGATGAGCCAGCGCGTCTTCGGGAATGTAGATCAGGTTCGGGTAGCGACGGTCGATGCCGTAGCCTTCGGACTTCACGTGGATCAGATCGCCGTAGTCGCGGACCACGTCTTCAAAGGTCCGTCCGTTGTAGCGACGGCTGTTGACTTGAAGCTCTTCGCCCAAGCTCCAGCTTTGGAAGACCAGTGCCCCGCCGGAGTGTTCCTCTTCGACGCCCCCCATCAGGTTCGCCGCGTAACTGATCTGCGTCTTGACCTCTTTCTTGCAGTAGCCGAAGTAGTTGTCGGCGATGATCGTGACGATGACTCCTTCCTCGGTACGGCACGTCAATTTGAAGGCTTCGCCATCGTTGTAGAGTTCGTCGGGTGACTTCCAGCACATCGAGTCACGCCGCTGTCGTTCGGTGGCCTGATCGTAGTGAGGCAACCCGAGTTGCTTCTTCGCCAGTGAGGTGAGGTGCGGCGCGAGGATCACGCAGCCGGTGTGACCCGACCAGTGTTCGACATCGAGAGCCGAGTCATTGGCTGGAACGAACGGATCGCCCGCGTTGCCGAAGATCGACTCGACGAAATCCAAGTTGCTGACCAGCGACCCCGGCGCGAAGAAGCGAACTTCCATCGTCTGTTGGTTGCAGTAGCCGGGCACCTCGGGACAGACGAGTGGTCGCAACAGCAGCGAGACCCAGTAATGAGCCTGCTCAGTCTGATTGGAAGTGAACGGCAGCTTCAGCAACTCGCGCGGCGGCTGCATCGCGTGCTTGAAGAGTTCGACATAGACGGCCTTCGGCACCGCTCGCTTATCCGCCGCGATTGGCAAGCCGCCCTCGGCCACATGGAACGTCCCGACGGTTGTCCGACGATCCGATCGCGGGTTGTGAAGCACACCATTCCGCAAGCGGTAAGAGTGGAGCAACTCACTCTCGAACTCATCGCCATCGGCAGGCAGCGACATCTCTCGAGCCAGCCCATGCCGGTCGAGGACGAGCGCACGACCGGGGACGCGGAGGGGTTGAGAGTCGAGGGTCGAGGGTCGAGAGCCAGAGGAAGAACGAGAAGAATCCAGCACGTCCGAGAAGTGTCGGTTGAGAAACGACTCGATCCGCGCATCGACCGCACACCGATGGTTGTACAGCAGCCGAGTCTTCTCGCGAAAATTGGTCATCAGGCCCGAAGCAAGCTGGACCAGCTCGGTCCCTCCCGCCGCATGTGCGATCGGCAACCCATTGGCCGCCAGCTTGAGATTGATGTACCCCAGCAACTCCTTCCGCTCCCTCACCCTCTGAGTCACCGCCTCCCGCGATTCTGAATCCCCATCCACCTCAAACCCGAGGGAGAGCTTCATGTCTGTCACGTTCTTCAACCTCTTCAGTGCAGCAAATGGAATCAACGTAGGGCGACGGCCAGAGAATGCTCAATGTTTTGGCCGATCTGCACGCATCTTGGCCATCAACCGGAACAAACTACGATCAACGAACCTCGCACATCGAAAAAACGCTGTTTTCTGATGGACTAAGACGCTCAAGGCCGTTGCTCAAAAGCAACGGTTGTTGACCGCAAGGCGGATGCCGAAAAATCCACTTCTCCGTCTGCGATGCTATTTCCTGATATCAGCAATGCAGAAGCTGCCATACGTGTGGACGCGGTCTTTGGCGTGAAGTTCGTCCGCGAGCGGTTGGTTGTAGTGCAAGATGTCGGACAGCTTTTTCTTTTGGCCGTTGACCGAGACTTCGATCGGGTTGATGAAGGTGCCGTCGAGGCCCGCGCTACGCCAGAGGACTCGAGCGTTGGGAGCGGCCTTGTCGATCGTGGCCTGCCATTCCGCCGTCAGGATTTTCTTGGCGGGGTCTTTCGAGAGCCAGTCCATGTGGTCGAGTAGCACGTACCGCGTGATCGGTTCCGGAGACGATTCGACGAAGCCTTGCACCGTGTTCGTATGCGACGAGACGTGATCGGCAACGCCGTTCTTCAGTCGCTCGAAGTTGTCGGGCTTGAGGTACTCGGGACACGCTTCGGGCGAGTACTCGCCGGTCATGTAGACGCGCCAAGCGTAGTTGTCTTTGAGCGGAATCTTGGTGAAGACCGCCTCGACGCGATCAACCACGAATTGCAGGATGCCGCCGGGATAGCCCTCGTCGATCTGTCGTCGCTGGGCGGCAGGCACGCCGAGCAGTGACAGCGTTACGTCGCGCTTCATGGCGAACTTGATCATCGGTCGCCACAACTTCTTCGCGAGGTCGTACTGCTCGAACAGGCTCTTCTGCTGTTCGACACTATCCGCCGCGAGCAGCGCATCGACCGCGTCCCGCATCTTCGCCACGCGGTTGATGTAGTAGTTGACGAACCACGCAAACGTGCCGCTCGTCGTGCGGAAGTAGAACGATTTGCGACGCCCTTCGCGGAACAGTTTGTGTCCCTTCGCGTCCCAGAACGCCCGCGCGTCGGTGTTCAGATGCGGACGCAGAGCCTGCGGGTAAACGTCCTTCCATTCGGGCAGGCAGCCCTGCCCGAACAGCTTCCAGAACGTGGCGTAGTCGAGCTGCTTGGCCCCAACCAGCTTGAGGTCTAACAAAGCGTTCTGCTTGGGATTCATATCGACCGCATGCACGTGACCGGCTCCCGCGAGCGCGTAATCAATCGCGTTGCAGCCCGCCGACGTGATGACGACCACGCGGTCTTGCGGCGTCAGTTCCAAGGCAACTCGATCCAAGCGCGGGTCTTCCCAGCACTGGTTGTAAACGATGTTGCCACCATGAACGAGATTGAACCAAGTCTTACTCAGTCGTTCGAGAACCATAGTGCGAGGTGTCCACGGCGGGAGTTGCGGAGCAGGTTGGAGTGACACTTTAGCGGCGAGCATCCTGTTCAAGTGGCACTTCTGGCGAACAACCAGTTCGTGCAACAACCTCGATTCAGTCCACACCTTCTTCCAAAGCGGGAAGCATGTTCACCGAACAGAAGGGGTTTCTCAACCGACAGCCGCTCACCGGTGCGAAAGTACCGATTGGAGAGTCTTTGCGTTGTCAGCTTCATCGTCGCGGAATCGATTGTCAGAAGGTGAGAAAGGGCGAGAGATTAGTGACTCTCTGCAAAATGTGCCCGTGACCAACACCGCTCTCCTCGCTGGTCGCTCGACCGTATCGATTGCGGCGATTCTCGCGATTGCGTGAGGTTGTCTTAGCAGGACCGATTCTGAGGGCCGATGTTCCCTACCGACCGGTAAAAATCGTCATCGAACGCGCAATCCGACTGTTTGCCCCAACGGTAAACAGGAACTTTCGAGCTGTCTGCAACTGCCTAGATGTCACGACGGATGTTCGCAATTCATGCTGAAATCAGGGCCGGTCACGGGAAGGCCGACGAACATTTCAACCGTTGCATCTCGCCACGCCGAGGCCCCCCTGTTGCCGGCTCCGTACGAACACATCAGGCCCCTTCATGTCCGGGCCCGCATTGCGATGCTGGCGGCGGCGGCGCTTGCCCTAGCAGGTGGCCTGATATCCGGTGCCGCTGAGAGACTGCCATCTCAAACCATCAAACTCGGCCGGGCTGCTCCGGATGGCCCGAATGGAACATCGACTTCCAATGAAAACTCGACGCCGGGCGAAGAACCGAAAGCAGTCCCCAAGCCTCCCGATTCGAGTCGCGTGCCCAAGGCGCTGTTCAACGTCGATATCGACAAGTTGAGCGACATTCCGGTCAAGCCATCGGCATCCGCACGGAGCAACGACGTGCCGTCAAGTTATGTCTCGACCGAAGACGCGTCCAACCGCAACGCGGCGACCACGGGCGAGCTATTGGAGAAGGCGGGCAGCATGAACCAGTTGAAGACGCGCGTCGATATCGACTCGCTGTTCAGTCAGGTCGATCCGGGGATCGTGCAGGACATCACGGTGATCGACGGCCCTTACTCGTCGCTCTATGGACCCGGCGTCGCGTTTCTCGTGGCAGACCTCAATCAAAGTCAGCGTTACGACGACGACTTCCAAGGACATGCCTCATTGGCTTCGAGCTACGGGACGAACGGCGGTGCCCTTGACACGCGCGCCAATGCGTGGGGCGGCGGCTTGGACCACAGCGTCTATGTCCGCTAAGGCATTCGTACCGGTGGCGACTACCGCACCGGTGGCAGCAACAGCACCCGCATTCCATCGGGCGACAATAAGCAGGACATGTTCGTCGCGTTGAGTCGCGATCTGAGTCCCGATTCGCGGCTGGACTTCAACTACCTGCGGACGGAGATCAACAATCTCGAGCTGCCCGGCATCATGGACGACATCAACAACTCGGTGAACAACCAATTCAACTTCCGGTGAACAGGCGCGGCTTCCACATCGCGGCCAGCAGTTCAATCGTGCTCGCGGCAACCGGGCGTTCGTGGGCTGAGGAAGAGCAGGATGATTACGCCGTCAAAGTTGGCGACCTCTACAACTTCTGCAACTACGTCCGCTGGCCCAGCCAAGTGTCACCCAACTCGTTGACCATCGGTGTGCTGGGACCGGCTCTCAACGTCCCAGAAACAGTGGGGACGATTCGCCAACTGAACGGGCAGGAGATCGCGAACCGACAGATCGTGCTGCGAGCATTTACTTCCATCGAGAAGTACCAACCGTGCGACATGGTCTTCGTCACCGGCGCGGAAGCGGCCGACCCCGACATTTTGGCAAAGCTCGTCAAGCTCACCGAAAAGGGAGCCGGTCTTAATCGTGAGCGAAGCGCCCGACGGACGGCAACGCGGCGCGACCATCAACTTTGTACGCGTCGGCAAGACGATCAAACTGGAGATCAATGTCATCGATACCGGAGTTGGCATTCCGTCCGACAAGCAGAACCAGATTTTTGAACCGTTCAGGCAGGCCGACACCTCGGTCACTCGCAAGTTCGGGGGAACCGGTCTCGGTCTGTCGATCAGCCGACGCCTGGCTCGTCTGATGGGAGGCGACCTGACCGTCGAGAGTTCTCCCGGCGCTGGCAGCAACTTCTGCCTGTCAATCGCGACGGGCGATCTCTCGCAAACTCGCTTCCTCGCACCAAGCGCGGTCGGCAATGTCATTCCCGTGCGTCAGGCCCGCAAACGACCCGCGGCCGAGGTCCAGACGCTGACTGGCTTGCGGGTGCTGCTCGTCGATGATGACGACTCAAACCGCAAGCTCGTTTCAATGATCCTCAGGCGGGCAGGTGCCGAAATTTCCGAAGCGTCCGATGGTCAACAGGCATGCGACTTGGCACTGAGTGAGCGTGCTTTTGATGTCATCTTGCTCGACATGCAGACGCCGGTCATCGATGGATACACCGCCGCCACCAGAATGCGAGCAGCGGGCCTGACCTTGCCCATCATGGCGATCACGGCCCACGCCATGATGGGTGATCGTGAACGCGGTCTTGCAGCAGGTTGTTCCAACTATCTCACGAAGCCGATCAGCACCGAGGAACTTCTCGCTCACATCGAATCGCTCCATGTGATTGGCGCGAAGCGGACACCATCCGCTAAGTCGCCTCCTTCCGGCGACTCACGGGTCAAACCGCCATGGGATGACACACCGATCCACTCGGAACTTCCGGTCGAAGAGCCGGAATTGGCCGCGATCGTCGCCGAATTCGTCCCAGCTCTGAAACGCAAGGTCGCGGACTTGGCCGAGGTCGTTGCCAGACGCGATCCGGCCGAAACTCTCGCCGCCGCTCACTGGATCAAAGGAGCGGCGGGAACAGCGGGATACAACGGCTTCACCGACCCGGCCGCCCAAATCTGTGCCGCGGTTCGATCGAGTACCTGGGCTGGTATTGATGGCCACGTTCTGACGCTTCAGAACTACGCCGAGCGAGTCGTCGCTCCCGTTGTAGATGCAATCGAACTTGCCTTGGCTCTCTGAGGGGCTATCCCAAAAGAAATCGCTTGTTACTCCAGTGTGCCACGGTCACGGCTTTGCGTGGCCGTGCTTTAGTCTTAGCGAAGACACTGCCACGCAAAGCCGTGACCGTGTCACCCCAGACAATGCTTCTGTACCTATTGAGGCGAATCCTGTTCTCGGTCCGCTTCTGACAACGACTTCCGATCCCGTTGAACGTGCCGACAATTCGTCAGTCCGGTTTTGCCGGCGCAGCGTCGGCTTCGTAGCGCAGTCGAATCGTTTCGTGTTCCATCCGGATGTCGAGCTGATCGCGGTTGGCGGACGGGTGCAAGACGAAGTACGGCTGCATGCGCGGTTCGTTTCGGTTCAGCACTTCACGACCGGTTCGCTTGTCGATCACTTTCAACCGGCCTTCGCTCCCCTTGGGTGAGAGACCGTCGAACAGCGGCTGTCGCCACATCTGCACGAACACCGGCGCGAAGCGTGATGCGGCCAGCGGGAGCGGTTCGTTTTCGATGGTCCGTTGCCAGACGATCGACTTCGTGGCGCGATCGATCGCGATCCACGGGCCATTGATGAACGGCATCCGCTTCCCACCCCACGGTTGTTCCGCCTGAAACAACGCCCGCCGATCCACCGGCCCCGAGAACGCCACGTACCAGCGTCCGTCATCGCGGTGGCAGACGATCCGTTCGAGCTTCAGCGGGACTCTCACCGCGAGCGACTCTCCCACTGGTGAGCCGGTTCGGGCGGAGATCAGATGCAGCACGCCACGCGGCTCGATGACTCCCAGCGTGTCTCGATCGAGTACGAACGGAACGGACTTCGACGCGAACTGCTTCGACCAGACCAGCGACTCGTCGCGCGTTCCGTTGAGCGTCGCGTCGCTCGCGTCGCGCAGTTCGACTCGCACGTCCAACACGGTCTTCGTTGTCAGCCAAGCCTGACCGTCGCGCTGCAACAACACGTCGTCGGGATCAGCGTCCCACGGTTGTGTTCCCAGCGTGCGACCATCGACGGCACTGAGGACCGTCAACGATCGCTCGGCCTCGCGCCACAGGTAGACGTGGTCTTCGTCGCCGAACGTGAGAAACTGCGGTGACAGATCGCGCCGCTCCCACAGTCGCTTGCCCGTTTGAGTGTCGATCGCCACGAGCCTGCCGTTCGATTGATGGCACAAGTAATCGGGTCGCACCGGCCCGACGCGACCGAGTACGCGACCGAAGGCATCGGTCAAACGAGTCGATTCGTGACGCACGCCCACCCGCGAGTAGATCGGCTCTTCGCTGAATGACGGAGACATGCCGAGTGCCGTGTCAATCTGCCAAACGATGCTGGCGTGAGGTTCCCCCTTTTCGTCCAGCGGCGCGATGCCGAACAGTTCGGTCCCGACGCGCAACACGAGCAACCGCCCGACGCCCCAGCCTTCGTACTGATCCTGCGTCGCGAAGCCCGACCGCAACGCCGGACGCGGACCACCCAGCGTGACCTTCCACTGGCCCGCATGTCCATCGCCCGCAAAACGGACGATCTGAGCCTGCCGGTCAATCGAGACATCGAGTCGATCGAGCAGGCTACCCGGTGCGGCTTCGATTCCGACCGGCAAGCAATGGACTTCGTCGTCATTGGGCGTCTTGATTCCGCCCTCAATCACCGGCAGAACGTTGGGCCACGGATCTGCTAGGGGAGCGAGCCACCGCGCGCGACGTTCATTTTGCACAGGATCATTGTCCGGTCGGATCGCCGATGCCGGAGCCGGATCGAGCAGATCGTCGGGATGCTCAACGAGGAGACGACGCTCGATCGCGTCAGCCTCAGCCGACCAACCCGATCTCGCGAACAACTCCGCCAACTGCGTGGCCGCGCGCCGAGCCAGTGACTCGTCACGAGACTGCATCACGGTGAGCAGCGCTGGCTCGGTTTTCTTGAGCGTCCGCGCGAACCGCACGGCGGTCGCTTCCGTCAACAACGTTCGTCGTCCCCAAGCCAGCGGCAACAGACGGTCGATCAAACGTTGAACGGCAAACGGGTCCGAACTTTTTCGCGCCGCCTTCAGCCGCGCATCAAGGAGTTGTTCGAGAGGCTGGTCGTGCTGGCCCAATTGTGCTTTGGCCAACGTTCGCTCGATCGCCCCGACGAACATTCGATCACGCCGCACGAACCGCGTCGCCGCGCTGTCGGCGGGCCACTCACCGACCGACCGCCGCGCGGTGGCGTCGAGCAAGTCGATGCCATCCAAAAACGCGGTCACGGCTCCCACTAGATCGTCGTCCCGCACCGCCGCTTCACCCACAGCGAGCAGCCCCACGAGTTTGTCGTCGGGTGACTCGCTCAGCTCCAACAGCTCACTCCCAATTGCAGTGCGATGGACTGGCATGAAGTCCGGCTGATCGAAAGGCCGAACTTCTCCCGTTCGCAACAGTGCGAGCAACACCTCGCGCCGCAGCGTGTTCACTGCCGCCGATTCGATGTTCAGCAGTCGGCGGCGCGCCGCTGCCGGTTGACCGGCGTGCAGGTCGAGTCGCGCGAGTTCCAGTGCGGCCGATTCATCGCGCGGATCGGCGTTCCACTTCGCCCAGATTGTCTCGCGTGAGACGGCCAACCACGGCAGCTGCACCAGTGACGCAGAAGTCTGCGAAACCCAACCCCCGTCGCAGGGAACGAGCGTCCCCAACGGAGGCTCCGCGCCGGCTTGGCTCGCAAGCGGGGAACCATCCCGCGCATCAATCACGACCGCGCTGCCTGCGCGACGCGGCTGAAAGATCATCCCCCCCAAGATCGTCCCGCGACCGGAGACCTCGCCCGTCTCACACCGCCAAGTCACCGCCCCGGTTCGCACATCGTGAGCGCGCACCGCCATCGGCTCGACCACGATGACCTGCCCGGCGCAAAGCCCCGCCAGATGAATGCCTCCACCGCGCGGCACGCTCCAGATCACGCGGCCACTCTCCACGTCGATCCCATGCAGCGCATCGGACTCGGGCGACGCGAGGACCGCCATGCGCCGGTCGCTCTCCGCAAGACACGCCACCTCGCGCCACTCGTTCCACCACGCATCGACCACCGCTCCGGTCCCCACTCCGTTCACGGGACGCGGCGATTGTTCGAGCTGAGTCACCGGATAACGGGCCGCCCACGCGATGCCGCGCGTGACGGGATCGACCGCGATCAACGCACCACTCGCGGTCGGACAGAGCAGCCGCCCGCCGACCAGCGATACCGGCCGCGCGATGCGGCGCTGTGCCGCCGCATCAGCCAAGTGCGGCGGCAACTCTCCGAGGCTCATCGACCAGCGCAAATGACCGGACTCCGTGTCGATCGCCAGCAGTTTCAGTTCGTCTTCGCGTCGCGCGATGCCAAACCACAGATCGTCCACGGCCAGTGGCGGGCCGAGAAACCGCAGGCCGCCGTAAACGTCGGCCGGTCCCGTGGGCTTGCCACCGATCTGCCAACACAACTCGCCCGTTGTCACCTCGTACGCGACGAGCCGATTCCAATGCGACTCACTCGCGGCTGTCGAATTGACCGGCGGGCCGTTTGCCACGCCGGGACCGTTCAACAAGCCCGTGCGGTTCGACGACGCGAGCTTTCGATCCGGTTCCATCACGGCCACCACGATCCGACCGTCCGTGGTGAGCGACCCGAAAATCGAGTCGGCCTCCGTGCGCCGATACCACGACGTCGCGAACTGGTTCTGCGCGGGGACGTTTTCCAGTGCCGTCGATCGGTCCGCAATGGTCGCGTACTCCGCGTGCGGCTTCGTCCACAGAATCGCTCCCGAAGTGAGATCCAGCGCAACGAGTTGCTCCAACGTCCGCGCCACAACGACCGATCCCACGACCCGCGGTCGCACCGCCCACGATGACACCACGCCGTGACCGCGCGCGGTTTGCTGTGCGTCGGACATCCAGTTCGTCAGATCGGCGGGAAGCGGCGTGAGTCGTGACCATCGCACGTGCGGAGCCGGGGCGAAGTCGATGCCGGTCATCGGTCGCCCCGATTTCAACAACGGCAGCGCATTTGCTCGACGCGCGGTATCCGTCAGAGACTGCTGACGTGCGATCAACCACACGCGCGAAACGACACTGCGACCGGAGATCGCGACGGCCGGACTCAGTTCCGTACGGAGCGCCGCATCGCATTCACGAACGGCCTCCTCCAATCGGTTCGCTGCGACGAGGCATTCGATCTGCGTCATCCTCGCGGTCGTGCGCTGCGTGGTCGTCGCGCGAACATGCTCCGCGACACGACTCCACGCCGCAGCCGCCGATTCGTACTGACCGAGATCACGCTGCACTGCTGCCAATCGCCGCAATGCCTCCAGCCCCGGCAGCGAATACCGGTGACGAGCGGCCAACGCCACGATCTCGTCGCGCGAGTCACCTGCTTTCGCGACCGTCCAAGCGTCGAGTGCGACTCGATCCAGATCGGTTTCCAGTTGCGATCGCACCTCGTCCGCCAGCCGCCTCGTCAGCGTCCACGCCTCGTCGCGCGCGACGGCAAGGCTGGAGTTCATCACGATGAACGAGTCTTCGTCGGCGTTGAGGACTCGCGCCAAGAAGGCCGCCGCTGCCGCCGACTCGCGCCGTTCCAAGTGACCTCGCGCCGCGACCAGCCACTGCTCCACTTGCCGATCCTCCGCGAGCCGCAAGCCACCCAACCGACTCGCGTCAGCCGGAGTCTCGTCACGCACCGCCGCTCCCGGCTCCGCCCCGCGCAATTCCGACAACCTCACTCCAGAGGATGCGACGAAAACCGAGGCCACGAAAACCCACCGCCGCGCCCACGCGAGCCGCATCGTTCCCGTTTTTCGCCGGTCTGCACGCTTCATCAACGACTCACGCTTCCCGCTTGGGGGCGGTACATTTTCAACTTCCGAGAGTTGCTGCCGAACGGACGATCAGGGGTCAGGTGGTTCAAAGTTCATTTTTCGCGGCG
>CAMAYU010000059.1 GCA_945862235.1 Schlesneria paludicola DSM 18645
CCCCATCTCGACCGGACCCTTGGAGGGAACCAACAACAAAATCAAACTCCTCCAACGACAAGCCTACGGCTATCGTGATCTCCCCTTCTTCAAACTCAAACTACTCGCTCTACATCACACTCAGCACGCATTAGTCGGATGAACCGAAAAGCATTCGGAAACCCTTTGCCAAATCTCTTGGAATTGAGCCAACTCGTTGTCGGAAAATGAGGCGTCTTCGTCAAACGAGTAAGGCGAGGTGACAATCGTATTCCCACCGCTATTCCAAAATGTGCCGGTTGTCGAGTGGCCATTGAAGTCCAAATAAATGACCTTCGAGGCGGTTGGCCGACTATGGAGTTTGAACGTATCGGCCAACGGAAACTGAGAAGCCTGTGCCACGGCTCGAATTCCCGCTGCGCCAGCACGCTTTACATCGGGGTAAGGGATCGCGCAAAAAGCGACTCGACATCCGGAGGCATCGGAGTGATGTCCCGCCTCACACTGTGATGAACCAGCCTTTGCCGCGAGTTTCATCGTTTCAACGGAAGATGTCGTTGTCAGCAAGCAGACCACCGACAGCAAACCGGCGGCTTGGCGGCGGAAGACTGCACGCGAGCCGTGCATCCCATTTTTTAGTCGCTCTCGAAAAAGTTGAAACAGGTTGGTTGGCATGACATGGCCAGTTCAATGAACGGGGTTCGAGACTTGCATTGGAAATGCGGTGCGGGATTTTGACGAAGCGGGAACACAGAACGCAACCACCAGACTTCCATTGCGGAAAGGATTCACAAAATCGTCCGTCATCGAGATTGGGAAGGTGACGGACGAGATTCCGAGCCGTGGTCGAGTCGGCTTTCGCGTTCTCAACAAACGCAGTCCTGCCGTTTGAACAACACGGCCACTCAGGAATGAACGTCGCTTCGCTACCGATCTCACGGAGACGACAACTGCGAAGGGCTGGCCAATCCGAGGCCGCGTCGATGAGCCGTGCGGAAGTTGTCTTGGCCGATGTCGTTGACGATCTTGTCGAACTCGGCCTTGAGCGTCGTCAGGGCTTGAGCCGCGTTCGTTCCTTCTGCCAGTACTGCGGTGACGAACCGTGTCCCAGCCGCGTGCAGAGCTTCCGATTGCGGAACCGGCAGGTTGGCGACGAGCTGTGGGTCGCGCAGTGTTTGAGCCACGGCATCGACGTATTGACTGGCCTCTTCCGCCGTCAGTCCGTCTTCATTCCACATTGATGCGCCGCCCACCTGGGATTCTCGGCACGGAGTTTTGGGCAGCGTTATCCATGCCGACTCGAACTGGGTTTCGGTCAGGGTCGCCAGCAGATTCCAAGCGGCGGCGTCCTTCGAGCCGGTTGAGGGCAGTGTGATTCCCATGGCCAAGCCCGTCGCGCCACACAGTCCGGGCGCGTGAATGCCACCACCGGGAGCGGACTCCCATCGCTGCGAGTTCCGATTGAATGTCCGCTTTGAACCGGGGAGGCGGCAGACACCGATGTCGATCCCCGCCGCACGCTTGACCTGGGGAGAGGTCCGATCCGCCGAGGCCGGCTCATAGCCAATGGTTAGCGCCGCGCGGCCCTCCAAAATCGCGCGGCGGCACGTCGCGGGTGTCTCGTCTGAAACGGTCGAGGGCATGTGCTGCCAAGCACGTTGCGCGGCGGCGAGTCCTTCAACGAATCCCGGTGATTGCACGAGCGACTCGCCGGTTTCCAAGTCGAACCACACCGAATAATTTTCGGGATGCTTGGCAAACGCCAGCGACCGCGCGAAGAACAGCGAGGCCCGATGATCGGGAGCCAGTGGCTCGACCGCCGTCAGTCCCGGTGCCCAGCGATCCAGTGTGTCGAGCAGCGTTTGGTAAGCCTCCCACGTTTCGGGCGGCTTCAATCCGGCCGCTTTCAGCAAATCGCGGCGGAAGTAACAGACGAGAACCGGTGTGACGATGGGGATCGCGACCACGGATCGCTCGCGCGAGACCACTCGTTCACGCAGCCCTTTGAAAATGTCCTTCGTATCTAGCCCCGAGCCGCCGCCAAAATCGAGTGGGGCGAGTACTCGGTCAATCTCGCTCAGCCTGTTCAGCGGGAAGAGGACGACTCGTCCGCCCGTGCCGGATTCCTGTTGAAGGCTCTTCGCCAACTCAGACTCTTCTTCTGCTGAATACTCCGCAACCCGAACCGTCGCTCCTGACTGAGACGACCATTCCTGAAGCAGCACGTCCCACGCGGCAGGCAACCCGAGTGATCGGGGAATCCGTAGCTCCACCTCTTGCCCCCGGAACGGAACAGTGTTCGTCGTCGGAGTGGCACGTGGAGCAGAACCGGGACACCCACATTGCAGCAGGCAAACCATGGGCAAGAACACAGCGACGGGCACAACGCGAGCCACGAAACAGCGGGACATCGAACAGACTCCGAATCAAACACGGTCACAGAAACACAGGCCAGCAGTACGCTGAAAGACCACCGATTGTGGGAGCGGCGTTGCAGTATCGTGAACGGGCTGAAAACGCTGCTCAGGGCCATCGCTTTATTCGATTTCGGGTGCCACGGTCACGGAGCTTCGACGTGGCCGTGTGAGAACGTGAAGTCGTTTTCCCGGCCACGTCGAAGCTCCGTGACCGTGGCACCCAATCCCCCCGTTTCAACAACGCGATGGCTCTGAAACGCTGCTCACCCGTCATCCGTCCGGTAGAACCACGTTGCCGTGAACTGTTCCAACGCGAAGACCGCCACGAGGAACCCGACGATCAGTCCGTACATCTCCTGCCCGAGGCGACCGGAGAGGACGTTGCGTTCGAGACTCGCGGGATCGCGGCTGACGCTGTAGCGGCCTTCGCCGAACAACGTGTCCGTGTCCGCCTTCTCCAGCCGAGTGAAGTCGCTTTCACGTGCGGGAAGATTCACGCTGAAGCCCACTCGGTAATCGACCGTCTTGTTCGTCGCTTCGACGGTGTACGAACCGATCGCCGTCAGATCGTTCACCGTGAGCACCTTCGCGTCGGCGGCGACATCTTGGGGACGCTGCTTGAAATTAGGCATTCGGACGACGACCTGCTTGAGTTGCCGTTCGCGATCCAGCGTGAGCGAGGCATCGTCACCCACGAGATAGTTGAACGAGCCGGACGCCTGCCACGACAGGTATTGCACGAGTTGATCGGCCAAGATCATGAAGCCCGCTCCGAGGTTTGTGTCGAGCAGATCGTTCCACGCGATGCCATCGACGCTCGTCGTCATCAGCACCACTCGCCCCTGCCCGAGTCGTCGTTCGACCAGAGCGGCCGGTCCCGTTGAGTCACCGTACTTCGCGATCGCCGCCGAGTCGGGTAGCGGCTCAACTTTCCAATACCTCCGGATCGGGACATCTCCGAGATCCGCCAGCACGCCGAGATCATCCAGCCGTTGCCACAACACATGTCGCGAGTTTCGCAGGTCCATCGTTTTGGCAGGCGAGAATTTCAAGTCGGCTTTGAGGCGGGCGGGCATCACGGCGAGCGCGGCCTCGCGGTTGTAAGCAATCGGATCGATCACCTCCCTGCGCTGTGCCGCTCCCTGAATGGAAGTCGGTGCGCCGACGAAGACGGCCAACCCACCCCCCGCTTCCACGAACGACAGCAACTTCGTCCAGGTCGCCTCACTCGGGCTAGCCGCGTTGATGACACACAACACATCGAACGATCCGAGGTCTTTCTCTCGCAATCGCTCGACCGTGCAGAATTCAACTCGATAGTCCGTGACCTTTTCTTCAGCGAGGAACTTGAGCACCTTGATCCAGTGCTGCGCGACTTCGGGACGTTCGGCAACGACCATCACTTTCAACGACGGGATCGTTTGAACCGTGAAGTGGCCGATGTCGTCGATGCTGAGCGGGTCCGACCCGCTCAGTCGCAGTTCTCCCTGTCGGTAGCGGCCGGTTCCGCTCGGGACAGAGAACGTCACGCGGGCTTCGGTCCCCGTTTCGAGCAACACCGATTGACGCTCGCCCTTGAAGAACTGACCGTCTTCGTCGCGCAGAAACAACTCGACCGTTTGGTCCGGCTTGATCTGGCCGACGCCCGCGACGACGGCATCCACGCGCACGGCTCCGCCTGCCGGAACTGACTCGCGAGAGAGCTTGATGCTGTGCAACGCCACGTTGGTCGGGTCGATCGTTCCCACGTCGATCAGATAGACGCCGAGCCACTTCAATCGTTCGAGTTCGTCCTTGAGCAGGCTCGACGATTCGTCTCGCCAGGCCGACTTGGCGAAGTCCGTGAAGATGTAGATTTCACGCACGAACTTGTCGCGCCGCTTTTCTTCAGGGATCGCTCCTTGTTCGGCCGTCACGCGCCGACGATCGTCTTCTTGTCCAAGAACGACGGAGCGAAGGCGGTCGTTCAGTGGCAATCCCGCCGCCTGAAGATCGAGTCCCTCAATACGACTCTGCGCGGCTTTGAGGTCCACCGAAAATGCCGCCGTCTCCGATTCACCACTCCCCGTGACCGCGACCTTGCTGCCGCCGGGCATTCGGCTGAGATGTTCCTTCGCGAACTGTTGAGCCGCCTGCAAGCGCGTCTGGTTGCTCTGCTTGTAGGCCATGCTGGAACTGGTGTCGAACAGATAGACGGCCGCGACGGGAACCGTTTCCGAGACCCGCGGCGCGGGATCTTTTAACTCGCGGAAGACGCGCGCCGAGTACGGCCACGCCACGCTCGCCAGCGCGAGCAACAACGCCACCACGCCGATACCGCCGCGCAGCATCGTACGCCGCGTGAGCAACACGTTCCGTGACGTGATCTGTCGTTGCCACCAGGCCATCACGCCGAAATAGGCTCCCACCGCGAGACCACCGATGACCGCCAGCGTCCCCATTTCAAACCATGTCAGCCCGTAGTTCGCCGCCGGGAGCGAAGGGCGAGTCATCGCGAACACGATCAACGCGATGACGAGGACACGCAACAACAGCAGCCAGAAATGGCGCAGCCGCATCCGGCGCGAGTTCTGTTTCTTCCGTTGCAGGATCAGTCGCAGCGCGGGAAACATCAGCCGCTTTGGCTTCGCTCGCATCAGCAGATGCAACAGGATCGGGATCGCCACCAATCCCAGTCCGGCGAGCAAAGCGGGGTTCAGAAGCGACATCAGACAGGGGAACTCGATGTGCGGGAATGTGGAGAGAATGTAGCCCTGACACTCCGTGACAGGAGAGCCGTTTTTTGCCAAACGCTCAGCCCGTCGAAAAACAGACGCGACGAACGCTTGACCGACTTTCCCGTCATGGAGCGACGGGGCTACATTAGTCGGGCACGTCAAAACAGTCCATCAGCACGAGAGGAGCCACACATGACAGACTCAGAAGCAATGCCCGCCGCGGAAGGAGTCCCCGGCGACGAACTGAAACGCGCCCTGAAAGCCTTCAAAAAGCGTCTCAAGTTGACGCGACTCGATTACGAATCGAAGCTCGGCTACGGTCCCATGACAAACGGCAGCAGCAAGTCCCTTGTTGGTATTCAACCCCCCGATCAATTCCCCCCCGAAGTCTGGCAAGAACTGGCCCGTCAAAAAAAGCTCAAGCACATCGGCCAAGGACTTTATGAATTGGTCGAAGGAGCTTGATCCGGTTCGGTGGGTGGCTTCGGGCAAATCATCTCTTGTCGCTCGGCACACTCAGCTCAAAAGAAGGATTTACGAAGTTGATTACGCGCATCACCGGCAAACTAGCTCGACTGACTGACGACGCGGCTCGCATTGAGGTTGGGGCTTTGGAGTACGAAGTCTTCATTCCCGAATTCGTCAGGCGGCAGCTTCAAGCGTTGCTGGGCAATGAGGTCTCATTGAAGACGATCGAGTACGTCGAGGGCAACACGCAGGGAGGTCGCCTTGTCCCGAGAATGATTGGGTTCCTCGCCGATGTCGAGTTGGAGTTCTTCGAGATGGTCTGTTCGGTCGATGGCATGGGCGTCAAGAAAACGCTGCGGGCGATGGTCCGCCCCGTGCGTGAAGTGGCCGAGGCCATTGAGGAGCAAAACCTCAAGGAACTGAGCCTACTCCCCGGCATCGGCCCCGCGATGAGCGAGCGGATCGTCGCCAAGCTGCGTCGCAAGATGGCCAAGTTCGCACTGATGGTGGCGAAAGAGTTTCCTGCCGAACCCAAGTCGGCCGAGCGAGGTGTCCTGCACGAAGCGTTCGAGGCGCTGCTCAGCTTGGGCTACAACGCGGTGGAAGCGCGAGAGAAAGTCGACGCGGTCTCGGCGGGCAAGACGAAGCTCAAGTCCGTCGAAGACGTGATCTTGGCGATCTATCAGTTGGGGCGCGAGTGACTCCTTCACCCGTCCGACAGAAAGTGAAAACGCCACCGTCGCTCGGCTCACCAAAACTCTCGCCGCAGAAACGTCTCATCGAAGACCGCACGAGGGGTGATGGGGAGCGGATCGGCTCTAACCGCCCATTGAAAAAGTCGTAGCACAGGCGGCTCGCCTGTGTTGTTTAGGAACGGGGCCGCAATCACTTCCCGAGTGTGGCTGGGGTCGGCGCTTTGCGGCCCCCAGGGAAGCGGGATTCACCCCAATCTGGGGGCGGCGAAGCGCCGACCCCAGCCACACCCGTTTAAGTTCGGGAAGTGATTGCGGCCCCGCTCCTTAACTAGAAAAGCGAGCAGGCGAGCCGCCTACCTTACGTTTTCAACAGTCCGCTAAGCCAGACTTCAACGTTGTAAATTGAGGCCATGCGATGCCCGGACGTTGCAATCGGGCAACGCGAGGCTGTTCGAGAACTTTGACAAATGGCGAGCGGCGATCAACAAACTGTTTCACCCAAAGGTACCGTACTACTGTCCAGCGACTCGGCACCGTGTTTGCGAACAGAGCCTCGTTCCATCAATCCCAAACCTGAGGCCTGTATGTACTCAACCGAAGCTGGACTGTCCGTGTCGTCTCTCGCCGATGTCGCACTCTTGGCATCTCGCGTTGGCCGGATTGCCATCGAGAACCAAACCGAGCCCTCGTCCGCATCGTTGCGGGAGTTTTGGCAACAATCTCGTGAACTCCAGCAAATGTGGACCTTGCGGCTTGACCAGTGGACGCCAGCGTCCGATCCGGAACTGCGGCAACTCGGCGAACTGGCAACTCAGGTGTTTGGTTGCGAATTGATGACTCGCGTCTGGTCCACCGTGCTGCTGGGAATTGACCGCCAAACCGGGCGCGACGATCTCAGTCGAATTGCTCGCAATGCGGTCAGCGGTTTGTTGCAGGTCCGGCATGGTGTGATGTCGCGGCTGTTGCAACTTCCCGAATCAGCCACGCCGCAGATCACGGAGATTGAGCGACTCCGTCGGCGTTGCGATCGTTGGACCGATCTCTTGATTGGCGATTTGGCGGGCAACAGCGACGTGTTCGAGTTCGCGTTCGATATCGAACGAGCACGCGACTTCGCTCTCGAAAGCATCGAGTTTGATCCGAGTACTGGGCCGCCTCCCGTTGAACATCTCGTGGCCGCAGGCTTGAAAATGGCGTTCCTCGGCCAACTTCCCGAGTCTCAACTGACCAATCCCGCCTTTCAGCGACTGGTGCAGTCGATTCTGGGAGCACTCCCACAGAACGCGTTTCACGAAGATGGTTCTGTCCGATCACTGCTCGAACGTCGCGTGTTTTCGCGCGTCCTCCGCGAAAAGATGATGCCCGCTTCCCTCTTGGGGGCAATCATGGTGAGCGATGCTGCTGCTCAACTCACGGAAACGCGAGACACGATCCCGTTCCCTGGGATCAACTTCACTCAGATTCGCCGTCGCCCCAAATGAAGATCGTGTGTTTCCTACTTCCGAAATTCGGTTCTCTCCAAATTAGCCGCCTGTTGAAAAACGTAGGGTGGTCACTCTTGCCCTTCGGTCTTTCAAGCTGAAAGACGGGCAAGAGTGCCCGCTCTACAGGGGTATTCAACAGGCTGTTACTTCCGGATGACGACTTCGGAATCTTTGACGAGGAAGTCGTAGACCTCAATCACGTCTTTGTCGCGCAGGCGGATGCAGCCGCGTGAGGCCGCTTTGCCGATCGAATCGGGGTCAATCGTGCCGTGGATGCCATAACTGTCGCCGAGGTCGATCCAGCGTTCGCCGAGCGGATTCTGAGGGTCATCGCCCTTGATGACTCGGCCGTCGGGACCAGTGTATTGCGGGTTCTCAACCTTGTTCAGCACGCTGAACTTGCCGAGCGGCGACGAGTCCTCCTTGCCAATGCCCACGTCGTAACGCTTCACGTAATAGCCCTGAAGATGGATGGTCAATGCGAAGTCTTGCAAATCGACGATCGCCGCGAACGGTCCTTTCACGACCTTCAATTTCTGTCCCAATTGAATGCGCCGCGGCTCGGTCTTGTTCAGCCGAGCAAGGTACTCCCACGAGAGTTGATACTTGTTGGCGATGACACGCAATTGGTCGTTCGGCTGGATGGTGTACGGCTCAACGAAGTGCGGCTGAGGTTGAAAAAAGATGGCCCGAGCGGACGCATCCAAACGCGGCTGCAACGTGGCGCGATGCTCCTTGTGATTCCAGTACAGCTTCGACAGAGCACGATGTGCGGCGAGTGTCTCACCACTGGCGATCTGATCGTCGATCGCTTGCAGCTCGTCCGCGAGAGCCGTGTTCGGCGGGGCCGCCTTGACCGACGGATCGTCCAACTCGCGATGCCCCGCCTGCTGCACTGCAACCGAGCGGCGAGACGGAGGAGAACTCGAAGCGAGTCGTTCACGAGCCTCGTCGGAAACGAGGACGTCTCGCGACACGGGGCGTTCGTCCATTGCACGGGAGGGCGTCGCAGCGGCATTGGCCGGGCGCGATGCGGGAACGTCCCGTTCGTCATCGGCTGGTTCTGTTTGCTGCTCAAAAATCGATGGATCATCGGATACCGATTCCGTGGCAGTGATTTCCGGTGAACCGGTCGCGTTCAAAGCGGCGCGTCCCGATTTGTCGCTCCGTGCAGGAATGCCCCCGTCGAGTTGGCCGGTTCGAGCCGCTCCGATCTCCACCGGAATGCAGCCCGTTTTCCAAGCCAGACCGCCGCCCAATCCCACACCAAAAAACAGCAAGGTCAGGATCGGCATCTGCCCAAGTCGCAGCATGGCTATCGTCCGTGACAAGAGGAATGATTCGAGGAACCGTCGATCGCGCGGGTTCTAGCAAAGACCGTCTCATGCGACTACGCGAATCTACGATTGCACGAGTGAGGAAAGTCGCCCGCGTTGCTCCCGCAGTGAGGCGGAGGAAGCTATCATGCCGCCCCGCTGACGGTTGACGTTTTCCGGCGATGAAGGACCGACTGAGACATGGCTGCTTCCCAACTGGCTGCTCCCCGAGTGTGTGTACTGCGTGCTCCCGGCACGAACTGTGACGTGGAGACCGCGCACGCGTTCGACATGTGTGGCGGTCGCTCCGATCGCGTCCATCTCTTCCGGCTGGTCGAACAGCCCGAGTTGCTCGATCAGTACCAAGTCCTCTGCATACCCGGTGGCTTCAGTTACGGCGACGACATCGGATCGGGCGTTGTTTTCGCCAGTCAGCTTCGCGGTCATCTGGGCGATGCCATCCAGCGGTTTCTCGCGGCGGACAAACTCGTGCTGGGAATCTGCAACGGTTTTCAGACGCTGCTCAAGTCGGGCATTCTGCCCCATGGAGTTGATGGCTGGAGCAAGGCGGGCCAAGACGACGCCAATTCCACATTGGCGGACTCCACGCTGACGTGGAACCTCAACGGCAAATACACCGCGCGGTGGGTCCATTGCCGAGTCACCTCAACCAACAACGTCTTCCTGCGCGGGATCGACAGCATCGACCTGCCGATCGCTCACGCCGAGGGCCGGATCGTCGTGCGAGACAACTCCGTCATCGATCAGTGGCGCTCGCAGAACCAAGTCGCACTGGAATACACCGAGTGGCCGACGACCAACCAAGACTCAACCGTCGGCAGCACGACGGCCCATCCCGCCAACGAGCGCTACACCGCGAACCCCAATGGCTCAACCGCCAACATCGCCGGGCTGAGCGACCCGACTGGACGAGTCTTCGGCCTGATGCCACATCCCGAACGCTTCCTCTTCGGAACACAACACCCCCACTGGACTCGACTCGGCCTGACCGGTGATGGCCTCGGCCGAAAGATGTTCCAGAACGCGGTCGACTACTTCGCGTGAGGCTCTTCCCGATCAGCCGCAGGGCGTTTAGCCCCGGTTTGTGTCATCCGAACCGGAGCTAGCGCCCTGCGACTGATAGCGGCCGATGTTTCCTATCGGGAAAAAGTTATCGCGATCCTGTTACTTAACGGTCGTGTCACACGATCCCAACACCGAAGCCTTCGTCTTCCGTCGTAACTTCTGCGCCGGACCATTCGGCGCGAGTTACTCCGTTTAATGCGACCAACTGCGACGCGGTGTGGTGTGGGGCTGGCTGGTGATGCGCGGCGGTGTCTCGCCGACGAATGGCTTCGCCAGCGGGTTGAATTACGGGATGTTCGTGTCCGTGATCCAAGTCGTCGCTGAGGCGGGCGTAGTTGTCCTCACCGAAGTCGTCGTAGCTGCTGAAGTAGCCCGGCAGTTTGGAGCGTTCGATCTCATCGGCATAGGCTTCGATGACCCGTTGTTGGATGTTCTCACGGCAGCCAGAATTGATCGGGTGTGCGATGTCGGCGTAGAGCTTCGCGCGGCCGTCGTCTCCCTTGATGGCACGGTCTTCGTAAAGACGGGCACCACATTCGTTGCAGAAGCGGGCGCGAACGTGATTTTTAGCGGAACACTTCGGGCAGCGATCAGTCAGCTTGCGGCTCGGCATCGCGACGAACGAGCCTTTGGTTCCCTGAATAATTTTCAGGTCACGGATAACAAAGCTGCCATCGAATGTGATCGAGCAGAATGCCTGCAAGCGATCGCTGGGGTCGTCCATGAGTTTGATGCGAATCTCAGTGATTTCCACGGCTGCACTCCTTAAGAATCGGTTGCCAATCGAACAATTCCCACTCGTGGCCTTGTTGAAATCAACGGATGCAAACTCGATCGACCGCTTCAACGTCGCCACACTTCACGTCACACCTGCCCGGATCACGGGCAGCTTCGCACCGCCTGAACCCAGGGAACGCCTGCCGCCCGCAAGCGACTCGCGATCCCCTCTGCCTGTCGGCTCGAAGCACAAATTCCAAAATATGATGACCCGCTGCCACTCATCTGATGACCGATGACCGGGAGTCGCTCGAACAACTGACGCATTTGGCGTACGTCAGGGTTCAATGCTTCAGCGGGAGCCTGCAACCCGTTATGCAACCGTCGCGCCGTCGCACCGACATCGTGGCAGGCGAGGCTTTCGACAAAACTAGTCACGGTTGGCTGCGCAGTGAGAAGTGCCCCCGATCCCGAGTGGTTTCCCGAAGCAGACGACCACTCGCGGAAGACGGCTGGCGTTGAAAGGCCACTCTTGGGCTTGGCCACAACAAAATGGAGACGTGTGTAGCACGGCAAAGGTTCGATTTGCTCGCCGCGTCCCGTGCAGACGGCCAGAGGCGTGTCGGCCAGAAAGAACGCGACATCACTGCCGAGTTCACCGGCCAACACCAGCAATTCCGGGCGACTGAGCTTGAGATTCCAGAGTCGATTCAATCCCGCCAATGCCGCCGCGCAGTCGCTCGATCCGCCGCCGAGTCCTGCTGAGGAAGGAATTCGTTTGACGAGCGTGATCCGGACGCCGTGACCGCAGCCGGTTCGTTCACGCAGCAGATTGGCTGCGCGGATGACCAGGTTCTCGGGGCCTGCGGGCGCTTCGAGTCGCAACAACCCCGTCATTGTTCGCGGCGACGAGTCTACAACTGTCAACGCGATCTCACCGGAAGAGGCCGCTTCCAATACCAGCGTGTCGTAGACGCCGATGGTCGCCATCACAGATTCCAAGTCGTGAAACCCGTCGGCTCGTTTCGCGACTATGCGCAGAAACAGATTGAGCTTGGCCGGAGCCAGCACCGTCAGAGATCGGCTTGTCTGCCGGAAGAGCATGTTGGTCACATCCTGTTGACCCGCTCAACCGTGCAAGGAAAGTCCTACAAAATGAAGGACCAATCAGGCACGGAGAAAGACATTGCGATAGTCGAGAGGCGAAGAAACTGCGATGGAATGGATTGGAACCGCAAGCCGAGAAAGACCTCTCTGGCCGAAGTGGGCGGGATGCTAAGCCGCGTTCGTTCCATCAGTCAAGACAATTTTCAGGCCGTGCAATCCTTGCCGGTCATCACAAGAGGGCTGGCAACCTCAGTTCGCAAGATGGCCATCGTTTAGCCGCGTGGGCAACGCCCCGCGCGTCGAACGACATTTAACGTCATCTCGCTAGTCGATGCGCGGGGCGTTGCCCACACGGTTAAACGACTGAAGACGAGTCACCTGGCTGGCCGGCACGAAGTAAGGCGACCGGCCAGAAATAATTTACCGAACACACCAACCCGAAGTGTGAACGTGGTCGTCGATCAACTTCGCCCTCGTTCACACTTCGGGTTGGTGTGGGTAGGACAAGTCTTGCCGGTCGCCTAATTAGCCAATCACGACCGCGCACGCGATCACAATTGGCGCGAGACCGATCGCATCGACACCGGTCCCGCAGTGTCCGCCACTGAAACTCCTGCAGGCGCTGCCGAGTCCTACAAAAACAGGGACTTCTCCATCCGAGCCACTTCGTCCGGTTCGTTGAGAATGAGCCTCGTTTCCAGTACCATTCCGCCTGTTCCACGACTGTCTCCACGGAATGCATTGATGCAACCCGTGGTCGTCCGATCAGCCGCGTTCCCAACCGCCCAATCCCTTCGGCGTGCCGGGCGAAGCGGTGTTTTTCGACTCAAGGAGTCCGCGATTGTCCCAAGGTGACGGAACCCCGAACGATCCGAATCTTCCCCTCGATCCCCATGCCACTGGAGCGGCATCCCGCGATCGCGTTGTCGATATCGCCATCCAAGATGAGATGCGGACGAGCTATGTCACGTATGCGATGTCGGTCATCATCAGTCGTGCATTGCCGGACGTGCGCGACGGGCTGAAGCCTTCGCAACGCCGCATTCTCGTCGCGATGAACGATCTAAGCCTCGGACCAAACTCAGGGCGAGTCAAATGCGCCAAAATCTGCGGCGACACCAGCGGTAACTATCACCCGCACGGTGATGGCTCGATCTATCCGACGCTCGTGCGACTGGCTCAAAACTGGAATCAGCGCGAGGTGCTGATCGACAAGCAAGGGAACTTCGGTTCGCTGGCCGGGATGCCTCCCGCCGCGATGCGGTACACCGAAGCCCGCCTCTCGGCGGTCGCGGCTGAAATGCTGGACGACCTCAAACGAGACACCGTCGATTACGTCCTGACGTACGACCAGCGGAACCGCGAGCCGGTCGTGCTGCCGTCTCGGTTCCCGAACCTGATCGTCAACGGATCGAACGGCATCGCAGTCGGAATGGCGACGAGCATTCCGCCGCACAACTTGGCCGAAGTTTGTGACGCGACCATCCGGCTGATCGACGATCCCGACAGCACGCTGGACGATCTGCTCGAAGTCATGCCCGGTCCAGACTTTCCCACCGGCGGCGTCATCTGCGGACGGATGGGAATTCGGCAGGCGTACATGACCGGCCGCTCCACGCTGACACTGCGGGCCAAGACTCGGTTCATCACCGAAAAGAACACCGACATCATCGAAGTGACCGAGATCCCGCATCTCGAAACGCGCGACCGCATCCGCGAAAAGATCGAACAACTCGTGAAGGACGAGCGAATCAAAGGGATCAGCCGCGTCACGGACCTCACCGACCGCACGCTCCCTGCATGGCAGACTTGTCTGCACATCGCCATCAAACGGGACGGCGACAAGGAAACGGTTCTCAATCAGCTCTTCCAGTTCTCGCCGCTGCAATCGACGGTCAGCGTGATCCTGCTCGCGCTGGTCGGCAACCGGCCCAAGCTGCTCACGC
This sequence comes from Schlesneria paludicola DSM 18645, assembly GCA_945862235.1. Lineage (GTDB taxonomy): Bacteria > Planctomycetota > Planctomycetia > Planctomycetales > Planctomycetaceae > Schlesneria > Schlesneria paludicola_A. The sequence goes on from CAMAYU010000059.1 coordinate 13,933, forward strand.
TGAAGGAAATGCTGGTCGAGTTCATCCGGCATCGCGTGACGGTTATTCGTCGGCGGACCGAGTTCCTGTTGGGTGAGGCTCGCAAACGGAAGCACACCGTTGAAGGCTTGCTCATCGCGCAGATCGACCTCGATCAAGTCATCGCCACCATTCGCGGTTCGGCCAGTCGAGCCGAAGCCAAAGAGCGGTTGCAACTGATCGAGGTGCCAGGGCCGCTCATCAAGCGAGCTGTCGGCGACGATGCCTTCGAGATGTTTGAGCAAGAGTACGGCGCGAAGTCGTACTACACGTTGTCGGCCAATCAGGCGGAAGCAATCGTGTCGATGCAGCTCGGTTCGCTGGCCAATCTCGAACGGGAGAAGCTCCGCGATGAACACGGCAAGCTGCTGACCGACATCAAGGGACATCTGTTCCTGTTGTCGGACGAAGCCCACATTCAAGCGGTCGTCCGTGACGACATGCTCGCCATCAAGGATAAGTACGGAAACAAGCGTCGCACGGAAATCACCGGGGAAGAACTGGGCGACTACGATCACGAAGCCCTCATTACTGAAGAGCCGATGGTCGTGACGCTGTCGCAGCGCGGCTACATCAAGCGCATGCCGCTCAACACGTATCAGTCTCAGCATCGCGGCGGTCGCGGGATTACCGGTGCCAAGGCGGACGAGGAAGATGCCATCGAGCACCTCTTCGTCGCGAGCACTCATGCGTGGCTCCTCTTCTTCACTGACAAGGGGAAAGTCCTGTGGGAGAAGGTCTACAACCTGCCGATGCAAAGCCGGACCAGTAAGGGCCGGGCACTCGTCAATCTGCTGCAACTCCCCGAGGGCGACCGGATCAGTGCGTGTGTAGCGGTGCGCGAGTTCGATGAGACTCGCTTCCTGATGATGGCCACGAAGAAGGGCCTGGTGAAGAAGACGCCGCTGTCGGCCTACAAACGTCCGCAAAAGGGAGGGATCATCGCGATCAACCTCCGTGACGAAGACGCTCTGATCGAAGCGATGATCGTCTCGCCGGGACAAGATGTTTTGTTGGCCACTTCGAGCGGCATGGCGATCCGCTTCTCCGAGTCCGACGCCCGCAGCATGGGCCGCAACACGTCGGGCGTGAAAGGGATCAACCTCACCAAGGGAGCCACGATCGTCGGCATGGTCCTCGCCGACCCGTCGATGAGCCTGCTCACCGTTTGCGAGAACGGCTTCGGCAAACGCACGGCCATCGGAACCGGAGTGGTTGAAGGGGAAGAGGCTGCCGCCATCGAAGGCTCTCTTCCAGAAGGAGACATTCCCGATGATGCGGGTGCCCTGGACGACGCCTCCGAACCAGAAGCCGATGAGGCAGACAGTGAAGTCGCGGCCGAATCAGAAACAGAACCAGAAGCCGATGTCCCCGTGAAGGGCTACCGCCGCCAACGTCGCGCCGGGAAGGGTCTCAAGGACATCAAAGCGACCGCCCGCAACGGCCAAGTGGTCAAAGTTCTCGCCGTCACCGACAAGGATGATGTCCTGATGGTCACATCGGTCGGCAAGATTCAGCGTGTCCGCGCAGGCGACATCAGTGAGATCGGCCGCAACACTCAAGGCGTCCGCATCATCCGCCTCGACGAAGGGGACAAACTCGCCAGCATGGCCCGCATCCCGAGCGACCTCGTGGTGGAAACCATTGCCGTTGTTGAGCCGAAGTCGGAAGGCTGACGGCGTGTTGTTGTGTGGCAGCGCAGCACAGGTGGCTCGCCTGTGCTGTTGAGGCGGAGTGGCCGTATTTCTTTGGCGAAGCAGAATGTGTGCAGGCGGGCCGCCTGCACTACGAATGCACTGTTGCGCGGTACGGTCTCACGGCTCGACCATAGCCGCTTCGGCCTCTTCTGGTGGGAGGTGTTGGAGGCAGGCCACTGCGATGCGGATCGCATCGTAGGTGACGTTCTCTTCGAGGGTCTCGAAGAGTGGCCGAAGCTTCTCGATGCCGACGATGCGTGCGGCCGCCATCACGCGTGCGAACGTGGCCGCATCGACCCACGGCTCGGGGTTGCTGATCTCCATTTCGTGGATGAACTCGACCAGATACTCCGACACCGTGGACTTGGCGCGGTTGGTGGCCGCCATAACTTCGGGCAGCGATTGGCCTGCTTGAAACATGTCGAAGGCGATCTGCTTCGAGACCAGGGTGGAGACCGGTTTCGTTTCGATTGGCGCTTCTGCGCGGCGTGAGTTTGTGCGGGGGTTGCTCGGTGAAGGAGCGGCTGTTGCGGACTCGACTCCCTGCCCCTGATCGGCGGCCAAGCCGTGTTCCGCGCAGTACAAACGAATCGTCTCGACGAAGACATCGCCGTACTCCGCCGTCTTCTTGTCCCCGACACCGTGGGCGTGGCGGAAGGCTTCGAGCGTGGTGGGCACTTGTCGCGCGAGATCTCGCAGCGTCGTGTCGCCAAACACGATGAACGGCGGCACCCCGCGCTCGGTCGCCAGTTTGCGACGGACTCCGCGCAGCACATCGAACAGACCGCGATCGACGCCGTCCCACGAAGCCGTAGAAGCCGTTTCTGTACGTGTCCCGCGCGCCGCTTTCCCCTTCTTTTCGGCAGGGCGAAGCAGATTCGGAGCCACTTCGCCGCGCAGCACCTGCCAACCTTCGGGCGTCACGGCGAGAACTTGGAAGTCACCCGATCGGACGGCAACGCGCTTCATGTAGTTCTGTGAGGCGAGTTGCTCGATCCAATCCTGAACGTGCGACTTGGCATGTTCTTTGAGCAGCCCGTACGTGCTGATTTGATCGTGCCCGCTGTCCATGATGCGAGCCTCTTGCGAACCGGTGAGAATCTGCGCGACGTAGCCCGCTCCGAAACTCTCTTTCAGCCGCACGACGCACGACAGAATTTTCTGAGCGATGATTTTTGAGTCGGCCACCAGTTCGAGTTGGTCCAAGCAGACATCGCACGCGCCGCAGTTGGTACCGGGATAACTCTGACCGAAGTGTTCGACGAGTGCCTTGTGGCGGCAGACGACTCCGTTGCAGAACCGTTCCATCGAACGGAGGCTCTCGTCCGACTGCTTGAACGCATCGGGCGGCAGATCACTGAGCATCTTCCGCCAAGTGATGAAGTTGGCCACTGTCCAAAACAGCCAACAGTCGGCATCGAGGCTGTCGCGTCCCGCACGACCGGTCTCTTGTTGATAGTGTTCGAGCGACTTGGGCGAACCGGTGTGAACCACGAACCGCACGTCGGACTTGTCGATCCCCATGCCGAACGCGACGGTCGCGACCACGATCTGAATGTCGTCGTTGAGGAACTCATCCTGATGCTTGTGCCGGTCGTGGTCAGACAGCCCCGCGTGATACGGCTTCGCCTTGTAGCCCGCTCGCGACAGAGCCTCCGCGATCTCATCGACCTCACGCCGCGAGATGCAGTAGACGATGCCCGACTCACCGGCATGCGAGTCGATTACCTGCCGAACCTGCTTGAGGATGTCGCTCTTCCGCACCACGCGGTAAATGAGATTCGCGCGATCAAACGAACCGACGAGCTGCTCGGCGTTACGCAGTCCCAGCTGCTGGATGATGTCGTCGCGCACCTGCTGTGTTGCGGTCGCGGTGTAGGCATGAACGCCCGCCTTGGGAAACCGCGCTCGCAGTTGCTTCAGCATCCGGTACTCGGGCCGAAAGTCGTGGCCCCACGCGCTGATGCAGTGGGCTTCGTCGATCGCGAAGAACGAGACGTTGGCGTCGTCGAGGAACGACAGCATCTTCTCGGTGCAGAGCCGTTCGGGCGCGACGTATAGCAACTTCAGTTCGCCCCGTCGCACTCGATCTGCCACGCGGAGCAGCTCTCTCGGCGGGAGCGAGCTGTTCACGCCGGCGGCCGGAATGCCGCACTCGATCAGCGCGTCAACCTGATCCTTCATCAGTGAGATCAGCGGCGAGACCACGACCGCCAAACCGGGCATCGTCACGGCGGGAGCTTGAAAGCAGATCGACTTCCCACCGCCGGTCGGCAGCACGACGACCGAGTCGCGATGTTCAACGACCGCCCGCATCGCCTCCGCCTGCAACGGTCGAAAAGAATCGTAGCCCCAGTAGTGGAGCAGGGCCTCGCGCAGCGGCGGCATCGGATCGGCAGAGGTGTTCGCGGCAGCAGTCACAGAAGGAGTCTCTTGTTCCCTCCAGCCGTGGCAAGCACCGGGACTTCGATGAGCTGGGCAGAGAGCGTGTATGGACTCCCTTTATACTCGACCCGGACATCGCATCAACGACCAAGCGAGTCATAAAACCATCGAACTTGCCGAGGAGGTCACTCAGCCGCACGTCAGGCTTCTTCCAGCCAGACCAGCGTCCCTTCCTTGTCTTGACCTCGGATGGCGTCGGCGATTTCGCGGCGAGCCGGATCGGCCTTCGCGTTGGGGACCACGCCAAGCAATTCCATTTCCTCGGCCAACATGCCGCGCACTCGCTCGGACAGATTTTTCATGACCTTCTGTTGGAGGTCTTCCGGGGCAGTCTTGATGGACAAGGCCACGGTTCTCTGTTCGAGCTGCGAAAGAATCTTTTGTACGGAGCGATCTTCAATGCGCATCAGGTCGGTGTAGTCGTACAGCAAGTCGTCGATCTGCTTGGCCAGCTCGGGGTCCGATTCGTTCAGCACGCCGATCAGTCGGATCCGCTCTTCCCGCTCGAACTTCTGCAGCAGGTTGACGAGGTCTTTGAAGCGGGTGTCACCTTGTTCGGCCGCCGTCGGATCGACCGCGCGACAGGCTTGGGCAATCGTTTTGAGCACGCCCCGCACCGCAACGGGGTTGACCTGCTTCGTTCCCGTCAACAACACAAATGTCTGTTGACGCACCTCGGGAGGCAACTGCTCCATCACTCGGCTCGTGACCTCGGGAGGAAGCTGTTTGAGTACGAGGGCCATTACGCTGGGAGGTTCGCGTTGCAAGACGATCGACATCACTGCGGCGGGTGTCGCTTGGAGTTCCAGCAAGGGATTGTCTAAGTCAGCAGGAAAAACAGGTGTGGACATGGTCGAGGCGTCGTCGGCAGGAGCGGGCGATACCACGGCAGCGGAGGGGGAAATTGACGGAGCGGGGACTCCGGCTTGCACCCGAGTCAAAAGTGCCGAGTCGCCCACCGAGTCTCGCACTTCCTGTTGAAGCTCACGGAACTCTTGAAGAACCTGCTCGGAAAGGATGGCGAAATCGGGACGCTTTGAAATGCCCGCCATGACGGCATGGAGTCGCTGCGCGTGTTCGGGACCGAGGATATCCAGGATCTTAGTCAACGACGCAGGCGCGAGTCGCTTGAGAAGCAACGCGGCCTTGTCGATGTTGGTCGGCGGTTTCAGAGCTGGACTCAATACAGTCCCCTTCGTCGCATTGGCTTCAACGCAGCCATCATCGCTCCGTCAGCGGGAAGGCGGAGGATGTTTACCATCCTCGTTTCATCGCGGGAAGAGCGTGTTGTTCGAGTGAGTGGCGGCTCCCGAACCTCAATCCGGTTCGCCGAGTCAAGCACTTGGGAAACGCCATAACTCCAACCGCGTGAGGTCAAGTTATACCTCTCGCGCCCAAGCATGAGGCGCTTGCGAGTTTAACCGCGACGCTCTGGGGTGCGCGTTGCTTGGTCGATTCACAACGCCAGCGCGCTCTCCAGAGGGCCGCGTTTAAGCAGCTCACCTATCAGCCCGTGGTTTTCAAAGCTGGATTGCAGTCGGAGCCAGTTCGAATAAGATGTGCCGGATGTGTTTTCCCGGTCTTCCTTTGACGATCGTGACCAAGCTGCCTTTCGTCATCGTTGATTCAGTTTGATTCAGAATGAGCGACCGAGACTCCACCCCCATGAATCCAGCACGGCTCTTCGGTTCAATCGCCATTGTGTGGACGTGCAGTGCCGCATGGTTGCCGTCTCACGCGGAAGCTCAGTTGAGCGTCAGTCCCGTGGCGGTCCAGCTCGATCGGCCGGAGGCAAGCCAGCAGTTGTTGGTGACGAATCGCACCGGGGAGATGTCGCGAGATGTCTCGCGCGAAGTGACCTATGCCGTCCGTCCGCCGGCCATCGTGAGCATCAGCGTGGACGGACTGATTCATCCGATTAGTGAAGGAAGCTCACACATCGTCGTCCGGCTGGGTACGGTCGAGTTGGAGGTGCCCGTCACCGTGACCGGCTTGCGGCAACCGGCTCCCGTCTCGTTCATTCATGAAGTGCAGCCGATCCTGACGAAGGCCCGCTGCAATTCGGGCGGTTGCCACGGGAAGGCGGAAGGACAGAACGGCTTCAAATTGAGTCTGCTCGGATTCGATGAAGCCTTCGATCACGATTCGCTGGTGAAGGAAGGGAAGGGGCGTCGCGTCGCCGTGACCGCACCCGAGCAAAGCCTGCTCCTGCGAAAGGGAACCGCCTCGGTACCGCACGGCGGTGGTCAGAAGTTCACGTTGGGTAGCCCGCAGTATCAGCGAATCATGCGCTGGATCGCCGCTGGCGCGCCGCTGCACATCACCGATGAACGGCGTGTGATTGGGATTGAAGTCGAGCCAGCACAGATCGTCCTCACCGCGAATGGTTCACAACAGTTGCGAGTTACGGCGATCGACGATGTGGGCGGACGACGCTGTGCGACGATCGAGGCCGACTATCTCTCGAATGCAACCCACATCTGTGACGCCAACACACGCGGACTGTTGCAGGCGAGTGACATTCCGGGCGAGGCGGCGGTCCTCGTGAGATACCTCGGTCACGTTGCCATTTGTCGCGTCGTGTTGCCGCGTCCCGGCAGCACGTTCGCGCGACCGCCCGAAGCAAACTTCATCGACACGCACGTCTGGGACAAACTCACGCGACTCGGCATTCCACCGAGTGACCTCATCGACGACGCGAGGTTTCTACGCCGTGCGTTTCTCGACGTGATCGGCACGTTGCCGACCTCCACCGAAGCCCGCCGATTCTTGAGCGATCCGTCTGCTGACAAGCGAGCCAAACTGGTCGATGCGCTACTAGATCGCTCCGAATACGCCGACTATTGGGCGATGAAATGGTCCGACCTGCTCAAGGCAGATAAGCTAAAAATCACGCCCCAAGGGACGGTCGGGCTGACACGCTGGTTGCGAAAACAGTTTCAGACGAACCGTCCTTACGACGAGTTCGTCCGTGAGATTCTCACGATTCAAGGAGCCGTTCAGGGTGAGAGTCCGGCCGCATTCTTCAAGTCGCTCGACCAGCCGGAAGTGACCAGTCGCGCGGTGAGCCAGTTGTTTCTCGGCGTGCGAATCGAGTGTGCTCAGTGCCATCATCACCCGAGCGAACGCTGGAGCCAGGACGACTACGCTGGCCTCGCGGGCTTCTTTACGGGGACGGCTCTCAAGCGATTGCCTGACGGAACCGAAGCGGTCGTCGCGCGTGTTGGTCCCGACGCCAAGCATCCGCGCACGGGGGAACTCATTCCCGCGCGGGCACTCGGAGCGCAGCCCGCTGACTTCACGAATGTGACCGATCGCCGACAGGTTCTCGCGGCGTGGCTGACTCAACCGAACAACCCGTTCTTCGCGAGGGCCATCGCCAACCGAACGTGGTCGCACTACTTCGGTCGCGGTCTCGTCGATCCGATCGACGACATGCGAGCTACCAACCCGGCCTCCAACGAACCGCTGCTCACCGCATTGGAGTCGCATCTCAAAGAGAAACACTTCGACTTGAAGGCCTTCACTCGCACGTTGCTCGCGTCACGCGCGTATCAACTCGGCTCGGCGACTGCGGCCAACCGAGATGACCGCCAGCATTTCTCACACGCCCGCCCGAAAACGATGCCTGCCGAAGTGCTGCTCGACGCGATCTGCCAGACGACCGGCGTCCCCGAAAAATTCAACGGCTGGCCCGAGGGAGTCCGATCCATCCAAGTGTGGGACAACCGGATGCCGTCGTACTTCTTCCGCATCTTCGGACGGCCCGTTCGCGCGACGGTCTGCGAGTGCGAACGAAGCAACGAACCGAGCATCTCGCAGGCGCTGTATCTGTTGAACTCACCCGAAGTGAACGCGAAGCTGGGCCACCGTCATGGGCTGGCTCGCCAGTGGGCGTTGTCGGCGAAATCCGATGCGGAGGTGATCGAGGAAGTTTACCTGAACACGCTGACTCGCTTTCCCAGTCCAGACGAACTCACGTTGATGCAGTCCGCATTGAAAGCGACCAACACCGACCGACAACAGGCCATCGAAGACATGCTTTGGGCCGTGATGAACACGAAAGAATTTCTGTACAACCACTGATGGCAACAGAGGGAAAGGGACGGGCAAGAGTGCCCGTCCTACAGCATTTTGGAGACACGACGATGCTCGACTTTCAATTCGGTTCCCGCAGCTATCGTCGTTGTGATGGACTGACGCGCCGCCAGTCGCTGCATCTGGGCGCGACCTCGCTCTTCGCGGGACTCACACTGCCAAAGTTGCTGCGTGCGGAAGAAGCCAACCGCACCGACGGCCGACGCGACGCGAAGGCCAAGTCGTGCCTCTTTATCTTTTTGGAAGGTGGCCCGCCGCAGCAGGACATGTGGGATCCCAAGCCCGACGCGCCCGCTGAAATTCGCGGCCCGTTCCAGCCGATCAGCACCGCGCTGCCGGGCGTGATCTTCACCGAGCATTGCCGAAACTGCGCGAAGATCGCCAACAAGTTCTCCGTCGTGCGCAGCCACAGTCACACCGACAACGGGCACTCGACCGGCTACCACTACGTCATGACCGGCCACCGCCCGACGTTTGCTGATGGCGAGTACCCGGTCCCCACAAACGAACTTTTCCCGTCGCTTGGTTCCATCGTCGCCCGAGAGCTCGGCAACACACCCACCCGAAGCGTAATTGAGGCTGGCACACAAACGCCCACCGCTCAAAACCTCCGCGCCGTTCCGCCCTACATCAACCTCCCGCAACCGATGTCCGCCGGTGGCCCCGGTTTCTTCGGTGCCGAGTACGCGCCGTTCGTCATCGAGGCGGATCCCAGCCAGCCTGACTTCGAAGTCCGTGACCTCGGCCAAGTGGACGGCATTTCCGGCCAACGCGCCGAGCTGCGTCAACGACTCCTCTCGGGATTGGAAGGGACGCGACCTCGCACGGGCCGCGCCGCCGCGATGAGTACCTATTACGAGAAGGCTCGCGACCTCATCACGTCCCCGGCCGCACGCAAGGCGTTTCACATCCAGTCCGAGTCCGCCGCCGTGCGCGAGTCCTACGGCATGACTCAGATCGGCCAGAGCGCGCTGCTCGGTCGCCGATTGATTGAAGCGGGATGCCGGTTCGTCGGGATCGACGCACCCGGCTGGGATGTCCATTTCAACTGCTTCCCGAGTCTCGCGGGCGACCTGATTCCACCGGCAGACAAAGCCTTCGCCGCACTCATCACCGATCTCGAACAACGCGGGCTGCTTGAGAGCACGCTGGTCGTGATGATGGGGGAGATGGGCCGCACGCCGCGCGTCAACGCGCAGGCCGGGCGCGACCATTGGTCGATGGCGCAGTGCATCCTGTTCGCGGGAGGCGGAGTGAAGCCGGGCCAGATCATCGGCTCCACCGACCACCAAGCCGCTTATCCCACGAGCGATCCTGTCAGCGTGAGCGATCTCCTGCGCACGATCCACACGTTGCTCGGGATCGATGCCGACAAGGAGTACCCCGATCCACTCGGCCGTCCCGTCCCGCTCGTCAACGGCGGCAAGGTAATCCCCGGCTTGCTCATCTGAGGCGAGTCCCTGAAACGGATTGTCTCCAAAAGTAGTCGCTGCGCTCCGTGACACTCACGCCCCCCCCCTGATTTGTGGGTCTGACAACTTTTGCCAGTCACCTTATCGCCTCGGCCTGAGGGGGAACTTTGTGCCACCGAACAGCGTCTGTAGCCGCGGTGTCTCTGCGCCATCGGTGCCTCGCGATGTCTCGCGCGGTCAGTGATGAGATATCTGAGCGGGCCGGCGTAAGCCCCCTGGTTCTTGGGCGTAAGCCCTCTTGGGAAGTACCGAGGAGCTGACGCCGCCCCGCTCGGAGACACTCACGTTGTGCCGCTTGAGGTATATACTTGCCCTGCGGTTCGGACGACCGGTTTTTCTCTTCGCTCAAGGAACGGGTTCGCATCATGCGGAAGCTGACTGTCTTCATTTGTGCTGTTTCGCTGTGTGTCGCCTCGTGGTGGTTGGTCGCTGAGGAAACGGGGAAGCCGGTGAATCGAAACGCGATGCAAAAGCAGTTTGATGCCGGGAACTTCAAAGTCGCGTACGAAGGCTCGCGCAAACTGGCTCTCGATCCCAAGACGGATGCGAACGCCGTGGCGAGCGATCTCCAGCGAGCCGTGCAGTCGCTGCAACAGCTTGGGCGCGTGGAAGAGACGGACGAACTGATTGAAGCATCCGTGAAGGCTCATCCGCAAAACTGGCGGCTGCTGCGCGGTGCGGCTCAGATGTACACGCAGTACGTCGATCACGGCGGCTTCCTCATTGCGGGCAAGTTCCAGCGCGGGTCGCATCGCGGCGGCGGACAGTACGTGTCGTCGCACGAGCGGGACCGAGTCCGTTCGATGCAGTTGCTTCAGCAGGCGATCCCGCTCGCGGTGAAGGATGACGCGAAGGGGGAGGTCGCTCAGTTCTTTCTTGAGTTCGCGCAGCAACTCGGTTCGCTTGAAGCGTGGCGGTTGCAGGCGTTGACCGATCTGGCCGCATTGCCTGATTACGAAGAGGGGAGTCGGTGGGGCTGGCACGGTGGCGGCTTTGGTGGTTTTCCCGGTGGAGGCGACACGAAGGGGGCACCGGTCAATGCGGACGGCAATCCGGTGTTCCATCGCGTTCCCAAGTCTTGGGACGAAGCCAAGTCGGACGGTGAACGCTGGCGATGGATGCTGACTCAAGCCTCTGAGTTTGACATCAGCGTCCGCAACGAAGCCGACTTTGCGTTCGCCACCTTCCTGCACCGGCAGTTTGGCGTGCAGACGATGGCGTGGCTGCAAGGCGGTTCGGGGAGCGATGACGACAAGGACGAAAGCGGCCCGTTTGCCGTTCACACTCTCGGCGACAATGAGACCATCGCGAAGCTAGCGACCGGTGTGAAGCGGCTCAAGCTGGATGACGAGTTCAACGCGATCAAACTCTTCCGTCAGATAGCCGAGCGAGCGAAGGACGATTACTCGAAGATGTCCGGCGATCAGGTCGCGCAGAGTTACGAAGACCGCCGCCAGTACGTGAAGGCCGCCGAAGCATGGAAGGTCGCGCTGGCCAAGTTCGGCAACGAAGACCATCGCCAGGCGCGGCTCGATCAGATCGTGAAGAACTGGGGTCGCTTCGAGAACATGGAGGTGGCCGTTCCGGGCAAAGGGGCCACGGTCGATTTCCGCTTCCGCAACGCGAAGCAGGTCTCGTTTGAAGCGGTCTCGATCAAGATCGACAAGCTGCTCGACGACGTGAAGGCGTACCTCAAGTCGTCTCCGGCGGAGTTGGACTGGAACAAGTTCAACATCCAAGACGTGGGCTATCGCATCGTCACGAACAATGAGGCTAAGTACCTCGGTGAGACGGTTGCCTCGTGGAAGCTGGACCTCACGCCGAAGCCCGAGCATCTCGACAGCGTCATCAAAGTCACCACGCCGTTGCAGAAGGCGGGGGCTTACTTGCTGAGGGCCAAGTTGGACGGAGGCCACAACAGCCGCGTGGTTGTCTGGATCGCCGACGCGGCGATCGTGCGAAAGCCGCTCGATGGGCAGTCACTCCATTTCGTCGCCGATGCCGTGACGGGGCAGCCGATCGCGAAGGCCAATGTCGAGTTCTTCGGCTGGAGGCAAGAACAGACCGCAGATGGCAAGCAACGATCGAACGTGAGGATCATCAACTTCTCCGAGTTCACCGACGCGAACGGTCTCATCACGCTGCCTGCGGCGAAGATGCCGCACCAGAATCAATGGCTCATCGTCGCGAAGACCGAGGCCGGGCGATTGGCCTACACCGGGTTCACTCATGCCTGGTGGGGACAGCGACACGATCAGGACTACAACGCCACACGTGTCTTCACGATCACCGACCGCCCCGTCTATCGGCCCGAACAGGCCGTGAAGTTCAAGTTCTGGATTCAGACGAGCAAGTACGACCAGCCCGACAAGACTGAGTTCGCCAATCAGGACTTCACCATCCGAATCAACAATCCTCAGGGTGAGACCATCCTGGAGAAGGTCTACAAGTCCGACAAATTCGGTGGCATTGAGGGTGAATTTCCTCTGCCCAAGGGAGCCATGCTTGGTACTTACCAATTGCTTCTCAAGCGGCCCGACTTGAACAACGGTTTCGAGGGCGGTTCGTTCCGCGTCGAAGAGTACAAGAAGCCCGAGTACGAAGTGACGGTCGATGCCCCGACCGAACCGGTGGCCCTCGGTGAGAAGGTCACGGCGAAGATCAAAGCCAAGTACTTCTTCGGTGCCCCGGTGACCAAGGGGAAGGTGAAGTACAAGGTGCTGCGAACGGCTCATGACAACCACTGGCATCCGACCGCCAAGTGGGACTGGTTCTACGGGCGAGGCTACGGCTGGTTCGCGAACGATTACGACTGGTATCCCGGCTTCGCTCGTTGGGGCTGCTTCCGTCCGATCGGCTGGTGGATTGGCCACAACCCCGGCCCGCCCGAAGTGATCGCGGAACAAGAAGTCGAGATCGGCCCCGAGGGCGAGGTTCTCGTGGAAATCGACACGATGCCAGCCAAAGCGATACACGGCGACGAAGACCATTCGTACTCAATCACGGCCGAGGTCGTGGACGAATCGCGGCGCACGATCGTCGGGACGGGCAGCGTCCTCGTCGCACGGCAGCCCTTCCGCGTCTTCACCTGGGTCGATCGAGGCCACTACAAAGTCGGCGACACGGTCCTCGCGAACCTCGACGCGCACACCATCGACAACAAGCCGGTCAAGGGAACCGGCGAGCTGACCCTGTTCAAGGTGACTTACGACGCGAAGCAGCAGCCGGTCGAAGAGGCCGCGCAGACGTGGAAGCTCAACACCGATGAGGCCGGTCGCGCCCAGCAGCAGATCGCCGCGAGCAAGGCGGGACAGTACCGGCTCTCGTACAAGTTGACCGATGCCAAGGAACACACGATTGAAGGCGGTTACGTCTTCGTGGTGCGCGGCGACGGCTTCGACGGCCGCGAGTTCCGCTTTAACGATCTCGAACTGATCACCGACAAGCAGGAATACGCTCCCGGTGAAACCGTCAAGCTGATGGTCACGACCAACAAACCCGACGGCTGCGTCGTGCTGTTCGTCCGTCCGTCGAACGGCGTCTATCTCCCGCCCACGGTCATCCGCTTGAAGGGAAAGAACACGGTCGAGGAGGTCGCGGTCGTGCAGAAGGACATGCCCAACTTCTTCCTCGAAGCCTTCACCATCGCTGACGGCAAGTATCACCAAGAGATGCGCGAAGTCGTCGTTCCGCCCGAGAAACGGATCATCAACGTTGAAGTCCTGCCGTCACAGGCCGAATACAAACCGGGCGCCGATGCCACGGTCAAAATCAAACTGACCGACCACACGGGCGAGCCGTTCGTCGGTTCGACGGTCCTCAGCGTCTACGACAAGTCGGTCGAATACATCTCGGGCGGCAGCAACGTCCCGGAAATCAAAGAGTTCTTCTGGAAGTGGCGTCGGCACCACCACCCGCAACGCGACTGCACGCTCGACCGCGTCTTCGGCAACCTGCTGAAGAATAACGAGACACCAATGAAAGACCTCGGCGTCTTCGGCGGGATGGAAGGCTTGGGGCTTGGTGGAGGTGGGATGGGCGGCGGACAAGGAGGCGGACAAATGGTGACAACCGCCACTCGCCGAGGACGCGCGATGGCGATGTCCGCTGCGCCGGGTGGGCCTCCCGCGCCGATGGCCGCTACGGAAAGTGCAATGGTCGCTGACGCCGCGCCGATGGCCAAAAACGCCGCCGCTTTCGGAGCCGCCGACAAGGCTGGCGCTGGTGCAGAAGGCGGCGCAATGCAGCAGCCAACGATCCGTTCAAACTTCGCCGACACCGCCTATTGGGCCGGCGCGATCACCACAAGCCCCGAAGGGGTCGCCGAAGTCCGCTTCAAGATGCCCGAGAGCCTAACCGGCTGGAAGGTCAAGGCCTGGGCGATGGGCCTCGGCACTAAGGTCGGGCAGGGTGAGACCGAAGTCACCACGAAGAAGAACCTTTTGGTTCGGCTTCAAGCCCCGAGGTTCTTCGTTGATAAAGACGAAGTCGTCATCTCGGCCAACGTCCACAGCTATCTCAAGACCGAGAAGCAGGTTGAAGTCGCATTGGAGCTCGACGGCAAATTGCTCTCGATCCTCGCACCCGGAGACGCACCCCCTTGGGTGAAAGAAGTCACGCAAACGATCATGCTCGCGGCGGGCGGCGAACAGCGCGTTGATTGGCGCGTCAAAGTGACCGATCAGGGGACGACAAGCATCACCGTGAAAGCCCTCTCCGACGAGGAGTCGGATGCGATGCAGATGACCTTCCCGGTCTACGTTCACGGGATGCTGAAGACCGAATCGTTCAGCGGTGCGATCCGTCCCGCCGACGCCTCGGGCAAGGTGACGTTCGATGTCCCCGAGGCCCGGCGTCCGAACGAGTCGCGCCTCGAAGCCCGCTTCACACCGACGCTCGCCGGAGCGATGGTCGATGCCCTGCCGTACATGGTTGACTATCCGTATGGCTGCACCGAGCAGACGCTGAACCGTTTTTTACCCACGGTCATCACGCAGCGCGTACTGCTCGAGATGCAGCTCAACCTCAAGGATATTCAGGCGAAGCGCACGAACCTCAACGTGCAGGAGATCGGCGAAGACGTCGAACGGGCCAAGCGTTGGAAGCGGTTCGACCGCAATCCCGTCTTCGACGAGGACGAGGTCCGTGCGATGGTCAAGGACGGACTGGAACGGCTCACGTCGATGCAGGTCTCGGACGGAGGCTGGGGCTGGTTCAGCGGCTACGGCGAACATTCGTGGCCTCACACCACGGCAGTAGTCGTCCACGGCTTGCAGGTTGCGAAGGCGAACGATGTCGCCATCGTGCCGGGCGTTCTCGAACGGGGCGTCGAGTGGCTCAAGCGTTATCAGGACGAGCAAGTTCAATGGATCAAGAACTGGGGCAAGAAGGACGTCCGACAGAAACAGCATGCCGACGCGCTGGATGCCCTCGTCTACATGATCCTCGTGGATGCTGACATCTCGAACAACGAGATGAACGAGTTTCTCTACCGCGACCGCGTGCAACTGCCGGTCTACGCGAAGGCCCTGTTCGGCCTCGCCCTGCACAAGCAGCAGCAGGCCGACAAACTCAAAATGATCCTGGAGAACATCGAACAGTTCGTGGTGCAGGACGACGAGAATCAGACCGCCTACCTGAAGCTGCCCGACGGCGGCTGGTGGTACTGGTACGGCAGCGACATCGAGGCGAACGCCTACTACCTGAAGCTGCTGTCCAAGACGAACCCTCAAGATGTTCGGGCGTCTCGGTTAGTAAAATACATCCTCAACAACCGCAAGCACGCGACCTACTGGAACAGCACGCGCGACACCGCCGTCTGCATCGAGGCTCTGGCCGACTACATGAAAGCGAGCGGCGAGGACAAACCGAATCTCACTATCGAAGTCTGGCTCGACGGCCAGAAGCAGAAGGAGGTGAAGGTCGATTCGTCGAACCTGTTCACGTTCGACAACAAGTTCGTCCTCGAAGGCGACGCCGTCACGACCGGCAAGCACACGCTGGAACTGAAGAAGCAGGGAACTGGCCCGCTCTACTTCAACGTCTACCAGACCAACTTCACGCTGGAAGATTTCATCACCAAGGCTGGCCTGGAGGTGAAGGTGGACCGCAAGTTCTACAAGCTGACTCGCGTCGATAAGGCCGTCGATGCGCAAGGCTCTCGTGGTCAGGCCGTGAAGCAAAAGGTCGAGAAGTACGAACGGACGGAGCTGCCCAACCTGAGCCAACTCAAGAGCGGCGACCTCGTCGAAATCGAATTGGAGATCGACAGCAAAAATGACTACGAATACCTCCTCTTCGAAGACCTGAAGGCCGCCGGTTTCGAACCGGTCGAAGTCCGCAGCGGCTACAACGGCAACTCGATGGGCGCGTTCGTCGAGTTCCGCGACGAACGAGTCTCCTTCTTCGTCCGACAACTGATGCGCGGCAAGCACTCGATCAGCTACCGCCTCCGCGCCGAAATCCCCGGCCAGTTCAGCGCCCTCCCCACCAAAGCCAGCGCGATGTACGCCCCGGAACTCAAAGCCAACAGCGATGAGATGAAGGTGAGGATCACGGATTGATGCACAATTCGACCGAAGTGAAACATGACGATTGACCTGATTGAAATCCTCCGCAGCAAACAGGAGTCTCGGCGGCAATTGGCATCTCTGCCGGTGTCGGGCAAGTTGCGTCTGCTGCCTTCGCGAGCATTGTCGGCCCACAGAGGTGTCAGGCGGCATTGAATTCATGACACTTTCATCGCACTTTATTGACTCCATGCAGCGGGCTGGGTAGCGTCGCGGGCACCATGTTTCAGCCGACATTCCAGATCACTCCCGCGATCGCCAAGACACTGATGGAGGTCGAAGCCTGCCGGCAGACGGTGGCCCGATTACCGCTGACGGTGGCGATGTTGAACTCGCTGCGGCAGACGGCACGACTGCTCTCCACGCATTACTCGACGCAGATTGAGGGAAACCGGCTCTCGCCGTCCCAGGTCGAGCAGGTGCTGGCCGGTGGCGGAAAGTTTCCCGGCCGCGAGCGTGATGAGACCGAGGTGCGAAACTACTACCGCGCCGTCGAGTTCGTCGAGAGTTTGGTCGATGACACCCAACCGCTCACCGATTGTCTGGTCCGGACGATTCACGGGTTGGTGATGTCGGGGAAGAAAAAGCCGACCACCTACCGCGACGGTCAGAACGTCATTCGCGACAGCGGTAGCGGGCGGATCATCTACCTGCCGCCCGAAGCTCACGATGTCCCGCCACTCATGGCCGACCTGGTTGCCTGGATCGCCCGCGAGATCCAGAGCCAAGAGTTGCCGGTCCCGCTCATCGCCGGGCTGGCTCACTATCAGTTCGCGACCATCCACCCGTACTACGACGGCAACGGCCGCACGGCCCGGTTGCTGACGACACTGATTCTGCACCGTGGCGGATACGGCCTGCGCGGCATCTATTCGCTGGAGGAGTATTACGCCCAGAACCTGCCGGGTTACTACGACGCGCTGTCGGTCGGGAAGAGTCACAACTACCATCTGGGGCGAGCCACCGCCGACGTGACCGGGTTTCTGGCCTACTTCTGCCACGGCTTGGCGGACAGCTTCTCCAAAGTCCTCTCACAGGCGGAACGAGCGGGCCGCAAGCAGGCTCTCGATCAGGCCCCTCAACTGCGGTCGCTCACGCCCCAGCAGCGAACCGTGTTGTCTCTGTTCGTGAAAACGAAAACGGTCTCGTCCGGAGACGTGGCCGAGTTCTTCGAGATGACAACACGCTCGGCCGCCGCCCTCTGCAAACGCTGGCTCGAAGAGAATTTCCTCGTCGTCGCCAACCCATCGAAAAAGGCCCGCCGCTACCAGTTGGCGGAGGAGTACGATTCGCTCATTGAGAAGAGCGTGAAGTAACGCCTGCTTGACCTCAACCCGAACGAAGTTGCCGCAGAGTGTGCGAAGCGAAGTGGAACACACCGTCCGTCCGTGCCTCTGCACTTCTCGCGAGAAATGTGAAGAAGAATTTGACGGACGGACGGGGCGTCCATCCTACGGTGCCGTCGCCCCGGCTTTGGGACGATTGCTCAGGCCGTTTCCTTCGGTGTGGAAGAAGTACCCACGCGAGTATTCTCTGCGGAACATTTGGCCTGCATCGCTCTGGAGACGGGCCGTCCGAAGGACAAGACCCACTTGCTGCAATTCATGGAAGCGGGAAGCTGAGAAGTAGGGTGCGTGGAGTCTTCGGAACGCACCAAGATTGTTCGCGAGTATGGTGTGTTCCGAAGACTCCACACACCCTACGTG